>JAVEPM010000009.1:0-54202 GCA_034008115.1 Methanolobus sp.
ATCCAAATTCTTCGCCGGAATATGAAATGAAGTAAACAGTTCTGTTAAAAGATTCATTCTGGAATACTCTTGCAAGCTCTAGCATCACTGCAACCCCGCCTGCATTGTCATCTGCACCAGGGTGTTCAGGGCTGAGAGTATCATAATGTGCCCCAATAATGATAATTTGATCAGTTTTACCTTCCTTTATTCCAACTACGTTGCTTGTGTTTACCTGTATAACACTGCCAGCATTCTTCCCGGTCCCCATAGTAGTTGCATTAAAAGAGAAATCTTCAAGATGGGCATCCAGACCATATTCTTCCATTTTCTCTTTTATATAAGCAGCTGCTTTATTGTTTTCTACCCCGCTCATCCTATTGAATTGTGTTAATTGTTCGGTGATATTTTCTATGTTATCCTGATCAATCTGGACTGCCGATACCGGAGTTGAAAATAAGGCCAAGGATAAAAGGAAGAAAATTATAAGTGTTATGGTCATCCCATAAAATCTAGAATTCATATTTCGTGTCATATTTTCACTCATTTTTGAGATGTTAATATTAAAAAAGAAATTTTGGAATAATATATAGATGTAAATCTTATAGTTGCCACTTTGAACAATGTGACAATATATGAAATACACGATTTTTGTCGCATTTCTGTCAATAGTGAATATATTATCCCAAAATGAGCTGTTCAGAAGCAGATTATTTTAGTATGAGGTCTCCTGTATCAGAATCGCTCTCACTACCTTCACTGCAATAGATCTGCCAATGGTAATATCCAGAATTCGGAGGCGTAAACGTTACTGACAAAGTTCCACTATCTGAATCAGTTGTTCCAGGATAATCTGTTATTGACACATCGTCAACGGTGGTATCTGGACCTGTTAACTTAAAATATGCAGTTTTAAGTGTTACATCACTTGTGTCAATATATTCCCAGTTAACGTTGATTTTGTACGTTAGACCTGCTGTATAGTAGCCTGAATAGCTACCTGCATTAGCTGAGCATGTGATGCCATTCAATTCATCAACGGTTAAATCTCCGCCATTCAAGCCAATACTTTTAATTCCAATGTCTCCATCTTCAGTATTTTCTGTTACATTAGTAACTTCCGTTGCACTCACAGCTGGTACAAATGCCATGCTCACCAACAACATTGCTGTTAGCAATGCGCCGATTCCAAATCTCATATTTGTTTTCATTCTTTTAAACCTCTTTAGTTTATTACTCCAGAGGCAAGTTACGCAAACTTTAAACAATATCAAAACCAACATAACCATGCCTCTGGGCAACCTCAGGGTTCAACTCTTCTTTGGTAGGTTTGGTTGAACCCTGCATAATCATGGGTGTGGCTTCTATATATGTTTTCTATCCAAAGCGTCTAACTGATTTTGATCCATGGATTTTACTGGCATAATTTGCTGTCATGTTGAATCAGTTAGAGACATTGGACAGAAAAATTATATAGATTGAAAATTCTATTATATCTGGTGATATTATGAAGATATGGAAGGTTTTTTCTTTACTTATGGTCATGACTCTGCTGGCAATGCCGGCTGTATCGGCCAACGATGGATATACAGTTTCTCCCTCAGGCGAGGATAACCCGCTGTTTTCCATTCTTGTATACAGTTCTGTAAGTCAGGGTCAGACCAAAATACATACATCGGATGTGGGTGCCGGTGTTGAGTGGCTGGAAGCTGATCTGAACTGGGGTGATACGAGTGATTCTCTTTCGCTGAGCATATACACACCGGGTGGTAGCAAAGTGGGGACATACTATGACAGTGATGATGGAGCGGTTGATGGCAGGATACACCTGGACATAGTACCGAATCAGGGTTACGTAGAAACCGGAGAATGGGAATTCAGAGTATATGGAGTATCGGTAAGTGGAACGGAAGCTTATAATTTCAACGTGGCCCAGCACTAAAGTGAGAACTTTTCTCATTTGTCTTTTCTTTTTGTTTTACGTCTCGACAGCTGTGGCCACTGAGTACACAGTGCGTCCATCCCTCAGTGAGGAATTCGGTACTTCGGTGACAGGGGAGGAGGTGCAGGAACTTGAGGTCAAAACCATTCCGTACTGGATCTTTCTTCTAATGCTGGGGATTACCCATGTAAGTTCTGCTCCTGAAATCTTATTTCCAATGCTGGGTGGCTATAAAAAGATAGATACTTTAAATAGCCTGGAGAATCCGGTCAGGAAAAGAATTTATGATTTTATAAAACGTTGCCCGGGAACGTATGTTAGTGAAATAGTTAAAGAAAATAAATTGAACAGGGGAACCGCAAGGTATCATTTAAATATTTTGGAAACTGGAAATATAATCGAATCTTATAATACAAAAGGAAAAATCCGGTATTTCCAGAACGGTTCCACTTATGATGAAAAGGATAAGACGATAATTGCTGCACTTAAAAATGATATTGACCGGAGGATCATTTTAGCGATAATAAATGGACAATGTAATACGAATGGTGATCTTGCTGAAAAATTGGGCTTTTCTAAGCCTACTATCAACTGGCATATCAGTAATCTCAAGCAAAAAGGAATTGTGAAAGATAATAAAAAAGGCTGGTATAGAACTTATAGTATTAATCCTGAATATTGTAAAAAATACAGAAAATTATACCCGGCCATCCATAAGCAAACACCAGCATAAAAATCTCATCAAAGCATCACATATTTTGCCTTTCCAGCTCCAGTAAATGCTCCTTGATATCCAGACCCCCACGATAGCCGGTCAGTTTTCCATTCGTAGCGATCACCCGGTGACAGGGAATAAAGATCGGTACTGGATTACGGCTGCTGGCAAGTCCCACAGCTCTTGCAGCTTTTTGATCGCCTATGCTTTGCGATATTTGTTTGTAGCTTCTTGTTTCACCATACGGGATGTCACGCAAGGCTCTCCAGACACGCAGCATGAAATCTGTGCCGGCGGGAGCCAGGGGAAGTGAAAATTCTTTCTGTTTTCCTGCAAGATAGCTATGCAATTGTCTGCCTGCCTCTTTTAACAGTTCAGTCTCATTTACCGTTACATCCCCGGGGATTTCATCTTCATGAAAATACAGGTTAGTAATAGCATTTCCACTTTCAACAATGCCGATCCTGCCAATTTTTGTTTCATAGAAGAATATATTTTTCATGTTTTGTAACCGGGTTCATATCAAACACTCTACAGCTTTTCCGGATCCAGTAATCCATCTTTGACCCAGATGATCCTGTCTGCCTTCTCGCCTTCCTCGAGCTCATGGGTCACCATTACTATGGTCTGGCCTATCTCCTGATTGAATTTTCGAAACAGATTGATAACATCTTCTGAGGATGCAGAATCAAGATTTGCTGTGGGTTCATCTGCAAAAAGTATCTTTGGCTTATTTACCAGTGCCCTTGCAATGGACACTCTTTGCTGTTGTCCCCCGGAAAGCTCAGATGGGTAATGATGCATACGATCTTCAAGTCCCACAGCCGTAAGGACCTCTTCTGCCATGCTTTCATATTCTTCTTTTTTCATATTCCTTGCCATGGGTGTGATATATACGTTCTCTATGGCAGTCAGTTCAGGTATCAGGTTATATGACTGGAAAACATAGCCCAGTTCATTAAGTCTAAACCTTGTCCTTTCCTTTTCAGAGATATTGATGACATCATGTCCGTCTATGTTTAGACTTCCCTTAGTAGGCTTATCCAGAAGTCCTAACTGGTGCAGCAAAGTGCTTTTTCCACTTCCGCTTTTTCCCATAATGGCAACAAACTCACCTTCCTTTATCTCAATGCTGATGTCCACAAGAGCGTACGTTTTAACTACACCTGAAATATAGACTCTTTCAAGATTCTCTGTTCTGATGATCGTTCTTTCCATGTTCATCCTCCGAATATCGCATCCAGTATGTTCTCATCTGCGGCTTTTCGGGACGGGAAAAACCCGGCTACTATGGATGCCAGTATAAGCGTGGCACTGGTGGTCAGAAGCCTCTCATTTGTCAGAATAGGAACCACAGGTCCAATGGGCATGCTCAGTGGATGTATCGACAGAAGCAACAGCAACAATTGCATTGCCAGATTTCCAATTAAAACTCCGGTGATACCATAGGCCAGTGACTGAAGGACATATGACCCCAGGATTATCTCTTTTTTGATACCCACAGCTTTGAGTATACCTATTTGTTTTCTTTTATTGGTGACGTTGATGAATATGATAATATATATAGTTGCAAAAGCAGTGAGCAGTCCTATTGTACCTGTTATCTGGTTGGTTATCTGAAGACTTCCCACAAACTGGTTCACAGCTCCCATCTTTGTCTGCCATTTATTGATCTGTTCACTAACACCAAGATCTATCAGGTCCCTTGTGTAGGACTCTTCAAGACCTCTGCTTGGGAGTGCTATTACGATGCTGGATGCTCTATCATCTGTGGACCCGAATATGGTCTGGTACTGATCAAAATTGATTATTATCTTATCATCTACAAAACGTGACCCTGTCTTATATATACCTTTTATTTTGTACTCTTTTACAAATCCGTTGCTAAAACTTAATGTGATCTTATCTCCAACATCCACATTAAATCTTTTTTGAGTATCATCTTCTTCTGCATAGGACTCTACCAGATCCGCACCTATTATCAGCTCATCAGTCCCTCTTTGTGACAGGTACTCTCCTACAAGGACACTATTCCAGTAATCTGAGACATCTTTCTCATTTTCAGGCTCTATAAAGAGAACCGGATTCCCGATCTCTATATTTTTATGCCTTGCCACTGCGCTGGCATCCATTCTTCGTGCAACACCAACAACCCCTGGAATCCTTCTGATGTCTTTGATAAGGTCTTTTGAATTGGAAATATACAGTTCATCTTCCTGAGGCTCTATCATGAGGTGTCCGGTCTGTCCCCTTATCATGCCCTCCTCAAATTCGTATCCAAGACCATCAATGATCGATGCAAAAAATGTAATGGAAAGAAAACTCATTGCCATTACAGCAACAATGACCATGAAGGTGATTTTGCTTTTAGTAAGATTCTTATATGCCAGAAAAATCATTACTTTAAGGTCATTTTTGTCCATTCTCATTCCGCCTCTTCCTGATGATGAAATAAGCCACGGGCAGGGCAATGATAACTATAAGAGCAATGGCCATGAGCACGTTGGTTTTTGGTCTGCTGACCTGAAGCGGTATTGTCTGCTCAATTTCATGTGAACCAAAATCATCGGTATAGGAGATGCTCAGGTTGAAGTTCTTCTCACCTGCAGATCCGGGTTTAATATCAAAATAGAATGGTGCGTCATCATCGGTTTTAAGCTGGCCTATAAATGACCTATATTCTCCTTCTTCAGTTACCAGGTTCACTATAACCTGTTTTGCATCGCCGTTGCCTGTATTCTCGATTATACCAACAATATGGACCAGATCCAAAGACGTGACCTGGGTTGGAGTTATCTTTATACTCTGGATGCCAAGCTCGGCACTGTTCAGTATGTCGAGGCCGACGTTGTAGGTCAGCGTGTAATTGTCTCCCATCTCATCAATGTACTGGAGCTTAACAGGAAACTGGTATGCATCGGGTTTCAGATCATTTCTTACAATAAGGTCGAACTTAACCTGCGATGTTTCTGCAGGCATTATCCTGTTGATCAGTTCAACGTTAGAACCAAGCATCAGAATATTCTCAGATTCAGAGCTGATCTTTATATTATTCGCCATCCCGGTACCAATATTACTCACAGATAGCTGCAATGGGAATGTGTCTCCAGGAGATATTTCGCCAATAGTGTCGGCTTTTACCGTGAGATCAGGTTTACCTATGATCTGTATATAGACATTGTTATCAGATGGGTTCAGGATCACATTATTGACATGAACATCAAACTTCACCGGATAAATGCCAGAAGTTGCATTGGGGTCAACTGTCAGATAATAGGTGTTATCCACCGATGAGCCAACATTTAATATTCTCTTGTTCTCGAAATTCTTACTTTCGCTTTTCAGGTAAAAAGGATATTGCACATCTATTTTCAATGAAAAGTCTTCTATGCTCTCCACACCTTGGTTGCTGACCCTTATTTTAAGAGTTACATCATTTCCTGGTTCTGCTGGCTGGGGTGTTACTTCCATAGTGGTTATTCCAAGGCCATTGACAGCTGCAGAACAAGTCATTGAGGTACTGATACCGATCAATAATAGAATTATCATGAATACACTGATATGTTTTATATTTTGTTTCATTGAGAACACCTTCTCTTAATATATATGCCATCAAGTTATTATCAGTTCGTCTTATCTTTTTATTTTTATATTAAATTTACATATATCTAACCATGAGGATATGCTTGCGCAAATAATATAAACAACAAACACGTTGTTTATATATATGGCTTTCACTCTTTAGTAAACATTAGAGGGGTTTAAGAATGGAAAATGAACAATTACTAAGAAATGTTGGATTCAATAAGTATGAATCAGTTGCCTATTTAACCATACTTAAAGATGGATTTACAGATGCTGCTACTCTTTCTAATAGATCAAGGATTCCAATGGGTAAAATTTATTCCGTTCTGGATTATCTGGAAACCATGGGGTTTGTTGAGGTTCAACATTCCAGACCAAAAAAATATCGTGCTATAGAAGCAAATATTGCATTTGAACAATTCTTTGAAAAAAAGGAAACAGAAATGCAAAGAGAATTGCGCACACTCAGAAAGACCATCGATGACATTATAAACAAATTATCACAATATCATGCGCAGGATGAAACCGATCAACATTTCTGGTCCGCCGCAATGGGAAATGCAGAAGTTATGAAAATGATCAAAAGTGTTTACAATGAAGCTAAAAATGAAATATGTATTGTTGTTCCAAGAAATATAAGATCAATGGAATTCGATCAATTCAAAAATATGTTCGCTTCAATGTTCCATGATACCCTTCTTCCCTTAATGAAAAAAGGAATTAAGATCAGGATGATCGACCCAAACCCGGCTTTGATCAGGGTGCTAAGAGAATGGCATATTTCGTCAGAAGATGAAACTGTAATGCAAAAGGTCTTTGAAAATCTGGAAATAAAGTCTCTGGATACTCCTCACAGGTTCTTACTGATCGATAAGAATCTGGTTATATTAGAAGTTGCGGATCCCATTTCTTTAGATAATATATTTGGTATGGTCAAAATATATGATCCGGTTTTGTCAGCCCAGCTTCACGAACAATTTGAAGATAGTTGGCAAAAAGCTAAGATACAATACTTTCGATGACCGATTATCACCTAATAAGAATTGCAATCATTTTGCTAAGCACAGGAAAGGTTGAGGTATGATGTTTTAAGGCCAGGGTTCACCATGTTTGAAAGAACTGTCCGGGAACAGAACAAAGTTCTTCCGCTGCATGATCCTGCTTTATACCCTCACAAATTTTGCCTGCGGTTAAGAGAATACATCTGTATCTTCTTCATCTTCGCAAGGTTAAGAGCACCCTTTATCTCCTTTTCCTCAAGCAGTTGTGAGTCTATGTAACCGTTATCAACGGCTTCATTATACAACTCGTATCCCAGACCAGAGCGTGCAATGACTGTGGTTCGTCCCTGTGCTGTACCGACACCGCCAAAAGAGATATCAGCATTCTCAGAAGCCATATCCGTACAGAATTTGCATGAGCTGCTTCTGTACATATCCATTTCATGAAGTGGATAGACATTTAGCTCTTCTGAAGTATGGAACTCGAACTGACCCTTGCGTATTTTCATGTATTCAATGTCTTCAAGGCGTAAGTTCTTACTTTCCACAAATTCCTTTATTCCTTCATAGTAAAAAGTATCCATGCAGAAAAGTCCCATTTTCAGTATATTTGCTCTCATGAAGAGATTCAAAAATCCGTATGGGCTTTTTTGCATCTTGGTGACAGCATCGATATTACAACTCGGACCCACAAACGCGATACTTCTCAAACCCTGCTTTATGGCACTCATCAATGCATTCATCGTCATGCTGTGGCTGTACATACTGCCGGAAGACTCCAACAATTCTTCGCATGTCCGTGCGATCATAGGTACAGGTTTCCACGGCTCTTCTTCTGATTTTTTGGTGACAATGGCACAGTCGATGAGCCCTTCATCAAGTGCATATGCAAGCATTGCAGTCACAACTCCGCCATCCTGTCCCTTAATGTTAGGAAGTGCTGAACGTGCACTGTAAGCATTGCGTAGTTTTCCGATGAGTCCTTCTTCAGTGGTAATGGTCCGGGGACACTGGTTGTAACACACACCACATGCCGTGCACTTACCAACAAGTGTGGGCAGATCGTTTTTGATAGCTATGGACTCACAGCTAGCTGAACAGGCTCCACATAAGGTGCATATCCCCGATTTAATTATTTCTTTCCTAAGTTTTCCAAAGGATATGCGCTCTTTGGCAGGAATAGATCTTTTCATTCGTATAACACTTTTTTCAAGGTGCTCGAACTTAACCTTGCACCAGTCAGAACAAAAATGGTACGTTTTTCCTCCGTATTCTGTTTTGCACGGAGTGTCCTCAGGGACTATTTTTTTGCATATAGGGTCAATAGGCATCTCAATCTCCCAGGATCACGGATGTCCTTTTAAGGTGTACAATATTGTTCTTATAGTATAAAACAAAATTTGTATGATATAATCATTAAGGTTCGCAGCAACACCATTATTTGTGATGTTTTCTGTGTTTTATGGATATTCCAAAATGTTTTTATGCCCGCAATTCATAAGTAAATCGGTTCTATATTCCTTTATTATTAACAGTTTTCAAATAAATTCCATATGACCGGAACAAAAAGTGAGCAAAATGGCAAAAAAAAATGCAGACAAAGACCTGCTAAAGGACAAGGGTTTTCTTTCCCAAAGGCAGGACGATTACTTCTCCATGCGCTTGCACGCTGCAGGTGGCAATCTGACATCTGAATATCTCAGGGCAGCAGCCGATGCTGCCGACAGGTACGGTAAGGGCTATGTACATGTTACCTCCCGTCAGGGCATGGAGATACCGTTCGTTCATCTTGATGACACCGAAGATGCCAGGAATGAGATGGATTCGGCAGGCATCGGTCCGGGTGCAAGTGGCAAAAAGATACGTGCTGTTGTGGCATGCCAGGGAGACAGGGTTTGCAAACGTGGTCTAATTGACTGTCAGGAAATATGTGAAAAAATAGATGAGTTATACTTTGGAAAAGCAGTTCCTTATAAGTTCAAGATAGCAGTAACTGGCTGCCCCTCATCCTGCCTGAAAGTTCAGGAAAACGATTTTGGTATCATGGGTTTTGAAGAACCTGTTTTTATTGAAGACAATTGTGTCATGTGCAGGCAATGTGAAAAAACCTGTGACATGTCCGCCATAAAAATAGAGAGTGGCAACCTTTACCTTGATATGCATAAATGTATATCATGTGGTTTGTGTATTGCAGCATGCCGCAAAGATGCCATGCAAACAAAGGCACAAGGGTTTGCTATTTTTGTTGCTGGTAAAGTTGGTAAAAGACCACGTATGGGTGACCAGTTGCTCAGGACGAACAAAGAGGAAGTTGTTTTTGATATCCTCGAAAAGACCATTGAATATTACCGTCAGAATGCTTTTGAAGGAGAACGGCTGGGCGATGTCATAGACCGCTGTGGTATGGATCATTTTAGGGAAACAATAAAGTGCCCTATACAAAAATAAGCTATATAGAAAAACAGGCTATATACGTATATTACTAAAAATGGTCATACTTTCTAATGGAGAATTCATGAGACCAGAAACAAAAGCACAACTTATCTCAGTAGGTTCCGTAAACATAGATTCGACTCTCATCCACGGTTTGACCATTCCCACAGCGGGTCCTGGGGCTGGAAATGTGGCTTTTTTCTTCAAGTCCGGAGGAAAACGTGTCCGTCTCACTGTTAAAAAAGAAGCTCCATTAAATGCAGAAATGGAAAATGGGGATCTTGTGATAAGAAGAGATGGTGTTGAGATCGCAAGGGGCATTATTGAAGAAGAACTTATCCACTGCCCGGATCAGGCTTTTATAACAATGTGTGAAAAATGTATTTATGATTGTAAGTTCTGTCCTGTTCCAAAGCTAGATGGTAAGGTTAAAACAATGGATGAGATGCTGAAGATGATCGCAGATGCTCACAGTACTGACAGGATGAAAGCTATCTCCATCACATCAGGCGTTGAAATCTCCGCAGAAAAAGAAGTTGACAGGGCCGAAGAACTTATTCGCAGGCTCAGAGAAATATATAATGTTCCAATTGGTGTTTCGGTATATCCAATCGAGGACAGCACACGCAGGCTAAAGGATGCCGGCGCTGACGAACTCAAATACAACGTTGAGACCATGGACCGGGATATCTACGCCGCGGTCTGTCCCGAACAGGATCTTGAATGTGTGCTTAATGCACTAAGAGAAGGCGTTGAAATATTCGGAAAGAACAAAGTCTGTTCCAATTTCATCATTGGCCTTGGGGAAACAGATGAGTCTGCAAAGAAAGGTATCGAGGAGCTCGTATCCATAGGAGTTGTTCCAATTCTAAGAGCCGCTGCCAGACACCCGTTACGTGAAGGCGAGGTGACAATAGAGAGGCCATCTGCAGAAAGGTTACTTGATCTTAACCGTTTCCTGAGGGAAAAACTGGATGAGCATGGCCTGCGTGCGGATACTTTCGAGACGATGTGCCTGCCGTGCACGGGATGCGATATCAATCCGCATATTGATTTTGAGGAATGAATTTCCTTCACGTCTTTTTTATTTTGAGTTATTCTTTGTTTTTTTCTCAATGAATCCAGGCCACACAGAAGCCGCAACTATCATGCTCAGTATAAAAACAAAGATCATGCCTGCAATGATATCCACCTGGCTGTACAGTGGTACAGTTCTGGAACTATTGACCAGAAAAGAAAGCCCTGCAAAAATGATGACAAGTAAAAGTGAAGAAACCATACTTGCTATAAGTGCGTATTTTCCTGTATTCTTATCTGATACTTTATCCATTTGGAGGCCTCCTCATTTTATCCTGCTTCTCTTCATGAGCAGGGAATTCGTTGTGACTGAAATAGAGCTCATGGCCATGAAAGCCGCTGCAAGTTCAGGGCTGATGACTATCCTGCTGACGAACGGATAGAGTATACCTGCGGCAAGTGGTATGCCAATGCTGTTGTAACCAAATGCCCAAAACAGGTTCTGTTTGATCTTGTTCATTGTCAGGCGGCTCAGTTTTATGGAAGCCAACACATCTCGCAGGTCGTTCTTTATTAGGACTATCTGTGCGGATTCCATTGCAACATCAGTTCCGGCTCCCATTGCAATACCAATGTCAGATTGCGTAAGTGCAGGCGCATCATTGATGCCGTCTCCAACCATTGCTACGATCCTGCCTTCTTCCTGTAGCTTCTTTATCTCTGATGCCTTGTCTCCAGGAAGCACTTCTGAGAGCACTTTCTCAATTCCAAGCTGTGCTGCAATAGCATCGGCTGTCCTGCTGTTATCCCCGGTAATCATCACTACTTCAATGCCCATCTTTTGTAGTTTTTCCACGGCCTCTTTTGAGTTTTCCTTGAGAGTATCTGCAACAGCAAGCAGACCAATTACCTGCCCGTCCTTTGCAACCATCATGGCGGTCTTGCCTTCAGCCTCAAGACGTTCCATATTCTCAGTGAGCGATGAGATGTCAATACCATTATCTTCCATGAGCTTACGGGTTCCAAGCAGCACATGCTTAGCATCGATTGTGGCTTCAACACCATGTCCTGCGATAGAGTTGAAATTATCTGCGGCTATAATTTCCAGCTTTTTTTCCTCGGCAGCTTTGACAATGGCTTCTCCAAGGGGGTGCTCGGAGCCTTTCTCTGCACTTGCTGCAAGAGTAAGCAGCTCATCTTTGTCATTGCCAGCAGTCAATACAACATCAGTAAGTTCAGGTTTGCCTTTAGTGAGGGTTCCTGTTTTATCGAACACGATTGTGTCGATTTTCAGTGTTCTTTCAAGGGCTTCACCACCCTTTATCAGGATACCGTTCTCAGCTCCTTTGCCAGTACCCACCATTATGGCGGCAGGCGTTGCAAGTCCCACGGCACATGGGCAGGATATCACAAGTACGGTGATTGAAATAAGCAATGAGAAGAGGAACGGACTTGCTATTCCTGAATGCAGTGCAACGTCAAATCTCTCATACCCTATGAAATACCAGAAGAAGAATGCTGCCAGTGCTATAACGTGTACTACAAGAATGAAATGTCCGGCAACAAGATCGGCTATACGCTGTATTGGTGCCTTGGAATTCTGGGCATTTTCCACGAGCTCGATTATCCTTGCAAGGGCGGTGTCAGCACCAACGTTGATGGCTTTGAATTTCAGTGCTCCTGATTTGTTAAGCGTGGAACCGATAACCATATCACCAACGTTCTTTTCCACAGGTATACTCTCGCCTGTTATCATTGATTCATCCATGGCAGAAGAACCCTCGACAACAACACCGTCCACAGGTACTTTTTCTCCCGGTCTTACAAAGACAATGTCATCAACCTGAACATCTTCAACAGGTATTTCCTTTTCTTCGCCGGCAACGATGATCCGTGCTGTCTTTGCCTGCAAGCCTATAAGTTTCTTAATGGACTCGGATGTCCTTCCTTTTGCCCTTGCTTCCAGATATCTTCCAAAAACGATGAAAGTGATAAGCATCACTGCTGTGTCGTAATACACATGTTCGTAGCCAGGGCCAAGATCAAGGTAACTTGCTGCAATACTGATTACATAAGCTGCCCCGGTACCGGTGGCTATCAGCAGGTTCATGTCGGTGACACCGTGTCTCAGTCCACGGTAGGTGCCAACGAAGAACTGTCTTCCCGGGAACACCATAACAATGGTTGCCAGCAGGAACAGCAAATTCCTGTCAGAGAACAGGGCTGGCACAAAACCAAAAAGACCCGGAAACATCATTTTCATATTCCCAAGCATGATAGGGATCAAAATAGCAACGCAAATAAGCAGGTTGTTCTTCTGCTGTTTGATCTCCTGTTCCCTTTCCTTTTTTTCCCTGTCTTCTGATTCCTTTCTATCGGCCGGAAGGGAAGCTGAATACCCTATATCATCCACGGCTTTTTTTATCTCATCAACTGAAACAAGGGATGAATTATATTCTACCTGTGCTCTTGCTGTGCTGATATTAACACTTGCAGAACTAACGCCTTTGAGTCTTTTGAGTACTTTTTCAACGTTTTGGGAACAGGCCGCACATTTCATTCCACCTATTTCAAGCACGACCCTGTCCTTTACAACATGATAGCCTATTGCCTCAATTGTATTTTCCATCTCCTCTGGGGTGATGAGTGCAGGGTCGTAACTAACAGATGCCCTTTGCATGGGCAAATTCACAGAAGCAGATATCACAGCATCCAGTTTATTCAGAGCTTTTTCGATGTTTTGTGCGCATGCAGAGCATTGCATACCTGAGACCTTGAAGGCAATTTCCTTAACAGTTCCCGGCTCCACTTTGCTTTCTTCAGGCTCTTCTTCATCAATTATGACTGGACACGCAGCCTCTTCTTCATCGGGAATCTGACAGGCATCTTCACCAATTTCATACCCTGCATCAGTAACTGCCTTTTTAATATCCTCAAGTCCTATTTTGTCAGCATCGAATTCCACGGATGCTTTTTCATCCTCAAGGCTGACTTCAACAGAATTCACACCTTCAAGGGCTGATATGGCGTCGGTGACACGTTTATGACAATGCATACATGTCATGCCAAATACTTTTATGTCTGTTTTCATGTTGCTGGAAAAAGTAGAAAAATAAGTTTATTTTCGATATTTCAGACTAGGACAGTATAGCCTGCATCTGCTACTGCTGCCTTGATGGTATCAAGGTTTGTAACGGCTGCATCAAAGCTAACTGTGGCCTGCTTTGCCTCAAGGTCGACTTTTACTTCACTGACTCCGTCAATTGCAGCAATAGATTTTTCCACGTTTGCCTGACAGTGTCCGCAGCTCATACCCTCTATTTTGATTATTTCTGTAAGCATTCTTTCATAACTCCCGGATAGTAGTCATTTGATGCATCAGTTATATAGGCTTCACGCTTGTGAAGTGTTGTTAGAAATTCAATATTTTCTGACGCATTGTTCTATTGTTTCTTTCCATTTTGCAAGCTCATTAACATCAAAATAATGTTTTACTACAACGCCCGAATCTTCCAACACAAGCAGCTGGTTCTTTTTGAGGAAACCACCTTTCAGTTCAACGCCAACGATTTTCTTGTTGGAAATCTCCTTCTGTATCTCTCCTGAGATCTCAGAAACAATTAGGCGCTTGTTTGTGAGCATTATAAGCTCTGTTCCATTTCTTGAGGAAAGCTTCAGGTGTTCACCTCTCAGGTATTCCGGACGAAGGGTTTTGAATATACCAATTAGCTCAGGGAGTTTTCTGGAGCTGATAGGATACATTCTGAGCTTTTTATTTCCTGTTATGAGTATGGTCCTGTTTGCTTCGTTATGTAATCCCAATAGTTCCTTTATTTCGATTCGCACTTCTATATTTGATTTTTTTGAAAAGAAGCCGGAACTTTCTTTTTTAAGGAATACATTCTTATTTGTCAGGATGATGCTGAACTTTTCATTTCCCATTGTTACTGCTTCATTTGCAAGAACTTTCTCCCCTCTTTTCAGAATAGCTCCACTGCCTATTTCCTCTGGCAGTTTATCAGTATTTTTCCCGGGGCCCTCGGCAAGTTCCATGTACTGGTTAGGTAAATAGTGGTTAAGCATTTCCACAAGCAGGTTTCCATCTATGAGTTTGAGGTTATGCTCTGCCGCTTCTTCCATTGCTTCTTTAGTGAATAAGGAGGTTGCAGCAATTATCACGCCATCAACACGGTCACGATATCTGAGGCTGCTATATTCTCTAATTTCTTTTACACCTACAGACTCTGTATATCTTTTTGCCTGTACCAGCCATTTGTGTGTGAGTCCAAAGTTCTCTATCATAATAACAATATCAATTCCCCTGTCTCTGGAGTACTGGGTAAGTTCTGTCTTGTATCCCATACTCGAAAAAAGTCTTGAGAGAAGTACTTCAAACTCCTGTGGATCGATTCTAAGTAAACTCTCAAGTGTCCATTTAGCCATTTTTATCCCTGTTTATCTATTGTTTTAATGTTTATTCCTTTTCCCCTGATTTTCCCGAAGGGCATGGTATTGTGCAGTAACTACACAACCATACAAACAGTTAAATGTGTTAATAACGAATACTAATATGAAATCCGATGTCTATATCAAATCATGTTCACAGTTAAATATCTGTAAACAATACTATTTACCAAAGGGTGTATTTCATGGATGAATTAGAATCTATAAGGCAGAAAAAAATGCAGGAATTACAAAAATCTCTTGAGCAAAAACAATATCCTTCAAGCCCTATGACAATTGCGGACGCGACATTTGATGAATTTGTATCAAAATATCCTTTGGTATTGGTGGATTGCTGGGCGCCGTGGTGCGGTCCTTGCCGTACGATCTCTCCTGTTCTCGATGAATTGGCAAGCGAGATGCAGGGGAAATTAGTTATTGGCAAGTTGAACGTAGATGGGGAAAAAATGACAGCTGCAAAATTTGGAATAACAAGTATTCCTGCCATGCTTATCTTCAAAGAAGGAAAACACGTCGATAAGTTAATTGGTGCTCTGCCTAAACAGAATATCATCCAGAAACTTCAACCATATATGTGAGGGAAACAAATGGCTTATAAACCCAGAATTGTAGAAAGTCCTTCAGTTCGTTTACTTGATCTTAAAGACAAATCCAAATCATATTTTATTGTGGCATCGGTAGAAGTGGGCAATACCACTACAAAATGTATTCTCACTGCCACCAATATGGAAGACGGCAAGACAAGGCTTGTTAAAAAAATAGTTAGTATGACAAGGGATGTCCGTCCTCCAAAACCCGGAGAAGAAGTATTTGGAAAGACATTGAACGGTGTCGAACTGACAAGGGAATCAGTTGCTGAATTGGTTAAAAACACACTTCTTAGAGCTGTGAAAGAAGCAAATCTTGACATTAAGACAGACATTCATTTTGTCGTACGCTCAACAGGTGTTGTAGCAGGCTTTGCCTCTCCTGATGAAGTAGGTGAGTTCATCAAGGCACTGGCAGAAGGATGTCTTATAGCAGGAGTACCACCAAACCGTATGACCTCTCCAATGTCGATTTCCAATATCCCTAACAGGTTCCAGAAATACTCCAAGCTTGAAAAAGTAATATTTGACGGTGCAGTGGCAAGTGTGACTCCACCAATTGGTTCAACAGGTGTTGAGATAGTTGCCAATGAAATGGAAGGAGAGCTTGCAACTGCGGGAATTAAGGAAGGTGCAAAATGGGTGGACGTGGATTTCCGCAATCCATGTATTTCCATGGACTTTGGTACCACACTTGACGGCAGGATAATCAGCCATGATGTTCCTTATGCAAAGACCATCGGAAACTTCTGTGGTTATGCCGGTGCGATTCCCGATGCACTTATCAAAGGAACGGATGAAGTTGACTCGAAAAGAGGTACTGCACTTGATATTTCCGGTGACATATCACTTGGTGGTCTTACTCTGAGACTGAAGGGCAAAGCTATTCATGAATATGCAGAGAAGATATTGGACTATATCATTATTGAGAAAGTACCCAAAGGCCGCACTCGCTACGGTAGTGTTCCTGTAAATTCAGAGGCTGCAGATGCTATAAACGTAGTACTGATTGGCTGTGATATTGGTAACAATGGCTCTGCTATGGATAAACTGGAAGCACTTGGAGCTGAGATCTACAAAAAACATAATATGAAGTTTCTGTTTGCTGTCATCGATGAGGTCATGGGACGTGTGGTGCAGCGTCTTGTTAAGGTGGCACAGGACGAGGGTCTTGTCTTTGAGGACAGTGCAATAGGTATCACTGGAAGGGCAGGTATAACCGGCAACAAACCAAAACTCATATTGAAGTACCTTCATGAACTTGGCATCAACCACAATATCGAAGAAAATGTTGTATTCGTGGATGACGGTCTTGCACGTGGTGCCGCTGTTATGGCAAGGTGTATGAATTCCCTGGGAACGACCTTTAATCCGTTGGGTGGCCAAAGAGGCGGAAAATGCATACTTGGTCAGCGTATTAAGTTGCAGAACAAGTAAGAATTGTCTATTAGATTTTAATTTCTTCAGCAATTCTACCTCTTTATTGTATAATCAAAGGCAAATTTGCAGAACAGGAATTTATATTTTTTGCTTTCTTCCTCAAGGAAGCAAGAATACGATCAATAATTTCCTTATGGAATAATATATTTATAAAGTTAAGTCATGGAATATTATTTTAATATCATTTTTTAGCAATGCCAAGTCTGACACACAGTTGCTTCAGGCTCATGGTATTGATAACATCTTCCTGTTCTATCCATCCCCTTCTTGCAACATCTATTCCAAATGATATATTGTCAAAATGTTCAATTGCATGTGTGTCGGTGTTGATGGCAATCTTAACACCATATTCCTTTGCTTTTTTTGCATTGCTGTCATTCAGGTCAAGTCTCCAGGGCGAAGAATTTATCTCCATGATTTTATCGTTGTCTTTTGCCACAGTTAGTATTTTATCCATATCCACATCATATGCAGGTCGTTTGCCGAATTTTCTGCCGGTTGGATGAGCAAGTATATCGACATGTTCATTCTCAAGAGCTGCAAATATCCTTCTTGTCATTTTGCTTCTATCCTGTTCAAGTCCTGCGTGTACAGCCACAATTACAATGTCCAGTTTCTCAAGGATGTCATTACTGTAATCCAGCTTTCCGTCTGCTTTAATGTCACATTCTGTGCCTGAAAGTATCCTGATCTCATCGAATTTCTCATTGAGGATCTCTATCTCCTCGATATGTTCAAGCAATCTCCTTTCAGATAATCCGTTGGCAATAGCTGTGGAATGTGAGTGGTCTGTGATTGCAATGTACTCATATCCGAGCTGAATGGCTGCCTGTGCAAGTTCTTCTATTGTGTTTGCACCATCACTCCAGTTGGAATGGACGTGAAGATCGCCTTTAATGTCCTCTCTTTCAATCAGATTCGGAAGCTTTCCTGTGAGGCTTGCTTCTATCTCTCCCCGGTTCTCTCTGAGTTCAGGTGGCAGGTATTCCAGTCCCAGAAACTCATATAGGTCCTTTTCCTTGCTGCATGATGTGAGCTTGCCACTGCTTTCGTTTGTAATACCATACTCATTCAGGCTGTAACCTTTTGAGAGTGCGATTTTTCGAAGCTGAATATTATGTTCCTTTGAACCCGTGAAATGCTGCAACATTGAACCAAAATAATTCATTTCAACAACTCTGAGGTCCACACGCAGGTTTCCGGGATACATGACAGCACCTTTAGATGTTCCTGATTCCAGTATCTCTTCAACTTTACTCAGATTTACAAAGCTTTGAAGTGTTCTTTCGGGTTCATCTGAAACTGCTATAAGATCAATATCTCCCACGGTCTCTTTCTTTCTTCGCAAGCTGCCTGCTATGACTACCCTTTTGATATGCGGGCTTAAGGACAAATCCTCTCTTATCTCTTTTGCGATGTCTGCAGCGAGTGCGATTTGCAGTCTCCCGTGGTCCTTGTCCTGCTGAAGCCGGATGATGGACCTGATGATCTTATCTTCCTGTTTCTCACCCATCCTTGGAAGCCTTCGTATCCTGTGCTCCCTGGCAGCTTTGCTTAGTTCATCAATAGATGTGATACCAAGTTTTTCGTAGAATTGCCTTGCCATTTTCGGACCGATGCCGGGAATATTCATTATATCCATGATGCCATGTGGTACTTCTTTCACTGTCCTCTCATAGGCATCGAATGAACCGGTTTCCAGCATTTCTACAATTTTGCTTTTTAGTGCTTCACCGACTCCTGGTACGCTGTCGATCATTCCATTCTTGTATAATGACGTCAGCTCTTCATCAAGTCCTTTTATCGTCCTTGCGGCAGTTGTATATGCTCTGATCTTGAAAGGATTCTCTCCCTTGAATTCCAGAAGTCTTGCCATCCGGTTGAACCTTTCAGCTATCTGGATATTGTCCATATTTCCCCATTTATAAGCTCAGTCTTCTCTTTTCTTCCGGATCGCATCTTCGACAGCTTTTTTGTGTATCTCAGCAGATTCATGGATGCCGCCCATATTTCCTCTGACAGCTCTGCATGGATATTGTTGTATGAGCAATCCGGCTCTTGCAGGTGCTTCTTCTACTTTCATTTCCACAAGTTCCTTTGCCATGTGCCACGTGCTTCCACATGGTGCTCCACATAATACTTCTACTGATCTTATTATGCCTTTATCGACATCAATATCAAGAACAGGGCTTGCCAGGTACGAACAAAGTTCTTTTGTTTCCGGCTTTTCCTGAAGGGTGCAGCATATCTCCTCAACTTCAATGAGCATGTCATATTGCTTTGCTATACCCTCAAGTTCTACAACAGGTGCTTTTGATGCTCCTCCTGGCACAATCAGAGCTTTTACACCGGCTTTTCCTGCTGCATGTGCTATTGCCACTGTAAGGTCCGGGTGAAGTGAATAGGTGATAAGAATGTTCGAATCGAACACAGAGTTGTCTATATTGAGTCCTTTCAGGAATTCATCAGGTTCATCGATGAACTCAGGCAGCATCTCTGGCACGGAAGTCTGAACTACTTCCATTTCGGTTTTTGAGTTAATGGTATCTATCAGGCGATTTCCATACTTTCCCCTACTAATTACTCCAATTCTTGTCATTTAATATCCTTTTCAGGGTTCTTTTCCTTTGCATATAGTTTTGCCGGATACATGTACTTAATATTTATACAATTGTTTACTATATTTATAGTACAAATCATACATATTTGAGGAATAATTATGGAAGACTATGACCCTGATAAAGTATACTTCAGATGCAATACATGCGAATTCGTGTTTATGGAAAATCCCGATATGTTTCCGGTGAAATGTCCGCAGTGCATCAGTGAGGATGTCTCAAGGACATAAGCGGGAATCAAACATTTTTGTGGAACAAATACTCTAAATAGTATTCATCTACTTTTATTGTTGATGCTCATGAAAGGTAAACTCATCACTCTGGAAGGTATAGACGGTTCAGGCAAATCGACGATTACAAGTCTGTTAAATTTGAATCCCAGATTTGCGGACTTTGTTTTCACAAGAGAACCCACCACAGATTGGATAGGTGAGGTTGTGAATCGTGCCATCCATTCTGATACGGATAACCTTGCAGAGCTTTTGCTTTTCACCGCAGACCATGCGGAGCATATCTCTAAGCTCCTGCTCCCTGCTCTGGAATGTGGGAAGAATGTGATTTCAGATCGCTATTCAGGAAGCCGTTATGCTTACCAGGCGGTGACACTGAAAGAGAGGTTCCCAGACCCTATGCAATGGATACAGGACATACATAAAGGCTGGACAATAGACCCTGACATGACCATACTCTTTGATATTGATCCGAAGATCGCAGTTGAAAGATGTGACAAGCGTGGTGCTCAGACCAAGTTCGAAAAGATAGGCTTCCTTGAGGAAGTAAGGGCGAACTACCTGCGTCTTGCAGCAGATAATCCTGAACGGTTTCTTGTGATCAACACTGACAGGGTAATTGAGCTGGTAGAAAAAGATGTATTGGATGCTATATTCTCTCTGCTAGGAACTAATTAGAGTTGATTGTGAGAGTTTTTAAGGGCATGAAGAATATTTGTTCTTTGCAGCTTATCCTTGTTGGTGCCTCTGAAACTTCATAAGCAAGTATGTGGCTACAACAAGGACAAAAGTAGTTAAAATCCCTGGCGATGGTATTTTTTGACTATCATCTGAAGTGGTATTGGCAGTAACATTATCAGCAGGTACTTTATCATTGCATGAAGAATTGATTACTCTGTTCCCCTCTTCAACAAAATGAATGTCACCTTTTCCGTTATCCTTCATGATGTTACATTCCAGAATGTTATTTTTACTGTAGTTTGAAATTACTATTCCATAATCCTGGTTTTCGGAAGCAATGTTTCTAACTAAATTACTGCTTAATGTAAAATGCATAAAGAATCCACTTTTTCCATTTTTAGTTGCAGTATTGTTTTCCAGATGTGAATTTTTACTTGTTGCAAAATATATTCCATTGTCTCTATTTGAGTTTGCGGTATTATTTATAAAGGTACAATTGTCCGAACGGGTTAGGAAAAAACCGTTTATGTTTCCAGTTGCAGTATTGTTGATGAGCGTAGTATTGGAGGAATATTGTTGAATTCCAACTCCTCGTCTAGAACTTGAAACATAATTTCCGATCAGGGTATTGTTATAGCATCTTTCCCATAACAATATTCCATTATCTCTAGAGCGAGCTACATAATTACCTTGAATTAAATTGTTATCCGAATCCCATATATCTATTCCACTTAAGGTGTTATCAATGATAATATTGTTCTTTATAGTGTTATTGTGAGCTTCAATTGATAATATTCCAAGATTATTTCCGGTAATATTATTATTTATTATTAGAATGCCAGTTTTGTTGTATAAATAGACACCAGCATTATCCTCTCCATGTTTATCAGTCACAGCTCCTAACATTTTGAATCCGTTGATGGTGACATTGTTAGAAGTTACTATAAACACATTTTTTTTAGTGCTTGCAGTCTGAACTATTGTATCCTCGGAGTTAGATGAATGTGAGATAATGGTAATTTCCTTGTTAACATTAACGTTTTCCGTGTATATTCCAGGATAAACAAGGACATTATCTCCGATGGTTGCATTATCTATTGCTTCCTGTATTGATCTGAAATCCGCATCGTTATTGTTGCTTACACTGATGTTAGTAGCTGCTATTGGATTTGTGGAAAATATTAAGAAAATACAGAGGATTGTGATCGAAGATGATATTTGTTTCATATTTACCCATAAAAAAAGGATTAAGGTAAGTCGTTTTCATCGGCGAACTTGATAAGAGCCTCTCCAAGTGTGCGGGTGTATTTAGGATTCAGATTGAAGCGTGCTTTTTTCTGTCCGCTTCTTTCTTTTGCGATCTCTATGTATTCGTTCTCGTATCTTTCACTTGATGCGAGGGTAATGGTCAGGAACCAGCCGGCTCCCATCTTAATTTCTCCATAGTTCTCGCCTATTTCTACATTGTCTGCCTTGTCTGCCATGATTACACCGATAAATGATAATTTTGCTATATAATCTTACTTCTGAATTTTATGAAGGGGAATGGAATCGTTGTGCAGTGCGGTTGCAACAAGTGCGCCCTTTATTCCTATCTCTTCTAATGCCTTTATGTCTTCCACGTTGCGAACACCGCCGCCAAGAAGTACATTATGCTCAGAGATAGAGACGATCTTACTTAAAAATTGTGAATTCACACCACTTGATGTACCAACTCTGTCAAGGTCCAGGATTATGATGTTATCCAGATCATAGTCATTTAGTAGTTCTATTATTCTGAACGGGTCATCAGGCATAGAAGGGTCGCTTGTGAGTATCTTGCCATTTTTTTTGTCAATGCTTACGTTGACTCTTCCCGGGTATAGTGAGCTAACCTGCTCTATGGTGGCAAGGGATGCGGTCTCGGTTCCCAGTACAATGGATTGTACTATTCCCATAACATCCTCTGTTTCTGAAATGGATGTGATCCCAGGATCCAGCATTACCTGTGTATTCTTTGAAATAGCTGTTATGATATCGAAGTTTTTCTCCCTCTTGCCGATATTTTCGAGCAGGTTGAGGTCTGCTATGTATATTTCTGCTGGTTTTACTGTGTCTACTATCTTCACGGCATCGGATGTGTCACATATATGGCTGGAGAAATGTATGGGTTTGTATTCACTACGATTCCCGCCCTGTGCATGGACCACGGTCCGGTTGAATATATCAAGAACGAAAATGATACGAAACATATATAATAGATACATCTGTCATGCTATAAAAAAGAGGTTATACTATGAAATTACTGATAAGTCCTATCAATCCGGAAGAGGCAATTGCATCACACAAAGGCGGTGCTGACATTGTTGATGTAAAGAATCCAAAAGAAGGTTCACTTGGCGCAAATTTCCCATGGATCATACAGGCAGTAAAGGAGGCCATTAAGTCTGAAAAACCCATCAGTGCAACCATCGGTGACTTTACTTTCAAACCAGGTACTGCTTCCCTTGCAGCTCTTGGTGCCGCAGTTGCAGGTGCAGATTATATTAAGGTCGGTCTCTATGATGTGCAGACCGAGGAGCAGGCTCTTGAAATGCTAACTAAGATCAGAAAAGCTGTAAAGGACTTCGACCCTGAGAAAAAGGTTGTTGCATCAGGTTATTCTGACTATGAGCGTATCAATTCCATCAATCCACAACTGCTTCCTGCCATTGGTGCAAAAGCAGGTGTTGATGTGATAATGGTGGACACAGGTATCAAGGATGGTCGTTCCACATTCGAGTTCATGGATGAGGAATCACTTATTGTTTTCACAGCTGCTATTCGTGATGTAGGTCTGCTGTCAGCTATTGCCGGTTCACTGGTTTTTGATGATATTCCTGCACTCAAGCGCATCCAGCCTGACATCATAGGTGTTCGTGGCATGGTATGTGGCGGAGACCGTGATGACTGTATCAAGGCTGAACTTGTTGAAAAGTTGAAGAATGAGCTGTAACTTCGGTTACGTATTTTTTGTTTTTATCTCTATTTTTTTGTACTTGGTCAAAGAAAACGAGCACTTTATGAGGCAGATTATATTTTCTTGAAGAATAAAAAAATGAATAGAAGCGAAACTTGAGTCCTTCTACTTAAAGTATAAAATATTAATACAGTTTTATTCAACATTTAGAATTCATAAGATGATTACACAACGAATTGATTACTTTTCCTTTATGGGTTATAGGTAGGGATATAGCCTCCCTTTTACAAAATGCACGTTTCCTTTGACCCGGTACATTTTCAGCAAATCCAGGTTATTGAACTCCTATGGCTTTCAAATCCTACCCAACCCACAACCAAAAACCCAGAAGCGTTAAATCATAGTTCTGCTGAATATATTATTAATGACGACCATCGACCCCGTAATTACAGGAAGCTATAAGGTGATAGGATTTGACCGATGAGATTACCGTTAGAGTTGGTCAGGCGTATCCCCGTGATGCAGGAAGAGGAATTGCCAGGCTTGATAAGCCCCTCATGCAGCAGATAGGCGCTATCAGTGGCGATATCATTGAGATCAAGAGCAAGGAAAAATGCTATGCAATAGTCTGGCCCGGGTATCTTGAGGATGCAGGTAAGGAGCTTGTGAGGATAGATGGTAACCTCAGGAACAACGCAAAAGTAGGTATTGATGACAAGGTTACTCTAAGAAAGGTTCAGGTGGTGGAGGCTGAGGCTGTGGCCCTGGCTCCAACACGGGAAACTCATCTTGTGGGAGGTGCACGCTTCATTCTTCGAATATTGGAAGGTCGTCCGGTTGTAAAAGGGCAGAATATTCGTGTTGAGACGGTGAACAATCCTATTTCTTTTATGGTACTTTCCACCAAGCCTTCGGGGCTTGTGGTTGTGACAAGGACTACCCAGATACAACTCAGGGAGAAGGCCGCAATTGCAGAGAGCACAGCCGGTCAGGTGACCTATGAGGACATCGGCGGTCTCCAGAGAGAGCTGGGACTTGTGCGTGAAATGATAGAGCTTCCACTCAAGCATCCGGAATTGTTCAATAAGCTGGGTATCGACCCCCCCAAAGGTGTCTTGTTGTTCGGGCCGCCGGGTACTGGCAAGACCCTGATCGCAAGGGCAGTTGCAAGTGAAACGGATGCCAATTTCATTTCTGTTAGTGGACCTGAGGTAGTTTCCAAATATTACGGTGAAAGTGAGCAGAAGCTGCGTGAAATATTCGAAGAGGCGCAGCGTAATGCTCCAAGTATTATTTTCATAGATGAAGTTGATTCCATAGCTCCCAAACGTGATGAGGTCGTGGGGGAGATGGAACGCAGGATAGTTGCCCAGTTACTGTCCCTGATGGATGGTCTTGCTTCAAGAGGCAAAGTCGTAGTTATCGCTGCAACCAACCGCCCGAATTCAATTGATGAAGCACTGCGCCGTGGCGGCAGGTTCGACAGGGAAATTGAAGTGGGTATTCCTGATTCAAGTGGAAGGCTGCAGGTCCTTTATGTGCATACCAGGGGCATGCCTCTGGAAAAAGGACTGAATCTAAAGGAAATAGCTGCTGTGACTCATGGTTTTGTGGGTGCTGATCTGTCATCCCTGTGCAGGGAGGCTGCAATGCATTCCCTGAGGCGCCTGCTCCCTGATCTTAAGATAGATGATGTTGAAGATGAGATTCCGCCGGAGTTTATGGAAAAGCTGGAAGTGTCCAGAAAAGATTTTGATGAGGCGCTGAAAAATATAGAACCTTCTGCTATGAGGGAGGTTTTCGTGGAAGTGCCCCATGTGAGCTGGGAGGACATCGGTGGTCTGGAGGGAGCTAAGCAGGAGTTGATAGAGGCTGTAGAATGGCCCCTGAAGTATCCTGATCTGTTCGATGTGCTGAGCACAAAGCCACCGCGTGGTATCATGTTGTTTGGTCCTCCTGGCACAGGTAAAACTATGCTTGCAAAGGCTGTGGCAACCGAGAGCGAGGCAAATTTTATTAGTATCAAAGGTCCTGAACTCCTTAGTCGCTATGTTGGAGAATCTGAGCGTGCGGTTCGTGAGACTTTCCGTAAAGCAAAACAAGCGGCTCCAACTATTATTTTCTTTGATGAGATCGATTCAATGGCTGCTGAGCGTGGGTCCAGTGTGGATGCCCATGCAACTGAGCGAGTAATAAGTCAGATACTCACCGAAATAGATGGAGTAGAGGAATTAAAGGATGTTGTAATAGTCGCTGCAACCAACCGTCCAGATATTGTGGATCCTGCTCTGCTGCGCCCCGGTAGGTTCGACCGCCTTATCTATGTCCGTCCTCCTGACAAACAGAGTCGTGAAAAGATATTCAATATCCATCTTACAGACAAACCTCTTGAAGATGATGTGAATATTTCTGAGCTTGCCGATATCACAGAGGGTTATGTCGGTGCTGACATCGAGTCCATCTCCCGTGAAGCTGCAATGCTGGCCCTGCGTGAGGTAATAACTCCGGGTCTTAGCCAGAAAGAGGCTATGAAAAAAGCCGCCGGTCTGAAAATCACAGCCCAGCACTTCCTCAAAGCCAAAAAAAGAGTAAAACCTACCACATCCCGCAGCGCTATGAGTTTCTACGAGCAGGCGGCTGAATCCTTTGCAAGATATGCTGCAAATGAGGATGAGAAAAGTACAGGTGATGATGAGCGGGCATATCAGTGAATAGATAATATTCTACTTATCCGTAAGTTCATCGGGTAGGCAGATTCAATAGAAAGACTCAAATAAATTAAAATGAAAAAATAAAAATAAAAGGAGAACTTTTACAGTCCCTTCTCCTTATTTTCTATTTCAGGTGCATCTTCATGCATCTTCATGTCCTCATTTGCAAGGACGAATTTGTCTACCATTTCCTGCATTGAAACTGCCATTGATGCCAGTTCCTGTGAGCTGTGTGCAAGCTCCTGCATAGAAGCAGTTTGCTGTTCCACGGCGGCGGATGTCTGTTCGGTACCTGCTGCAGCTTCCTGGGAAATTGAAGCTACTTCCTCAACAGAAGCTGTTATCTCTTCAATTGAAGCAGATTGTTCTTGTGCGGCAGCAGCGATTTCCTGCACCATTGTGGCAACTTCCGCAATATTGCTGACCATATTTGAAATGGAACTCACGGTGTCGTTGAGGGACACTGTTCCGATTTCAACTTCCTTTCCTCCTGTTTCCATTGATATTACTGCGTTCTGTGTACTGGCCTGAATATCATAGATCAGGTTTGATATTTCCTCGGCTGCTGTCCCTGATTCTTCGGCAAGTTTCCTTACTTCATCAGCAACTACTGCAAAACCGCGCCCATGTTCACCTGCACGTGCAGCTTCTATGGCAGCATTGAGAGCCAGTAGATTTGTCTGGTCAGCAATGTTAGATATAAGGCTGACGATATCCCCTATTTTCTTGGATTTTTCCTCAAGTTCGTTTATAAGACTTGCAGTATCACCTGTAGAACTCTTGATGGCATCCATTTTTACAATGAGGTCTTTGGATGCTGTTCCTATTTCCTGTGCTACATCATTTGCATTGTTCGCACTTTCTGCTGCTTTTTGTGAATTGCTGGCAACTGTCTGAACTGTCTGGTTCATGTCTGTCATTGCTCTGGAGATCTCTTCTGTTTTTGAAGATTGCTCCTGAGAACCTTTTGCGATTTCACCCACAGTAGTTGCGACCTGATCGGAGCCCGCACTTGTTTCTTCTATGGCTGCAGACATCTGTTCTGATGTGCTGGCAATGATATTTGCGTTCTTGCTTACATCCCTGACAATGTTTGTGAGAGAGCCCATTATATCATTCAAACCTTTAGGTATTGCTTCAAAGTCAATACCTACATTGGTATCTGCCCTTCTGTCCAGTCTGCCTTCCAGGGTGTCGTTTGAAATGTTCTTGAAGTCATCCACAATGTTCTCAATAGGTTTGGTTATGGCGCGTGCTATGAGAAAAGCAATTCCAGCCATTGCAATGATAGCAATTATAGATATAAGTATCAACTGCTTCTTAAGCTCCATAGCGCCTGCAAGCATCTCTTCCTGAGGAACTACTAGCACAAAAGAGAAATCTGAAGTTTCTATTGGATGATATGCCATGAGTACTTCTTTACCGGTTGTAGGGTCAATAACCTCTATGCTGCCCGCAACACCGTTTTTGATCTCATCTGCCATTTTATTTATCTCGGGATTATCAAACTCATTTAGGGACTTCGTGCCTATCCATTCCTTTTCAGTGGGATGTGACATGAACATTCCTGAATTACTGACCATAAAGGCGTATCCTGTATCAAATATACTTACCTCTGAAGCAGCTTCATCAACATAGTTAGTTGAAACATCCACACCAGCGATTCCTATGGCCTCTCCATCTCTGATTATGGGGGAAACATAGCTTACCATCATCACTCCGTCGTAAATGAAAGGTTCAAGAATTACATCTTCCTGACTCGTAAATGCTGCCTGGTAGTAGTCATCGGTTTCGTATCCAGCAAGAGGATCAAGGACGGCAGAACCAGCGAGCCTGTTCCAGTAGGGGATAAATCGTCCTGTGCTGTCATGTTCCTCTGTACCTGCAAACTCTGCATCCTTTCCGTCAAAGGCATTGGCTTCATATCCGACATATGATCCAACAAGTCCTGGATTATCTTCCAGCAGACCCTTGAGGACAGCACTTATCTCATCCCTGTTGCCTGATTCATAGTTTTCCATGGTGTTTGAAAGGGTCTGTGCAAGCAACTGGTTCGCTCGCATATCTCTGTCATACTGGTATGCATAGCTACTGGCAACACTTTCAACTTCACGATAGGCTGCGCTTGTTTCTTGCTCAGTCACCTTGTCAACTATTATATAGGTGCTTGCAGCCATTAATATGGTGATGCTCAGAGCTATATATAAAAGCAATTTTGTTTTAATGTTTATCTTTTTGAAGTCCATCTTTGTACCTCTCTTTTTGTTCCCATCTACATTTGGCATTATTATAGCACATGTAATATATAAACTTATTATATTTAAAAGATGCTATATTTAAAATTGTATTTTTATAACATCTGTGTTACGTTTCTGTATATTTACAGCATCAATGCTCAGAATAATGGTTTTTACATTCAATTAATAAACAAAAGGAATATCTTTTTATATTAATCTGCATATGTCTATCAGGTCTGACTATTGTCCGACCAATTTAATTATCCTTGTTTTTTGGTAACTATTTCTATCTAAAACATATTTTGTATCCAGAAAGTAGCATTTATTCGAAAAGCAAGGCTCAAATGACAATTATCCCAATGAATAGAACACGTGAATTATGTAGGAAGGTATTCAAAAATTAGTAATTAAGCAGGCAAAATACCAGTTTCTATTTAAGGTGGATAAGCAAGATAGTTTGCAAATTCACATATTTTCTTACCCATCGTCCACAGTGATATTTTGTTTTTATAATGTCATTTCAGTTATTCTTTCTTGTGTGAATCCGTTTCTGATGTACTTTCTTTTGAATCAACAGGTATTATATGAAGGTCAAGAACTGTTTTTTCCTTCCATCATCTCTAAAAAAAGATCGTCCAGATATCTTGCAATTACAAGGGTACCTGCAATTGTTTCCTCCCTTGAACTCTGGATGATGGGATGGGATGCAATGAGTAATGGTCCTTCTGGAGATTTCATAATTCCTGATATAGAGTCATCAGTTGTAGAATGGGAGAAGAATATTTCCTGTGAGGTTATGTGTTCCATTAATGTATTGGACACTTCCATCTCCTCATAGCTTTCCATGTCTGCTCCTGCAGCATAATATGGTTGATCTGCAGCATCATAGAATATCATCATGTTCAGTCCCAGATTTACAAGGGTCTCAGGGTCCAGATTCGAATCTATATATTCATCGTGTTCTCCCTGCACAAAATAGTATGAGTCATCCCATTGTGCCCAATCGGAAGCAACAGCTTCGAAACCAAGCTCTGTTTCAAATGCAAAATTCACCCTTTCCATATCCTTGTTTATCTCATCTATTTCCAGTTTGGAAGAAACGTTGTCCATCAAGTAGTTAGTTACTCCCATGATTGATATGAAGAGGATTATGAAGGAGATTCCAAGTATTGCCAGTGTCTTATTGCGTATTTTCATTCATTACACCTTCATTTTTCCAAAAAAGCATTTACTTGATCCATGAATTGTGAAACATCGATAGGCTTGGAAATATAGCCGGTACATCCTGCTTCGATGAAATGTTTCTTGTCTCCTTTCATGGCATGTGCCGTCAGAGCTACAACAGTTATGTCTGTTAATTTGAGTTCATCTTTCATTCTCCTCAAAACTTCAATTCCGTCTATTCCTGGTAGTTGAATATCCAGGAGTATCAGATCAAAGGATTTCTCCTGTACTTTTTCAAGTGCTTCAAGGCCATTGAAAGCTTGTGTGGTATCTATTCCATTTGCCTCCAGGAGGTATGTAACAAGTTCCATGTTCATGGAATTGTCTTCTACAACAAGTATACTGGGCATGTTAGTTCCTTCATTGGTATTTATGTGGTATATTTTATATCTGAATTGATATATATTATTTATTATGTAATTGTTTATCTTTCTGCTCAAAATATATCGTTGCTCTGTTCACAATATCATTGACAATATACCCGACACCAAGTATACTACCCAAAATGCTTTAACCCGTGCAAGCCCATCATTATATAATTACTCATGTTGGAGGGATTGTATTCTAAGACAACGTTTTGTTCTGGACACCACTGCACTGACTGATTCACAGGCAAGGGAGAAACTGGGTAAGGATGGTATATGCGAGGGAATGAAAGAGGTACTGGAGCTTATAGCCAGTTCCAGGTTAAACCTTGATATAAGTTGTTATGTGCCTTTTCCATCGGTTTACAAAGAGTTGCGTGAGTTTGCGCAGAATAATGCTTGTGATACTGATGTTATCGCAAAGATTGACACATGGCTTGTGAAAAAGGCTCCTGACAGGTATGATGTGCAGATTCCGTCTAAGGTATTCCATGAATATGTATCATACATGCGTGAACGTATTAACAAGGGCATGTCCATTGCTGAGGAAACTATATGGGATGCATCCACTGAGTGTCTGCTCACCGAGACCAAGGCAGAGACAAAAAATGACATTAGTTTTGATCTCGAAAAGAGAGTCATTGGCGGGTACATCGGTAAATTCAGGAATAAGTACCGGTCTGCTCTTCGTTATGGTATTCTTGATAGTGCTCCTGATATAGATGTTCTCATACTTGCAAAAGAGCTTGATGCAGCTGTTGTGGCCAGTGACTTTGGGATACAGAAATGGGCTGAGGAACTTGGTGTCAGGTTTGTACCTGCAAACACGTTTCCCATGATATTGCAGGAATATCTGAAGTATGCGAAGTCATCCGGAATAATTTCTTCTGGAAATGAGTAGTTATTAATTCAATGCCGGTCTAATTAAAATTACATATAGAAACTACCGATAGTAGTTGGTAATCCTTGGGAGGGGTTAAACTGAGAAATATAACTGTAGAGAAATTCAGGGCAGCAAGTGCTCCGGAACAAAGCCTCGAAATTGTTGAAAGAAAGGGACTGGGTCATCCTGACAGCATCTGCGATGCTATTATGGATAATATATCTGTAAACCTATGTAATGAATACCTTGAGAAGTTCGACACGATCTTACATCATAATACAGATAAATGCCTGCTTGTCGCCGGGGAGACTGCCGGTATATTTGGTGGGGGTATTGTAGTTGAGTCCATGCGTCTTGTTATTGGTGACCGTGCAACTTTCAAGGTGGAAGATACAGAGATCAATGTTGCCAATATAGCAGTTGATACTGCAAAAAGGTGGTTCGATGAGAAGCTACGTTTTGTGCAGCCGGACTTTGTGGAATACCAGGTAGAACTCAAGCCAGGTTCTGCAGAACTTACGGATATCTTCAGGAGGCAAAAAGGTATACTTGGGTCCAATGACACATCGGCTGCAGTAGGTTATGCTCCTCTTTCTTTCACTGAACAGGCAGTACTGGATATGGAAAAGCACCTGAACTCTGTCCAGTTCAAGGAAGAATATCCGGAATCCGGTGAAGATGTCAAGGTCATGGGTATAAGGCGGGGTACTAAATTTGACATAACGGTTGCTATGCCACTGATCGATTCTTTTGTTGATTCCGAGCAACATTATTTCAATATGAAGAAAAACCTTTTTGCAGCTATGAATGGATATCTGGTGGCTTATATGGAAGAGAAAGGTGTGCAGATGAGCACATCTGTCTCGTTCAACAATCTCGATATTGACGGTCGCGGCATGGATGGGATCTATACAAGTGTTACAGGTACATCAGCTGAAGACGCCGATTGCGGTCAGGTTGGCCGTGGTAACCATGTAAATGGCATAATCCCCCTGAACCGTCCGGTTAGCAGTGAAGCAGCAGCAGGAAAGAATCCGGTGAGTCACGTTGGCAAAATATACAATGTCCTGTCTCATCGTATTGCAGGAAGAATTGTGGAAAAAGTGCCTGATGTGAAAGAGGCATACGTATGGCTGCTGAACGACATTGGTGTTGCCATCGATGAACCTAAGGTTGCCGCAGCTCAGATAATTATGGAAAAAGGGTCCGTGGATTCTGTGGCAAAAGAAGTGGAGGATGTCATTGACTTCGAACTCGAACACATACAGGATTTGTGTATGCAGCTTGCCAGGGGTATGATAACTGTTTATTGATATCAGACACCGGCTATGAAAGATATGAGTGCGAAAGCCATTGCCATCTTAAACATCTTTGATGACTTTGCCGGGTCATTCTTTCCGAGTATCTGATAAACAGCAACGATAAACAGTATGTCAGCTAAAGTAACTAAGAACAGGTAGCGTATGCCCATGAGTGATTGCAGATAAGGCAGCGGACTTGCTAATACTGCAACAAAGCCTATGGATGATGCCAGATATGCTGCCTTTTTTGCACCGATGATTATCGGCAGTGTGCGCGCTCCGTCTTTACTGTCGCCTTCAATATCTTCTATATCTTTTACTATTTCGCGGGCTATGGTTGCCAGGGTTGCCAGCAGGAAAAGTACAAATATCCCATTGATCCCTCCTTTTTCAAAGAACACTGCACCGCCAAAAAGGAATGTGGAACCTGTAAGATATCCAACAGCAATGTTTCCCAAGAGTGCTGTGCGTTTCAGGGTGCTGGCATAATAGATGAGTAGCAGGGAGTTAATGAGGGCAATAGCACTGCATATAAGGTTTATAGATGCTGCTATAAGAGTGCCAATTACAAAGAGTGCCAGTGAGAAATATAAGGCGCTCCTAAGCCCGACTTTTCCGGAAGGAATTGGTCGTTCAGGTTTATTTATCCTGTCGATCCCAACGTCAAAATAATCATTGATGGCATTGCCTGCACCAGTTACCAGAAAGACCACAAGGAACACTTTTGTTGCATCAAATATCGGAAACTGGGCGGAAAAGGGATCATTAGCTGCAACTATGTTGTATGCTATGAAAACCCCAACAATGGCGGCAATGGCTGCCATGAGGCAATTGCCCGAACGCATCAGTTTCAGATATGCTTGCATATTATAGATTACCTGTTTCGTTTCACTTCCAGCATCCTGTCAAGCGCAATTCTGGCTTTGACCCTGATATTCTCAGGAACAGTGACCACATGTTGCATCTTTTCAAGTGAACGTAGCAATGAGCCAAGATCAATGGCTTTCATCTCCGGACAGACAGCAAACTCAGAGGCAGTATAGAATCTCTTTTCAGGATTGTCCTTTCTCAGTTTGTGAAGGATGCCATTTTCAGTGGCAATGATAAATTCATCTCCTGAGTTCTTAGCGTATTCAGCCATTCCAGTGGTGCTGAAAACCTTATCTGCTATATCAATCACATCCCTGCGGCATTCCGGGTGTGCCAATACTTCAGCATTAGGGTGTTCTTCCTTAGCCTTGATAATATCTGTAACAAGTACCTGATTATGTGTGGGACAGTATCCTTCCCAGGGAATTATTTTTTTTGTGCTGTGTCTGGAAACATAGTCTGCAAGATTCTTGTCAGGGACAAACAATATCTCATTCTCTTCAAGAGAATTGACGACTTCAACTGCGTTTGCTGATGTACAGCAGATATCACTTTCTGCTTTGACCTCGGCTGTTGAGTTAACGTAACACACAACGGCAGCATCAGGGTATTTTTTCTTCTCCTGGCGTAAGGCATCGGCGTTTATCATTGATGCCATGGGACAACCTGCATATTTTTCCGGTAGAAGCACTGTTTTTTCGGGACTCAGGATGGCTGCACTTTCAGCCATAAAATGTACTCCACAAAACACTATGACTTCGGCTTCCTGTTCCATTGCCTGCTTGCTTAGTCCAAGGGAGTCACCAGTAAAGTCTGCAATGTCCTGTATCTCTGCTCTCTCATAGTTGTGTGCAAGGATGACAGCACTGCGTTCTTTTTTCAGCTCCAGTATCTTTTCAATGATATAGTGAGTGTCCTGCATTAGATCATAACCTTTTGTAAGTGACATTTATTTCAATAAATCAATATTATGAATACATTGGAAACAGATCAGTGTAGTTTCTCATTTACGTTCCAGTCTGGAACGAATCGGATATCTTCTTAAGGGTAGCTATAGCAGAAAGTGATGCAAGATAGCTGCTCTTTGGATTTGTAGGGGAAGGGACATTTTCGACACGTGTTGTAAACTCTCCAAATGCACCTTCAACGGATATCTCGTGTATGTTGCGTGTCAGTGCCGGATTTGCTACTATCCTTACCTTGGTTTTCTCAAAACCAATACCTGCAATGCTTAGGGTTGCAGCGACATTGATATTTGCAGGGAAGGCCTTTACTGCTTCACTGGCAGACCCTTCAAAAATAACAGTTTTCCCGTTGATCGTGTCCAGATCAATATTGTTCATGATAACATAAGGAGCCCCTGCAAGTCCTCCTGGTGGTTTTTGGGTTGTGAGTGTGACTGAGTATATCTCCTCGCTTGAAGCAGATTTAAGTCCATCAAGCCCGACAATAGCTCCTGAGGGGAGATACACTTTGCAGTTATTATCTTTTGCAAGTTCCTTTATGGTATCATACAATCTATCGTCTGCAAAAGCACCCACACTCATTATCATAACATCACAATGTGCGTGAAGGGCTGCTGGTATAAACTCATAGACTGCCTCTTGTGACGCGCATTCTACAAGGAGGTCTATCTGTTTTATCATTGTGGCAAGCTCTATTATATGAGGTTTGGATATTTTGAGAGTGGATAACAGTTTATCCACATCATCTTCATTTCTGTCATAAACAGCAAAAAGCTCTGCTTCAATGCTGCCATCATCTATGGCTTTGCATATGCTGGTTCCGATTGTTCCACAGCCAATAAGTCCTATCTTAAGCATTATTTATCCCTGAAAATTGAGCTTATTAAGCAGATTTCCTGATTACTGCTTATACTGATTAGTTAAGTAGCTTTTGCTGAGATGCTGAAAGAGTATAAATCACTTTACCGTACATACCTATAGATAATATGATGTTCACACATGAAATAGAAAGTTTTCTTGAAGAGGATCTGGGATACAATGATGTTTCCTGTAAGCTTGTTCCTGAAAGGCAGGTGGAGGCTATTATCTTCACAAAAGAGGACTGTACATTGGCAGGACTTGATCTTGTACGTTCGTTCTTCGATTATTTAGGGATAGCTTATGTCACAAAGTACCTGGATGGTGATAGTCTTTCTAAAGGTGATACTATATTTTCCTTAAAAGGGAGTTCTCTTTCTATTCTCAGGGCAGAAAGACTCGTCCTTAACTTCCTTGGTCATCTTTGTGGAGTAGCAACGAATACAAGAAGATGCGTAGACATAGCACGCAAATATTCGGATCTAAAGATAGCATGCACAAGGAAGACGACACCGGGACTTCGTAAATATGAAAAAATGGCAGTGATAGCAGGTGGTGGTGACTCCCATAGATTCAATCTTTCAGATACTATAATGATAAAGGACAACCATGTGAAAATGATGGGTATTGAAGCAGCTCTCTTATCTGCCAAAAAAAAAGCAAGTTTTACACAGAAAATAGAAATAGAGGTTGAATCCGCTGCAGATGCCCTGAAGGCTGCAAGAGCAGGTGCTGATATTATAATGCTTGACAACATGAGTCCGGATGATGTCATAGATACTGTGGAAATGCTAAAAAGCTCATCAATACCTGAGCACATTATAATAGAGGTCTCTGGTAATATCAATTCAGATAATCTGGAAGAGTACGCAAAGACCGGGGTCGATATAATATCAATGGGTTCTCTTGTTCATCAGGCCCGATGGATAGATGTCAGTCTTGAATTCCTGTTATAATCATAGTGCCTATGGCAGATATTGGAATAGCACATGTATTATGACGTGGTCATAAGGTTTATATTTGACTCTGTATATTCTATCAAGAAAAGTAAAACGGCAACTTGTAGGTGTCGTCTTTAAGTTTAGAGGTATCATGTTTTGCAATAGAAAAACCCTGACTGTCATATTTTTTGTATTTATCTTTTCACTCTTATTTGTTGGAAATGCTTCTGGAAAAATATTGTTCAATGATACGATCCAACAGGGTGACGGATACCAGATAAATAATATCGTGATCGATGTCACTGAAGTATTCACAGGTCAGGAAGCTGCCACCCTGCGAATATATAAAGGGGAAGATAATGATTATATCTATGATCCTTTTTTATCAATTGATAGTTCATATAAGTTTGACATCGAAGGTGAAGAAGTTGGGATAACCCTTTTGAATGTGTATTCAGGGGTAGTCCCAAGGGTGAAATTACTGATCACTGTCACAGATGATGATTTTATTAACAGCAAGACATTAGGTGTTATCAATGGCGGACATAATGAAGCTGTTTTTTCTGGTACTCCCGTTCTTACAATAAACAAGGTTGTTGACAGGAACGATATTGATGTGGGAGACGTTATTCGTGTAACTGTGACTGTTGAGAACAGAGGTGATGATGATGCTATAGATGTTGTTTTTTCAGAGCCTCAGCAAGAAAAGTTCGTATTGATAGATGATATTCTTGGCTCACCTGGCAGGATAAAGGTCTCTGTTGATGATCCGGTCAAGAAAATATATGTTTATGACTTAAAGGCAACAGAATCTGGCACATTTTCTTTAAAGCCAACAACAGCTACTTTTACTAACTCTGTGGGGGATTCCTTTCCACAGGCATCTTCCAACCGCCCTTCAGTAATAGTGGATGCTACGGAAGACCTTGTCAACGCGACACTTGATGTGAATACGGAATTTGACAAATATACGGCCAATCGTAAAGAGACCCTATCAGGTACAGTCCGTATAAAGAACACAGGCACTGCAGCTGCAAGCGCTGTAACTATAAAGCTGATAGTTCCGGATGGTCTGGAGTATGCTGGCAGTGACGCCTCCGTTGAAATGATTTCAGGTATTCCTACAATATACCTTGATTCGTTCGGTGTGCAGCAGGAAAAAGAGATCGATTTCGAGCTAAAGGCCACGGAAGTGGGTACTTATACTGTATCGACTGAAACTTCATATCTGTTCAATGATGGTGTAAATGCACAGGACCAGCAGGTCACTTCAAGTTCGGTGACAAACAAAATATACGTTACAAAAGGTAAATATGATTATCTTTTCGAGCAGCCATTATATGTTTACATTATTCCTTTAATTATAATCGGGGCTATAGCCGGCTGGATAATATACAGGCACAAACAATATAAGTTCTGATATTCCATTATATTGATATTCCATTATATTTAAAAAAAGCAATCATAAGATTTATCTGATTATAATTATATTACCATCTGGAGGAATTAATTGCTCAACATACTCATCGTTGGGAACGGTCAATGCGGTAACCGTATACTGGATGCGATTAACAGAGAGGCATTTGGTAAGAAGAGCCGCTTTGGCAAGTACTTATCCCAACAAAAATATAAAAGCAATGTGCAAACAATTGCTATCAATACTGCAGTGAATGATCTAAAGGAAATGAAATTCACAAAAGCAAAGGACAGGCTGCATATTCCTCATTTGCATGGCGTTGGCGCCAACCGGAATGTGGGTAAGCATGTTTTTGAGGATAACAAGACCCATATAATGAGGCAGATCGAGGAAAGAGGTAACTTTGATGTATGTTTTGTTATAACATCTGCGTCAGGTGGGACCGGTTCTTCATTTACCCCAATGCTTGTAGAGGAACTCAAGGAAAAGTATGATTTTCCGGTTTATGCCGTAGTGGTACTTCCTTTCAGAGAAGAGGGTACGCTTTATCTTCAAAACGCTGCTTTTTGTTTAAGGGATATTCGTGAAAGCGGAGCAGATGGAATTATACTTGCTGACAACCAATTCCTTAAACAAATGGGTGGTAATGTTGAATCTGCTTATAATGGCATCAACGACATGGTAGCCAGACGCCTTCTTTTCCTGCTAGATGCTCTTGATAGTGAAATGATGATGGTCACTGATCTTGGTGACTTCAAGACTGTCATGAGTGGTGGTGCAGGACTTGCAACAATAGGCTTCTATGAAGCAGATACGGATATTCCTGTGAGGACCGCTATTCAGAAAGCTCTTTCTCCTTCTGGTTTATTGTTTTCCAGTGATGTTTATGATGAAGCCAGCAGGGCTATGATCATTATAAGGGGTGACCGGGAGCGTCTGAGCATTGATGAGATCACCACGGAAATTGATAAGTTATCAAGTTCTGTAGGTCATGTTTTCAAAGGTATTATTGTCCGGGATGGTGAACTGCCACAAGTACTTGCAGTTCTGACTCTTGAGTCCGCATCTGAGCTTGAGAACCTTTATGCGGTAGCTGTGGATGCCATCAAGCATGAACGTGCAAAGAAGGAGCGTGTTGCCAACGACAAAGAACTTGATCGTGCATTCTCACAAATAGACGGAATGGACCCATCTTATTGAAGTCTCTTTTCCGTTATTTTTTTATTGTAATCATTTTCTGTTCTTGAGGATATATATCTTGATAGCTGGCAGGAGATTTAATAGTAGGGTGGATTAATGGAATATTCAAAAGGAAACATCGCCAGAGTGTTTACAGTTCGTCTGGACTAGGGGGACGATATTCTCTTAGAACTTGAAGGTCTGGCTGTCAAAGAAGACATCAGGTCTGCGATGTTCATGATGCTCGGAGCTGTGAAGCAAGCAAACCTTGTTGTATGTCCGAAGACAAATGATGTTCCTCCTGATCCACCAATGGGCAGAATTCAACGATGCTCATGAGCTATAGGTATTGGCAGTATATTCCGGGAGAATGGTAAGCCAAAGATACATCTTAATGCAGCCGCAGGAAGGGGTGAATCTGTTAAAACAGGTTGCTTGTGAAGAGAAAGTGAGGTATTCATGGTTGCAGAGATATTTATCATGGAAATATCAGGAATCTCAGTTAATAGGGTATTTGATCCGAAAAGAGGTTTTGCCCCTGTAACATTTTCGGATGAAGAGTAAGCCCAATCAATCATTATTACTAAGTTCCTTGAGTTGCTCAAGGGCATCGACTATTTCCAAATTTTTCTTAAGGACTTTGGACTCGAATGTCTTCACAATATCTTCAAATGGTACGACAAGTTTGTAATATTTTACAGGTCTTCCTTTGTCTGTATTCTTTTTTTCGTTCCTTTCACTTATCCATCCTCTTTCTCTTAATGGACGCATAGCAATACTTACTTCCGGCTGTCTTAGCCCTGATGCTTGTTCAATGTTCTGGGATGTCAATTCATCTCCGCATACCAGGCAGGCAATAGATATTGCTTCGGTTCTGGGTACCTCCAGACTTTGCAAAAGTTCAATTATTTCATAACCTTTCCCATCTAAAAGATTATTATCATCTGTTTTCATTTAATACTAATAATACTTTTAAGTTTATATAATTTATGATTGTATAGTTTTTGTTTATATATTAATAACTATATGTAGTTCGTGTTTATTTATATACAAAAAAATGAACGGTAACAATATATACAGTAATTGCGAAGTAGGTGTTATAGTAAAACAAAGGTGGAATAGGATGCCTTATATCGATGATGACAGCAAATACAAAATAAGAAAGATCCATGCACGTGAGATTCTGGACTCCCGAGGGAACCCAACAGTCGAGGTAGACGTCTATACATCATGTGGTTTTGGCAGAGCTAGTGTCCCTTCCGGTGCATCTACAGGAAGCAATGAAGCACTTGAGTTGCGCGACAAAGAAGACCGTTACAGGGGAAAAGGTGTTCTTGATGCAGTTGACAATGTGAACACAACTATAGAGGTCGAAATATTGGGCATGGATGTCAGAAAGCAGCGTGAGATCGATGGTCTGATGCTGGCATTGGATGGTACTGAGAACAAGATGGAACTTGGTGCAAACTCCATTCTTGGTGTTTCCATGGCAGTTGCAAGAGCAGCTGCTGACTCAATGAACATGCCATTGTACCGCTACCTCGGTGGAATCAATGCCTACACACTTCCTGTTCCGACAATGAATGTGCTTAACGGTGGAAAACATGCAGGTAATGATCTTTCCATTCAGGAATTCATGATCCAGCCAAAAGGCGCAGAATCTTATTCAGAGGCTCTGCGTATGGGTACTGAAACATATCATGCACTTGCCAAGATACTTGAATCAAAGTATGGTGCTTCAGCAACAAATGTGGGTTATGAAGGTGGTTATGCACCGTCCATTGAAATGACTGCTGATGCCCTTGATGCTCTTGTGAATGCAATTGAAGAAGCAGGATATACAGAATCAGAGATAAGCATTGGCCTTGATGCAGCAGCATCCGAGTTTTTCGATGGAACTCATTATTCCATTGACGGGAAAATGCTAAAGCCTGCTGAACTCGTTGACTACTACCTTGAGCTTATAGAAACATATCCTATCATCCTTCTTGAAGATCCATTCCACGAGGAGTCATTTGAAGACTTTGCAGCCCTTACAAATGATGCATGGGATACTTTCATCGTAGGCGATGACCTCTTTGTGACAAATGTAGAACGTCTGGCAAGGGGTGTGGAAATGGGTGCTGCTAATTCACTGCTTTTGAAAGTGAATCAGATAGGCTCCCTGTCCGAGTCATTCGATGCAGCTAACATGGCAAACCGCAATGGATACAGTGTTGTAGTGAGCCACCGTTCCGCAGAGACAGAGGATACAAGCATTGCCGATATATCAGTGGCAATCGGTGCAGACCTCATCAAGACCGGGGCACCTGCAAGAAGTGAGCGTACTGCAAAATACAACCAGCTTCTTAGAATTGAAGAAGATCTGGGTGAAGCAGCACGTTACATGCAAATTTGAACTAAAACTTAGTTCAAACTTGCTCTATTCTTTTTTATTTTGAATTATATTTCGTTTCTTATTCGAGCAAGGGGACAGTCAGGCTTCCCTGTGGAAGGATTACCGCATAAGGTTCCTTCCCCTGCTCTTCAATCTTTTTTATTGCCCTGTCAAAGGTTTCCTGTATGTCCATACATGGCTCCAGCTTTGCCATTTTAATCGTGTCATGATGCAGGTCTGATATTGCCCACATTTCTGCATAAACACCTATCTGTGCCATCTTGGCTGCTTTGTGATATCCCAGTTTATATCCTTGATCTATCTTGCACATCACATCTTCACATGTATTTGCAGAACAAAGCAGGTTCAGGAATGTGTCATCTCCCACGCCATCCCTGCATTTGGATACAAGGATGATAACTCCTCCTTCTTCAAGTGCAAGTTTTCCATTCTCAAGTGCTTTCTGGGACTGGTAAAGGTCGATATCCATTGGATATGGTGCAGCGCTGAGCACGATATTTCCTTTGCGAGTGCACTTTGAACAGAATACCTCATTTGCTTTTTCAACTGCAATAGCAAAGGACTCAAAAAGATCGCCTGAGATCATGGCATACAATCCATGGTCTGCTGTCAGGACGGTCTGTATGGAAAATACGTTCAGGTCCTTTAATACTTTCATTGCATCTTCCATATCTTCTGCAACTGGATTTCCTTTGATGGCAAGGGGCTGTGCAGCATCAGAGAGTGCATGTTTGTGGTTCATCTCGATGGTCTTATAGGATGCAACACCTGGAAGGAATGCTTTTCTTCCTCCTGTATATCCTGCAAAATAGTGAGGTTCCACACTTCCGACCACAATGATATTCTTACTTTCATTGACCATCTTGTTGAGGTACATCTCAGTACCGTTGGATGATACTCCAAGATATTCCATGTCCTCATCCCTGCGCGCATCATGGACGAATATCCTGTCTTTGAATTCATCATATATTTCTCCGAAGATATACCTGAACTCATCTTCAGTTGGTCCTCTGTGTGCACCGGTGGCAACGAGGAACTTAACATCGCTATGGTTTCTGAGGGCATCACGCATCTCCATAAGCACTTTTGCTGTGGGTGTAGGTCTGGTTGCATCGTTAACCAGTATCAGGATCCTGTCACTTTTCTTTATGAAATTCCCAAGTGACTCCATTCCAACAGGATCGTTCAAAGATTCAGTGATAATGTCATATTCATCTCCAGCTTCGACATTGTTAGGTGCAATGACCTCATGAGGAATTTTCACATCAAGGTCAACGAATTCTTTTCCATAAGGGATATGTATTTTGATAAAAACTCCTCCGCGGATATTCTTGTATCTGGATAGTTCTCACACTTGTTAATTATGGTTTTGCTAATCCATTAACAGATAATCAAATTGAATCATCGACTATGAAATTCATTAAAGGAAAAGTGTATTTGGTTATTTGTGGTGCTAAATTAGAAATCACGGGTGTTCCAAAGGGTAAGTCTGGAATAGAGAAACCAAAACGTGTAATTATTTATCGCTTAATTTTCAAAATCCAAATGAATCCTAAAATAAACATTGCTAACGAAAATGATATCATTGTCATTTCTAATGCTAACATTGCATCTGGATTAGATTGAACTGCATCGTTATTGCTAACGACATTGTATAATTCATTGAAAACTAATTTAGCAACATCAATGACTGATAACATTTACTCACCTTTCACTATTTCTGACTTACTTCATGATTTGTTTGTTCTTGTTATTAAAATATAATCAGCAGTAACTAATAATCCATGAAATGAAAAAGAGGACTCTGCAGAAAACCTATCGAAATCCAGCATTTGTTGACTTTATTTGACAAATGATGTCAGTATCAGCTAATACATTTTAATTAATTGTGCATTGTTGTTTGCCCCATAATTCAGATGATTTCTACAGAGCCAATTTTCCCACCATTCTGCTCCCGTAGTTCAAAAAATTTTTTAATTATTGTGCTTTATTTATGTTATTAGTAAATTACCAATAAATATCATAGTCTTTTACAATCCCTACATTTTCATAATACATTCTTGAATTGAAAAATGATTTAGGTATATAATTTTCTCCAATTTTGAAATTAGGAATATATGTGTCTGAATATTGTCCTGAACCTGTATAACCATTTGTGCAGTCTATAAAAATTGTTCCTTTGTCGGTTGTGTTAAATATATTAAGTGCATGTCCTACACCAACTTCGAAATCTACGGTTACATAACCGCATTTCAATCCTGATTTTTCGGCATTATTATGTAGTGTTTCCGCAAAATCCCCACAAGTAAATGAATTATCATTGTATGAAATTGTGTTTGTGTTATCATTTGCTAAAAATTGTTTTAGTTGTTCATAAGTTGGGTTTGTGGCATTATCATAATTTGTGAGATAAATATTTTCGCCATCGGCACCAACTATATAAGTTAATATTCCATTATCATAATATGTAATTGGATTAGTTTCATATCCTTTCTTTAATTTATTGTTAATAGAATCTAACAAACCAGATGAATTATTATTTGAAATATAAAATTCATTCAAATTTGGAAGGGTGAAATAAGCTAATAATCCAATAATAAATATAATGATTACCATTTTAAACATTTTTGATATTATTTTATTTATTTTATTATTTTTACGTTTTTTATTAAATTTTTTATTTACTCTCTCTGAATAAATACCATCATTACTATTAAAATTATTTTTGTAATCATCTTTATAGTTAATATTTTTATATTCTGTTTTTTTTTCGGTTTTTATTGGTTCAACTATTTTTTTGATGTTGTTACATATTGTACAAGTTTGTGTGTAATAATTAGAATTATTGTCTTTAAATACAAATTTTTTTTCAGTACAATTATGATTACATTTTTCTGGATTTGTTTTTTCTGGATTTATTTTTATACAGGCTGGGCAAAGATATGTTAAAACTATGTTTCTATGTTTGTCTTTGCATCCAACATTTAGACAATCTAAACAAAATGTTCCACCACATTTAGAACAAATAGCAGATTTATATTTCTTAACAAGTTCAGATTCACCAGTATAAGTGACGACACCGCCAATTATTTTTGTTTTCATTACTTTTTCTCTTTTAAATTCTACTTCAATTTCCTTTCCACAATGTTCACAATTTTTTGTATCCATGATGAATTTGCACTTCCACAACAATACTTAAGATAGCGTCACTAAATTGCTTTAAATTATAATTAGTCCTGTATATTTGTTAAAGCGCTAACAAAACAGAAGGAACAGGACAATGGAATTGTACGACTTAATATTATATTATCTTAACGATAGTAATAGTTCGGCTCTGTAGAAATCCTCAATATTCTGGCTATTATTGAAATCACTAATTATTTTAAAAGTCTGTATGACACTGTTAATTTTGTTAATTTAATTAGGTTGCTAGTGATTTAGATAGGTTTTCTACAGAGTCAATGGTTCATTGAAACTTATATTCCGCAGATGTCTAGAAAAAATGGGTATTTTTCTTTTTTATGGATCTATAATACTTATATCAGATATTAATCACAACAAAAAATACTTTAATAATTAACAGTATTACGATTAATTGACAAATATCATCTCATCAAAACAATACTTTTAATTTAATTTTTTGGTGAAAAACATGAAAATAAGAGTTGTGAGTTCAAAAGAAGAAATCGATAGTCTTAATGATAAAGAACAAATGATTCACCTCGCATTCAGACCATCAAATACAGACATCTTATCCCTTGTAACAAAATCCCCTTATGTGAAAGCTCTTCACATTCCACCTTCGTACATGAAAAGTATCTCCACTTCTACAAAGATGTTCCTGGAAATGAAAGGCATAGCTCTTCTGGAAGGGGATGTATGGGGTCACAGGAAAGATATAAATGAGATTCTGAGGTTTCTGATAGTGTCTATGAACGCTTAGACCAGTACAGAGCAGATGGTCTTTCTGATGATGAGATTTGTAGCCAAGATGGAACGTGAGATGCATATGAGTACTGATTTGATTAAGTTCCTGCTTAAAAGCAGAAAGTGACCGTTATTCATTGGGTTATTAAATACCCTAATTCTTTCTCTTTTCTATTTGGATAGTAGTAACTTAATGGATAGGATTTATAAAAATATGAAAATTTATTTTGATTGTTACTATTGATTGCTTTTTTGATTCTTATATTATTAGTGGGCAGATATCTCCATTTTGAAGAAATCAGTACCAATAGGCAGATTGTGCTAGGCTGAATAGTTACATTTTTCCTGGCATTTTTGCCCCAGTTCGTGAATACAAATGCTGGAAGCGTTCCAATACAGATGATCTTCCTTGGGGCTGTTTTTCTGGTTCAGGCTCTGGTAGTCTTTTTCATTGTATCTTTATTTGCAGGTTTCATTGGCATCAAGATTATGGAAAGGCCGACTATGGGTAAACATATCAACAGGGCTAAAGCAGGAATATATTCATTTATTGCAGTGGAGCTTGCACTGTTACAGCAATAATTGATTGTGGATATTTGAAAGTATGAGCACATTTTAAAAGCACAACTGCTACTGCAGCCAATTATTGTATGATGGGTTTGAACAGAGTTTGGGAAACTCTCCAATGGCCTGGTCCAGTTCGGTGGTCTCGAGAAGTGCGTTTTAACAGGCTGGGCACAATGAGTGTATTACTTGGGTGCGTGATGGGTTATTTAGGTTAAACTGCGTTATCCTCATATCAGATCGACTTTCCCCAGGGGATGTACTTCGGTCTGACAACTCTCCCACTTAAAACCGATATCATGAACTATGCGTATGCAATTGTATTTTCTTTCATCATCAACATAGTTGCAGGTGTCTATCTTGGTAGACATGCTGTTGCACTTGATCCTGTGGAAACTATCGAAAGTGCATGATCGTTCTTGTCTTTCTAACTAAAACATAAAGGTTTGTTCGTATACTAGCGAAAGATATATATCCACAAATGCCGTTTGTGTACTTGCGAACGGGTTTACCACTTAGTAACTATCCAAAGCACTCCAATACCACCACTTTTGCATTCAACCCCCAACTTTGCCCGTTCGCATCCCCTATGTTTTTTTATAAAGCGTGCCAATAACGTTGCATGAAGATTGTGATCGAGACACCAAAATACAGTTTTTTCAAATATAATAAAAAAGGATCACAGTTCGTCAAAGAATTCCTGTCACCTATACCGACAATATTCAATTATGGTTTTATTGAAGGGAGCCTTGCCGATGATGGCATGGAAAAAGATGTGATGGTGATAGGCCCCCGCATGCCACAAGGTGCGGTTTTAGAAGTAAGTAAAACAGATGGTCTTGTCCGTTTCATAGATGATTCACTTGTGGATAACAAAGAGATCGTCTACGTTGAAGGTTTCTTCTCAAAACCAGTGTTCTACTTGTATTTTCATCTCTACGCAAGCTTCAAGGTAATGTACTATCTTATTCTCAAAAAAAAGATGTCAGTTTGCAGATTTGAAGGAATTGTCTGGTACAACGGGGAGCCGGAAAAATAAGATCAAGTTGAACAGTGTTTTTTTCTCTAAAATCCTGGATCGAGTATAAAGTATATTTCTGAAAGTATGCTTTTTACCAAATACTTTGATAAAATAAATCATTTTTCACTCATATCTCAATGCGTCCAGTGGCTTCATTCTTGAAGCCTTCCATGCAGGATACATTCCGCCTACAAGGCTTGTTGCAATACCAAAGAAGAAACCTTCTATTATGTAGAACATACTGGAAAATGTGAACAGGTATGAACTGTCCCTCACCAGCAGTAGCATTACCAGATAGCTGCCACCTATTGTGAGTATCGCTCCTGCTGTGCTGGCGATAACTCCAAGGAACAATGCCTCAAGCATGAAGATCTTCAGTATGTCTTTTCTTGAAGCACCTACTGCTTTCATGATGCCTATCTCTTTTGTCCGCTCCATAGTGGACATGAGCATGACATTGAGTATGCTCACAGCTGCTACGAGCAGTGATATGGAACCAATGCCCATGAGGAAAAGTGAAATGGCCCTGAAAACATCGTCAAGGCTTTCAGTAATTAAATTTGTGGCAAATACCGTTACCATTTCGTCTTTCTTGTTGAGACGCTCTTCTATTTCATCTGAAACAGCATCTATCTCATCTATATCTTTTACAATTACAATAGCCTGATCATAACCTTCATCAGCATCAGGATATAATTTATCATACATTTCCGAGGAAGTGAAAACACCGCTATCCGTATTGATGTCAAATCCAAAGCCTCTTTCTTTGAGTATTCCGACAACTCTTAACTTTGAATCATCTATCTCTATTTTCTGCCCAGGGCTAAGTTCCAGATTACTGGCCACACTTGAACCAACAACGCAATCTGTTGACCCCGGTTTGAAATAACGTCCTTCTTCCAGCTCCACAAGTTTCTCAAGATCATCTCTTTTAATATTGTAAACTGCAACGAATGACTGGACCGTGTTTCCACCGTTTCTATACTCGACCAACTCCCCACTGGATGCCACGGGGATTATACTCTCGATCTTCCCTATTTTTTGCATCTGGTCGATCTGCTTGTCAGTGATGGAGTCCTCTCCCGGAGCAGGGGAAACTACGAGTTTGTCTCCGATATCCGCAAATGAATCAGTGATCGAGAGTTTCAGGCTGTTACCAAGTATTCCCATTGAAGATATTGCAATAACTCCTATTATGATGCCGATAGCTGCGAGTATTGTACGCACCGACTGCCTCTTAAGGTTCCTTTTTGCCAGTTCGGCATACATATTGTTTTTGAGAACGTCAGGGAATTTTACTTTCATTCCAGAACCTCTCCATCCTGTAGACTTATGGTTGTGTGGGAATAATCTTCCAGTTTAGGGTCGTGGGTGACTACAATAACGGTCGTTCCTGCACCATTAAGTTCCTTTAACAATTCCATTATGTTGTGCCCGGTCTTAGTATCCAGGTTACCGGTGGGTTCGTCTGCAAGCAGTATTGGAGGATCGTTTGCCAGTGCCCTTGCAATTGCGACCCTTTGCTGTTGACCACCGGACATTTCATTGGGTTTGTGATCTGCAAATTCCAGTGGCAGATCTGCTTTTTTTAGTACCTCAAGAGCTTTTTTCCTTCTCTTCTCAGTGGATGCTCCATTGAATATCATGGGGATCTCAACATTCTCTAAGGCTGTAAGGGTCGGTATGAGATTGAATTGCTGGAAAATAAAACCTATATTGTTTCTACGGATAGCTGTAAGACCATCATCATCCAGTTTAGAGAGGTCTACATTATTGACCTTCACCTTACCGGATGTGGGAAGGTCAAGGCAGCCGATCATGTTCAAAAGAGTGCTTTTGCCGGAACCGGATGACCCCATAATAGTAACGAAGTCACCTTTTTTTATTGAAAGGCTGACTCCATTAAGGGCATATATCTTGTTCTTTCCAAGAGTATATACGCGGGTTACATCTTGCAGTTGTACTATGGGATGTTGCATCTAAGCACCGCTTATTCAAGGGAGGAATACTCATCGGGGATTTCGTTTTCATTTTCCCCATCCTCCTCTTCATTTTCTTCATCCCTGCGTTTTTTCCATGAGTATCCTATGACAGCTACAATACCAATGGCAATTAGTCCTGCAATTAGCCAGGTTCCCAGTGAGCTTCCTTCATCCTCGCTGTTTGAATAGTTGTTTCCTGATTCCATTGAAATTTCCTGGGAAATAGCAGTGTAAGCATTGTCAGGGTCACGGAATTCAATGAGTATAGGTATCGCAGAAATATTTCCTGATGTTATTCTGGCACTGAGGTCAAAGCTGCTGAAGTCATCTGCTTCCAGTGTCCCGATGAAATAATTGGCATAGGGTTGTACAGGCTCCACATCCTCTACATCCTCTATTGATACCATGACATTCTTTGCATCTGTAATTCCAAAGTTGTTCAGGTCACCTGAAATGGTGTATTTGTTGCTTGTTTTCTCGATCTCAATTCCGGTGAACATAAGTGGTGATTGTTTTATTATTTTTACATCCTTGATCGCCGTATCGGAGCTATGGAGGTTGTCTCCGTTGAAATATGATGCTGAGAATGAGACTGCACTGGCCCCTTCTTCACTGGATATTGTGTTCAGGGTAAATGTGGCAGTTGATTTGTTTCCTTCCCGGATGCTACCTACAAAGTAATCCGAGGGGCTGAAGGTCATGCCTTCTGCATACGGTGTTACAATGACACTTGTGATGTCGTTTGGTCTTCTGTTTACCACATCAACGCTTACGGTGGATACCTCGTTCATCAGGGTGGAAGGGAAATTGGAAAGTATTACCTTTACATTCCTGTCGTCCACTTTTACAGGTATGCGGTAGTTAAGGTCGTACATGTTGCTGCCGCCAACAATTATAAGGTCCACAAAATGCACTCCGCTTGCAACATTTCCTTTGGCTTTGACATTGAATGTGAGTTTCAGAGTATCTCCCGGACCAAGTAGTCCGACATTTGTGTAACTCTTATCAAGTATCTCCAGACCACTGTTGCCATCAAGACTCGCACTGGCAATATACGCATTCATGTCCAGTGTCTCTTCGTCCTCTTCAACATATATCTCTCCGGTTGCCATATTTTCAAGGGTGACCTTGATAGTTCCCATGTCACCTGGCATGAATACCTCTGGTTCAATATCGTAATCAAGGCTCAGCGTAGGTCTTATCTCTGTACTTGCAGCCCCACTAAATGAAAAGTTTGCCAGAACTATCATAGCCAGAACGAATATTTTCAACATATTTTTTACCACATTATGAGATCTCTGTATTGATACACAGTGAAAAGTATGGATGTAAGCACAGGAATTGCAAATCTAATTGCTGCGCTTTTGACACTTATATCTCAGTTTAAACAAGTATAAACACGGTTAATATTGTGTAAAGTACAGATAACCCAACTGGTATTCCTACAGTTATTATTGCATTCTTAAGGCTCAGATTCCTTGAGTACATAATTCCGAAGATCCAGATATTAGCACTCCACAATGTAAAGATGATTCCTATTGCACTGGCAATTTTCAGTGAAGGGTCTGATAATATCATTTCCTGCATCATTACAGGGTCTACAGTCGCAAAGTCTATATTGGCAAAGACCTTGCTCGTGTAGTAGGCACCTACAATTGAACTTACGATATTGGGTATAAATCCGTAAGACACAAATTGCATCAGCCTTTTGAAGTCACCTTCTCCTTTAAGTATCACAGAAATTACATAAAATATAGCTGTGTAAAGTATCCAGAAAACTACAACGCTGATTATTGATACAATTATTAAAATAATGGCTATGATAATTTTTCCGGCACCTTCAAGAAAATCCAGGCTCACCATGGATTGAAAAATATTTATTAATGTAATATAAATTGTAATCGATCCTACAATCGCCATTAATGCCATAATTATAAGCGGAGTTTTCCACTCTATATCCTGATTGATCTTCTTTTTAAAAAACCCATTCGGGTTTGTTAATACTTCCAACATCCTTTCCACATCCTATCAAATTGTAAATCTGCAAGCAGTTTTGTAAATAATCAAATTTGTTGATAATTAGTCACATACGTCATGTACTCGAGAATATTTTTAGTTGGCATTGTTAATTAAACATACCTATCTCTTTATTCCTGTACTTCATTAAAGGAAGAACAGAATATTTTAACATTTCAAGATTCTTAGTATAACACTTCGACTTTCTTCTTACATCATAGGTTTCCAAGAATATATGCATTTCGCTTATGTTTCGAATTTTGTTCACAAATTTTCGTTTTTAATCATAAAATAAATAAAAACGAAAATTAATATGTATTATTCAATAATTAGAACCATTCTTAAACTGGAATTATCGAAAATCTCTACTTTATGATCATCCATACAATCAGCTTTTGAAGAGATAATGGTCAAAAAATAAAAGAACATTTTATAAAATCGTCCAAAAACCAAATAGAACAAGTCCAATTCCACTTACAAGTTTTATCGTGCCCCTGTATGAACGCATGTGTTTACTTAATGTGTAACCTCCAATAAGACCGACTCCAATAAAAGGTGTTAATACTCCTAGACTAAATGTAATTAGTAAAGATAAATCTCCAATTGTTCCGGTTGTAAGAGTTTTGTTTAACAAAACCAAAAGCATTGGAACTGTGCATGGAACCTTAACAAAAGAGAACAAAACACCTAAAAAAACAAACCTCCAAAGGTTCCAGCATATTTTCGTGCACTATTTTAAAAATAATGGTCTAAAGAAATAGGTATCTTAAAAAGTCCCGTAAGATACAAACCTATAGTAATCACTATAAAGCCCGTGATTATGGAAAAGATCTCTAAATCAGGAATTGTCCTTCGAAACGAAAGTAACCCTATTCCTATGGCGAGATAAGAAGTGATCAAACCTAAGCCAAATATCATTGCACGTGTCATACCGTTTCTAACAGATTCACTGGTGCCTGCTGTAAAACTTAGAAGAAATCCCAGTATCGCCATCAAACATGAGGACAGTCCTGCAAACAAACCAAGAGAGTAGGCAAATGGAAGATTCAGGTCACTGTTTATGTACTCATTTTTTGGATTACTGGTTTCAATATGTTCAGTAATTAACAGCTTTAGATTCTCTTCAGTGATTTCTTCCTTTGGGATTTTTGTTACATTATTTATGACAACTGCCGGAACTTCAATAAAGCCGTATTGATTCCACCGGTTGAACCCATCAATGTCTATGACGTCGATCCTTACAATTTCTATGTCTTCATATTGTTTTTCGATTTTGTCAATAATCGGATCAGTTCTCACGCAGTCATGACAGCCTGTTTGATGGAAGTATTCTATGGAAACAGGTTGAGCACAAGTAGTGGGAATAAAAAATATGGCAATGAATAAAAGTATGCACGAAGTCACTATTATCTTCCATTTATGAACACAAAAAAAATTGTAGCATATAATCTCCTCATTTTGCAGACAATATTTAATCTGTGTAGTAATACTGTTCAAGCAGACTATTTTATTATATAGGACTTACGCGGTTCAAGTGAGAAATCAGCAACATGGAACACAGAAGTGTTTAAAGCACAATGCTTTTGGAAAACTCACATGTGTTTGATTTTGATCTCAAGTGCGTAAATCCTATTATAATTGAATTATCTATTTACCTATTGCTTTAATGAGTGATATGCCTAAAAATATACCCAAAAAAGATCCCACAGCAAACATAAGTTCTCCAAACCCTAGTTTTGAGTGCGTTTCCCATTCATTGACGTTAATATAAATAAACAATTGAGTGATTAAAATAAATATAGAAATTGCCTTCCAGATTAATGTGTTCATTTGTCCTCTCCTCCTCCAAAAAAAAGATGATCAGTGATCATCTTCACATTGGTACCTTGTAATAGTGTGACCCTATTAGTCATCTAACACACCTTGTAATTTATTTGGTATTCCATACGCCTTATTAACTTGATTGGAATCACTTGTTTCCCTTTAAATAATGGATATCTATTTGTGTTGCTAATTAAATTATTTTCAAATAATTCAATAGCGCAAAAACTAAACCCACTCCAACTCCAGTGAGTATTCCCAATTTAAGATTATTATCAAAATATCCTATTAATGTAGCAATAGTTAATGCCAAAATAAAATATATAATATATTTTCTCATAGAAATCCCCTTTTTTTATGTGATATATTAAAATGGAAAAGTTTGTGTAACATTTTTCACACAAACTTTTTGAAATATATTGTTAACAGTAGCTTGTATACTGTGTGCAGAAATATTCTGCTTCAGGGTCACATCCATATTTTCCTATGAAATAGCACACCGTAGCTGCTATTGCAGTGCATGCTAGGCCACCAACTACGGTTGAAACACCTGCTATCAAACATATTAATGCCACATCAAGTCCACACCCAACGGCACAAGCTACATTGTATAAATCTTGACATGCATCGCACTTAGTATATGACAGAGTAGTTACTTCACTTAAACTTGATACATTGTTCAAAGGGACATCCATTTTTTCAGTAGAGATTATATTATTTTCAATAGTCAATCTTTCAACAAATGTCGGTACTAGTTCATCATTTTTATTGATAAGGACCGCTACCACTTTAGAGACTTTGTGCATATTAACTTCTGCAAGAATTCCAACATCGGAATTATCTTCACTTATGAAAGGTAATACGACTCCCTCTACAAAAGTTCCGTCTGATCTTGTCAGACCTACACCTCGTGAATCAATCAAATTCAACTTATATCCTTTAGAATTTAACTCTTTTGTAAGTTTCTTGACATTAGCTGAATTCAATACAACATGCAAATTATTTGCAAGTTCCTCTGAATTTAATCTGGTGATGTTTGAATAACTCCCACTTCCACATGTTGAGCAAGTAGTACCTCCTAAATTTTCTGCGTCAACATTTTGTTGAGGTACACATGCCATAGCAGGCGCTACCGCAAACATACTCACGACCAACATCGCCATAAATAGCGAAGCAATTTTTATTCCTTTGTTATTATTCACTTTATTTCACCTCTGTAGTTACTCCAGAGGCAAAGCTAGCTTTATATATTATAATATTAATTCTAACCTTGCCTTTGGGCAGACGTGGAGTTCAATGATTTCTACTCAGCTAAACTCCACGTCCCAATATATCATAGACTTCTAACAATATATACATTACGTATATGTTTCAAATTTTGTTAATAAATTTTCGTTTTTAATTATAAAACGAATAAAAACGAAAATTAATATGTACAATTCAATAATTAGAACTATTCTTAAATTCAAAAGATACAAAAAACGTTGCGATATCTGTATAATACATAAAATGGGATGTTACCTTTATATTATAGTTCGATAACCCATTATATTTGCTGAAATAAGATACTTTTTTAATTTATAGCACATATATTCGTGTGATAACAATGACTGAAACAAAATACGAAAAATTAAAGGAAATCGCCCATCGGATTTCTGAAGTATCTTACCTTAATCAAAGTGATATATTCATTTTATTAGCAATGATGGAGAACAGCAAGATTTCCAATGCTGAACTTGCCAAAATACTGGATTTCAAAGATGGTAATTCGGTTGCTTATCATATTCGCAACATACAAAAAGAAAATCTTATCGATAGATACACACTCATTCCAAACTGGAAAAGAATGGGTTTATCAACTGAGTTCATCATACTTGCAGAAGCTGAAAACG
>JAVEPM010000096.1:0-9781 GCA_034008115.1 Methanolobus sp.
GGCTCATCGGTGTGGATCGCCGTGAGATCACCATCCTTAACCGAAAGGCACTGCAAAGCATGTTCTGAAGTAGATCCACAGAAGGTTACTGTTTTCAACTTCTTCACACCATCCAAAAAGAGCTGACCCTTCACGAGACAGCTCTTTGATAGAATTGTTTTTATTGTACAGATTCTGTTGCATTTCCCCTCTTGTTGTCATATTTACCTACTGAATAGGCAATATATAAGATGGCCAAAAGAAGAATGAATATCAGAATCTTCAGCGCAGTTCTTTTTTTCCTGTTCTCCATAATTGAATTTGCATACACGTATTACGATGATGTTGACCCATTATCCGGGATGTTGACCCCTCTATTCTCCCGAAGGGCACTCAGAAGGTTCTCCTTTTTTGATAAATCAAAAAATCAAATATAACATTGTCAAAATGATAATGTAATAAGTAGGTGTATTTCGCAGGAATCACCTGGAACATATCTCTGGAATATCAACTATATTTCAATGTCTTCACCTTTTTGTAGTATTTCTTTGAGTTTATCTCGGGTCATTCACTTTACAATTCCATTTTTTTCGAGTTCCGCATCCAGTTTTGAGGTGAACTTATATTTCTTTTTTCTGATACTGTCAAAGTAATAATCGTAGTCTTCCGGTGTCAGAAAATTGAAATGATACTCCATTTCATTTTGTTGCTCATTAAGATTTTTGAAATGCTGTTTGGCTGCTTTCCATTTTGCTTTGTTTTCCTCTGATGGATTAGCGATTTCTTCATCCCCTTTTATTTCAATAACCATAATCACTTTTCCAATCTTGATAAAAAAGTCGGGGTTAAATCGACCTCTTTTAGGGTGTTCACCTTTTTTCCATGCGTATTCTATTTTGTAGAATTCTTGATCAGTTGATTTGATCCAGGAATCTATCGCTTTTGCATTTTCTTTTTTAACTATGGATCGTACAAATAATCTTTCTGGTTTATGATCTGTAAGTACAACTCCAAGTGGAGTTTTAAAATTATATGCATTCTCAATTTTTTGCTGGGCTGCTCCAGGAAGATCATCCAATTTCTCCAATAGTTCTTTCTTGATGAAAACCCTTTCATTCTCCATGCAAATTTTCATGGAGTTGTCATCCCAAAATACAGTTGCATCTGATTTTTTAATTGAAGAAAATCCAATACTATTTTTTTGTCTGTCTTTTGTGCAAATTAATTCTATTGCCTTAGGAGTCATTCTATACCGGACAACTTTGGCAGATGGTCGGTGTATCACTCCGAATGCTTGATAAATTTTCTGACGATTCTCATCACTGATAACATCATCTTTTTCGTCAATTTTCTTAAGTGAGTTCCTAATCAGTTTAGTAAGCCATTCTGAATTATACTTTTTGGCATAATTGGTTGGACTTCCAGAATCTTCTGTTTCCATGTCAATTGACTTGAAGCGATTCTGCAATTGCTCTACAATTTCACTTACGGGAAACATCATATACTTTACCACAGTTTTCTTTTCCCTAGTGTCACCCGAAACTGCTTTTTCATAAGTGGTTGATCGCTCCAACGCAGGTGATTGTCTGATTAGTGTTATAAACCCCTTGGTGAAAGCATATTCTTTTTCTTGTTTGTATTCTTCTGTTTCAGTAAGTTTGCTGTAGTTGATATTATGAATATAGAAATTGTAGTCAGGGTCTTTGACTACCGGATACGAATAGATGCGGTTTTCAATTTCCAGGACTTCGTCTACCAAATGTTTTATTCTGGAAGACCAGTTGGCATGATTGAAGACTGTAACAACAGGTCTTTGTCCCTCATAAGCGGCCGGAATACGCAGTCCTCTTCCAAGCACCTGAGAAATAAGTAGCTTACTGTTAAATGCCCTTTCTTCGTGTGGGACAATTTGGAAAACATTCTTTACATCCCATCCTTCTGTTAGCATACTGACGGATGTGATCCACTCCACAGGAGAGTCTTTATCATCTACATAAGCCAGTTTTCGTACATTTTCCTTATGTTTGGGTGATGAAGTAACTTCTAATACTTTATTGACAGCGTCTTCTTTTGAAATCCCTTCTGCTTCAGATAAAAAGCCGATTAAATATTCGGATATTTCATTACAGGTTTGAATGTCCTTGGAGACTATAATAGTGAGCGGTTTAACCAAACGATAACTTTGCGTCTTGTGAATGATATGGTTATCGTATACTTTTTGTAATTTTTCGTTTGAACTACCTGAAGAGTCTTCCGAAATGTATTCTATGCTCTTTACAAATCCTTCTTCAATAGCTTGTCGCAATGAATATCGGGAAATAACATCTGTAAAATACTCGTTTTCTACATAGCATGTTCCTGAAAGGCCAAGGATGTATTTAAAATTATAATCCTCGTCAATTAGAAATTCTTTCCATTTCTTAAATTCTTTTCCGGTTTGGTTGTACACATGGTGGGTTTCATCATTGATTACCAAAGTGTGGTCCCCTTTTCCTGCTAAACTATCTCGGATAGAGGATTTTACATGCTCGTATAAAGCATGGCAATTTTCAACACAAATAGCACCTTTTGTAATACTTTCTGTAGCATTGATAATGTGAGGATTTTTAATCACTGAATCTTTTGGAAGCAAATTCCTCAAAGCTTGATCACGGGAAAATGATTTGAATTTATCCATCAGACCAGTCTCAATGGTAGTTGACGGACAATTCACTAAAACATAATCCACTACGCCCAATGCCAGCATAATTCGAGCTACACCATACAATACCCAACTTTTCCCTGTTCCAGTTGCGAGATCAATAGAGCAGGAAAGCTTATTTGGAATTTGAAGTCGTTTTTCTAATTCTTTGAACGAGCCGTAAAAATCACTTAGTTTTCCATTGTGATTAAAATTCTCTTTAGCCAGTTCTTTCAGGTTACTATATTGACCACCCAGAAAGTACATCAGTGTTGATCTTATAGCTTCCTTTTGATATTCTCTTTCTCCGCAAAGTGCATCAATAAATGGCTCAAATTGGATTAAATCAAATTTTGAAGGGTCAACATTTTTGCTTACTTGGAGAATGAGATCTTGATTAATAATTTGCATCTGGTCTTGCATCTATTTAAAATCGGCTTTTGTTTTTATTTCCCTGTATTCATTGCCGTATATATCTAGGTATATAAGCATCATTTTATTCTTGATGGATTTTAGCGGCAAGTGGATTTCCCAATTGTTTTTTTCAATTTCGCTGGAATATATTGTATGATCCAGATCAAATATCTGTTCCTTCTCGGCATAGTTAAAATCAACCATAACGAAGGAGAGTGATTCTCGATTTGCCAATTGACTAGCTCCTTTCAACATGGCCTCACTCTTGAATGTATTTATCTTAATTATACCCGTGTCTTTCTTCGATTTGTATTCGCATTGAACTTTTGGTGCTCTTATAAAATCAAACCCTACCGCATCTACAGTTTCGTTAACATGACTTTCATCAATCGGTTGCTTTATTGCCTCAAATTCACGAGTATGTAATTCGTTAACAATTGAGTAGGGTATTCTGAGTATATAGTACCTGATGTCTCCTTTATCTATGTAGTTCTCAAGGAAACTAACACTGGCAGCTGGAGCAACAATGAAAAATTCCTTGCTCGTTTTGCTTCCAAGCATTGAATGAAGATCGTCAATGAATCCGTAATCCAGTGCAACACCCCCATCTTCCAAATGATTAAATACCAAAACATCTGAATTTCCCCTGAACCCATCCAACTCAATTCCGCTGACTGTGTGTTTTTGGTCTATACAATTGAAAAGGTGTAGTGAAAATAATCGCCAATCCTTCCAGGGAAGTTTTTTGAGTTTTGAAAAATCATATAGTCCGGCATTGTACAACGTGAATGCTTTTGGTTTTAGAACCATTCCTTTATTACCAATCTCCTTCTTAAGGTTAAGCATTCGTTTCTGAATAGTGTAGATTGCAAGTTTGCCACAGTCAATACCAATCCACTTTCTGCCTAATTTTTCCGAAACGGCTAAAGTCGTCCCTGAACCGGCAAAAGCATCTAATATTATATCATCCTTATTGGATGAAGCATTAATAATTCTTTCAAGTAAACTCTCTGGTTTTTGTGTAGGATAATTTGTTCGTTCTGCACTAGCTCTATTCACAAAAGGAATATCTGCCCACCAATCCCTTGCTAAAACACCTACTTTTTCATCCCAATAATCTCGATAAACTAAATCTGGATATTTCCTCTCAATTTCAAGCGGTAACTGTTGCTTTCCTGTATATTCTCCTCCTTTTCCTCTAATTTGGTATAATCTACCATTTTCATCCTTCAAGGAATATTTCTTTTTTGAGCCTTCAGAATATTCCATTGTAACGCTTTGCCAATTGAAAGTTTGACCGCTTTTTTTTCGATAAAATAGTATATGGTCATGCTTTTCATTCCACTGAGTCTTTGACATTTCTCTCTCTTTGTAACACCATGAGATATCATTTAGGAAATTATTTTCCCCAAAAATTTCATCCATTATTACTTTGATATAATGTCCTTTTCTTTGATCAAGGTGTACATATATAGATCCTTGATCATCCAATAATTCCTTAAAAAGAACTAGTCTCTTTCTTAGAAATTCAACAAATTTTGCTCCTGCTATTTTATCCTGATATGCTTTTTGATCTTTACTACCTGTGAAATCATGTTTGGTGGCAAAAGGAGGATCAATGTATATCAATTTTACTTTTCCCTTTATTTTTGGGTCGTTCAGCAGAGCCTTCATGGCTTGCAAGTTATCCCCAAAAATTAATTTGTTCGTCCAATCTTTTCCAATTTCTCCAAAAGTCTTGATCGGTTGTAATGGAACAGCCATAGTATCGGCAATAATATCTTCTTCCCGTTCTTTTTCTTCATACACCAGTTCATACTCCTTTTTTTCAGGAGGGAAAAGGACATTTTTATAGTCAACAGGTAGTAATGACCCATTAGAAAGTATTTCTATAATACGTTCCCTATCTTTTTTAGAAATATTTCTCATGTGCTATAATTCAAAGTTACTTACCATTTGCATTTCATATTTTTCTATAAGCCCCTCATCTGAGAAACTGTAATATTTGTTTTCACCAATTATTAGGTGGTCAAACACTCTTAGTTCCATTGAACATGCCGCTATAATCAAATTCCTTGTCAGAATCTTGTCTGCTTCACTAGGCAGAACATCTCCGGATGGGTGGTTGTGTGCCAGTAAAATTGCCGGAACATGATTACTTAAAGTTATTTGTAATATTTCCCGTATTGAAGGAGATACTCGATCAATAGTACCCTTAGCAACTTCAATAATATTGGTTACCTGATTACGCTTATTCAATAAGACAATTTTAAAAACCTCATTGGTGAGATCTCTCATTAAAGGAATTAAAACTTCGGCCAGTTGCTTGGAGGACTTTATAGTTCCGTAAACTTTCTTTTCTTCACTCATTAAGCGTTTTCCTAATTCTAATGATGCCTTTATCTGGCAAATTTTGGCATCATTTAGACCATTTATTTTTCGTAATTCTGAAATTTCGATTGTGTTAATTGTTCGGAGGGTCTCAAGTTTTTGTAACAATTCACGAGAAATATCAAATGCTCCTTTATTTGGTATTCCAGTTCGAATCAGAATTGCCAATAACTCAGTATTACTCAACGATTGTTCACCATATTTTAATAGCTTTTCCCTAGGTCTGTCATCTTCAGGCCAGTTCTTAATTCCGCTATTTGTTAATTTCTTTTTACTCATTATAGTGTTCGGAAATAATTTTCCACTAATCTTTGATGTCCGGAAACTTCAGTCAATAAATCTCAAGGATTTATGTCAATTGCCAAATCTATCAGGTAAAGTTCGTCCTCTCTCAACTTTGCCGATTGGTTGAGCATTTGTTTGCTTAACCGGGATGTACTTATGTTAGCACTTCTGGCAATCTCTTTTTTATTAAACGATTATTTTGTAAGAAATTAACCAAGATTGTTCTTGTTTTTATCAATTTGTTTTTATCAATTTCACTCCCTAGCACAAATGTAGGATTAAATATCAATTATTCAGAATTTCTTAATAAATTTCCTATTATTCTTGATTATTGAGTTATGGTGTGAGCGGAGTGCAAGCTTTTAAGGCTGTCTCAGAAGGCAGCTGAAATGAGGTTGCAGTGCTAGAGCAGAAAATAAAATAAAAACTTTTTATTTGTTGGCCTTATGATTTTTGTCCATTGACAACTATAAAGAACTTCTGTGGTTCTGTCAGCAACATTTCTGTCAATTGAGTAAGCCACTATTCTCTTTATTTTTCTTTCTTCCGTCATCCTTATTAGTAGAAATATCTTTTCTAGGTGGCTATTAAATACAACGACGGCGGTTTATTACGGGCGACGTTAGGAACTGCATTCATCTCTGCTGTTACGAACTTTAATTGGAACTGCAAACCAACATGCACACACTCCGCCGACTTCTGTATTAAAACGCTTGTTGGTGACGGTTATCTCATTAGAAATTTAGCTATCTTGGTAAATGACTCATTAAGTTTTTCATTTACAGCTTTATTACGACTTACACTCTCAAATTCAATTTCCTGAAGTTTCTCAATGTATTCTTTGTCAAAAAGATGCAGCGAAATCTTAGAGAACTCACGCTCATATTTCATTTTTACCTTTTTTGAGACATTCCTTTGCACTACTCCTTCAATTAAAATAGTATTCTCATCTACCTCATTCATAGAAAATCCAAGTTCTTTTTTTGTCTTGTTGTCCATAACTATCAAATGCTTTTTTTACTTAAACTCAAAATATCATAAATGCCATCCGCAACAATTTCGATTAGAGCAACATCATATTTAGGGTCAAATTTATTTTTATTCACACAGTCTACACACAGAAATCCTAATGTTTCGTAGATTTTTGAGTTGTCTCGTTCTGTAGGAATTATTGGAACAACAATCTCACTATTATATGGTAAAACACCATTGGTATAAACTTCTTTGCTTGTGTTGTCGTAGTCCTTTGAGTTCGAAATATCATTGTTTAAGTAGTAGAAACCATCGGGGTTATTTCTTAAAACATTATTCAATACCTTCCTGAATGGAGTATTGCCTATAATTGTGTGGTCTATCGCTTTATAATTTGGGTTATCTCTTAGTTTACTATTTTCACTGTCTCTGCACAAATTCACTACTGATGTTTGCTCAGTTAATGATCCCTTTACAGGCACTTTTATAGAAACAGAACATCTACAAGAGTTTTTCCCATTAAACGCTTTTTGAATATTATCACATAAATAAACCATTGTTTTTATTAAATCTTCATCAGTTTTTGGTTCGCTTTTTCTATAAGAATTAGCTTTTGCAAAGCCGTCTTTTAGTAAGATAATTGCATCTCCATATTTCGAATCACGGTAAATTCGATTCAAATATTGAAAAGAATTCCTAACCAAGAAAAGAATAAATCTGATAACAAATATACAAATTAAAAAAACAATTCCAATTTTTATGGAATTATCCAATGTTGTACTTAATACATTCTTACCAAATAGAAGCACTGTCATTAATGTACCAAAACTTCCAAGTATCCATTTCCAAATTTGGCCTGTGAATGAATCAAGAATTGTTTTATAAAGTATTTCAAGTAAAGCTTTTAAGTTCATGTATTACCCAGTTTAGTAGTTATTTAATTATAACTGTTGCCATGGCCGGAACTATATGCATTTGGGGGTTGCAGTTTTGCTTTCCTGTCGAACCAAGCGGCTGTTGTTGCGGGTTATGGATTTTGTTGTCCGCTCCGAAACCCAAATTGACATATAGCTTTGTTACACCAACAGGCATTATTTATTTTTTAGTATAGTACTTGTCAAAAACCTTAAATACTTCAGAACTGTACCAATCTTTTTTTATGCTTTTGGCATTGTTTGGATCAAGTAGTCTCGTTTTACAATACTTCTTTACGATTTTCAATGGCTTTCTCACGGAATGATATTTCTGATTTGATTTGAAATCAGAGTATCGATTACGCAACATTTCAGTTAATTTGCCATAGTCAAACGGATAATATTTTAAAGAGTCTTCTTCTTTAATACTTATTTGAATGGCATTCGGGTTTTCTGAATAATTGACTAATAAACTGTCAGTTGATGTCGATTTGATGAATTTTGTTTCTAATTGTAATGATATGTTATATTCTCTATTTTCATCAGAAGGAGATTCTTTTTCTTTTGACGAAATATACCTTAATAAGTTTTCAATCTGCTCTTTATTAGTATTTACAGAGAAACTCTTAATGACTTCGAATTCATGGAAGAATGTCATTGGCATTAAAAAGAAATTATAAATTGACAAATCATATTCAAACCAATCAGTTATTAGTGACAGGTAATTTTTTAAAGATGCTGTTCCAATTTCAAAAACTTTTTTACTCAGATTTTTATCTTCATGTTGAAAATGTATTGCTGTATCTCTTATCTCCATTAATATGAAAATATTCTCTTTGATTATTGGATTTAGGTTTATTGGCGGTTGCAAACATATTGACAGGCATTTAGGTAAGCCAATAGTCTTTGGATTACCACTTCTATTCAAATCCGGAACTAAGGTTGCTAGTTTATTTCCATTTTTACCTATCTTATTTACAAGGGAATAAATTGATTTAAGACTGCTTTTATTCTCTTTTACAATTTTGGCTTTAAGCAAAAGTTCCCATGCGTTAATCATTAAGATAGCAAATGTCTCTTCACGATATTTGAAATCTGGTTTGTTATATATTTCTATTGCGGATAAGACTGCACCCACAGACTTGTCAACGAATGGTTTATATCTTGCTGGTTTCATTTGTTTTTATTTTTGTAAATGAGTAAATTGTGATTTTCAAAATCTAAGTATCTATTCCTGTTTTTACTAATCTTCCATTTTTTATCTTGCCAGTTTCTTATTTTTGCTCTGTTTCTTAATTATCTTTCTAGCAGTATAGGATTTACATAGTCTTTTGTCATATTCTCTGAAAATACACAACCGACACGATATTCTTCAGCTACTTCGTCATGATCTATTATATAAATATATCTAATTTGCACATTTCCACAAATCATACAAGACTCATAGCAAGTATCTTATTCTGATTGATCGTTTTCTCGCACATCAATTACATTTACTAAAGTCCAACCTTCATGAGGTACACCGTATTATTTACAATGATTACTCATATTAATTTTTACTATACTTATACAAAAAGAGCAAAATTTCAAGTTAAGCAGCGCCCTTATGCTTATTGTTAGGAGTACTGCGCATGTATTTCACATATACTCCTTCCTTTTTTTTAATTCATTAAATACTAATGTTATATAAATAGTTGTTTGTTTTAATCCAATTGCGCATACTGAAATTAAAATTTGATTTATTTCTGTGCTATTCTTAATGTAAAAGGTAATCCAATGGATTTCTTTTCTGATTAAAATGCTTTTTTTGATATTTGTATAGATTTCATTGGTCTTAAAACTGGCGTGAACAAATAACTCCTGGATGTGACGCAAAACTATTCCAGACTCCAGAAGGTATGTTTAACATTAGAAAGACGCAACGAATGTACAGATTTTTATTATGAAACTCAAACTTTCTGTAAAGATTTCTTTAGTAATGTATTGAACACTTGGGGAAAGTTTGTAGCTCCACTCATTCACCCTTAAACAAGAATCTCTTATTTAGGTATCCCCTCTGTGTTTTCTTGCATATCTCCACCCAAAACAATATCTTGCAGCCATTAATGAGAAAAGAATGGCATGATGCAGACATTTGCTGAGAAGG
>JAVEPM010000097.1:0-9536 GCA_034008115.1 Methanolobus sp.
TGTCCGAAACCTTTCACGAAGCCGGTATACCGTCAGAACATCTGGACGGAACCACACCAGAAGCCGACCGTCAGAGAATCGTTGAGCAGTTTCGAGCAGGAACCGTTAAAGTCATTTGCAACTGTGAGATATTAGGCGAAGGGTTCGACGTTCCCGATTGCAACACAACGATTCTTTTACGGCCAACGAAGTCAATGGTTCTGTATATCCAGCAGTCAATGCGAAGTATGAGATACCTTCCGGGTAAGAAAGCCGTTATCATCGACCACGTAGGGAACTATGCAAGATTTGGTTTACCAGACCAAGACCGGCAATGGAGTTTGGATCCTAAACCTCCTGCGAAGGGAGAAGGTTCAGAAATGCCCGTAAGGCAATGTCCGGAATGCTTTTATACACACGCTACAGCACCGATATGCCCTCACTGTGGGTTCGTATATCCCATAAAGCAACGAACGATTGAAGAGAAGAAGGAAGCATATTTGCAGAAGGTAACTTCAATCGTAACGAACTACAAGACGGCAAACGATTGTAAGACAATGGCAGAGTTAAGTGCTTATGCTAAGGTACACGGTTTTAAACCAGGTTGGGCATACCATATGGCTAAAAGGAGGGGGTTATTATAAGCCGAGAGCCTACTATAAGTCGAGAATCAACCATACAAGCAAAGATACGTATTGCACTATCTGAAACCTGCATTGTGTTTAGAATCAATGTGGGAATGTTTGAAACGAAGGAAGGCGGTATGATTAGCACAGGAGTTCCGAAAGGATTCACGGATTTGTTTGGTCACAGGAAGTCCGACGGTCGAGCGTTCTATATTGAATGCAAGAACGAAACAGGCAGGGTAAAGCCACATCAGGTTAGATTTATTGAAGCTATGCGTAAAGCCGGTGCTTTAACAGGTGTAGCAAGGTCGGTGGAGGAAGCAATAAAAATAGTGGAAGGGGATAAATAAATGTCATTTCAAGTCAATCATTCAGAAGCAGGTTCAGATCGAGTATTACTGCCGGAGGGCGAGTACGAAGTAATTTTTAAAAACGTCAGCGAGGGTCTTAGTAAAAACGGTATCCCTATTGTGGATATTGTGCTGATTGTAAGGAACGATGTAGAACAACAATTCAAAAACAAATATGTTTGGGATACACTATGGCCTGTAAAAACCCCAACACAGTTGGACAGATCCGTTAGCGGATTCAGCTACAAACGAATTCAGCAAATGTCAAAGGCGGCAGGAATACCGAACGGGAAAGAATTTTCTAACATTGCAGAGTGGTGCGAAGAATTTGCTAATCGAGTTGCCAGAGTTGTTATTTATCACGAATTATACGAAGGTAAAACAAAAGCGAAAATCAAATGGTACAACGAGTCAAATTATCCAAGCTGCAAGCATACGTGGGTTCACGAAGATGAGGAAGCATACATTACTGATGAAGAACCTGCAACCACGGCTTCTACTCCTCCCGTGCAGAGCAAACCTCCGGTACAAACTAAAAAAGCGCAGGTGGTGAATGACGATGACGTTCCGTTCTAATGAGACGTTGGACTTTATCAACCGGTTTAAATCCAGTAACCCTTCTGCTATGGAAGAAGCGTTTACAAGAGGTAACTGCTATTGGTTCGCTTATATCCTAAAGAAGCGGTTCAAGGAAGCCGATATTATTTATAATCCCGTAAAGAATCACTTCGCCTGTATGATCGGCAACGTGGCATACGATATTACAGGCGATATTGATTCGCTGGGATTTTTCCCTTGGGATTTCTATTGCAAGTCCGAAAAGGTTGAATCAAAGCGAATTCGTTCACAGTGTATTGATTTAAGAGAATTTGAAAGGGAGTCGTAAGACTCCCTGGGAGGGGATAAAGTGAAATGCCAATTATGCCATATGTTAGAAGCCAACGAATATGTTATGAAGCTGCAACGCAAGGTCGGCAAGGAGAAGGAGAACATTAAGGAAATTGCTGTTTGTGAGCAATGCGCGGAGGTGTTTTTGCAGACGATTAGGCCGACGATTGGCAAGCAGTTGAAGGAGGAAGAGCGATGTTCAAAGTAGGGGATAGGGTGAGAGTTATCGAGGGTAGTGATGTTCCGATTGGAACTGTTGGAACCGTAACTAAAGTTCTCGAAAATACTTTACAAATCGAATTTTCTGGTTATGGGTTTAGGGAACTTTTCAAATATGTTGTTGAACCCTGCAAAACCAAACAAGAAATCATCGAAGAAATGTTTTCAGAGCCATGCCAAGACACCTGCCAATCCCCAATCAACACACTTGCCGAAGAAATCCACCAGAACGCCGTTGCTCACGGTTGGTATGCAGAGAACAGAACCTTCGGAGACGTGATTGCCCTCTGTCATAGCGAACTGTCAGAAGCACTCGAAGCTTACCGTAAGGATGATGATATGTTCTATATGGAAATAGATAAGCCGGAAGGGATCGCTGTTGAAATGGTTGACTGTGTTATTCGTATCTTTGATTATCTCGCAGGGAAGAATGTAGATATTGAGCGAATCTTGAAATTGAAACACGAATACAACAAGAACAGACCATACCGGCACGGTAATAAAAAACTCTAATTGGGGGGGGATTAAATTGTATGAAAGCGTTCCATCGGAACTAAAAAAATATCCTAATTGGGTGTGTTGGAAAGCAGAGACAGAAGCAAGTGGCAGAATATCAAAAAAGCCAATTAACCCCATGACCGGTGGATATGCAATGAGCAACAATTCAAAAACCTGGTCGAAGTTTGAGGTTGCAGTTAAAGAATCTGCCAAATACAACGGAATAGGCTTTATGTTTTCAGAATCTCCCTTCTTTGGAATCGACCTTGATCATATGGAGAACGCCATATCTGACTATAGAGCAGGGAACTATGACAACAATGTAGTGTATGAATTCATTCAGACGTTGCAAAGCTATGCAGAATACTCGGTGTCAGGCAATGGTATTCATATTATATGCAAAGGTAAACTTCCGCCCGAAGGCAGACGGAAAGACAACTTCGAGTTTTACGAAGAAGGCAGATTTTTCACAGTTACAGGGAACATTGCTTCTGAATTCAAAGAAGTTATTGATTGCACAATACCGGTAAAATACTTACACGAAAAATACATCAGTGGGGGAACCGCACCGACAACGATTCCGAACTCGGTTCCCCTTCCCCTCAACCTAACAGAAGCGGAGATTATTAAACTGGCCGAAGGCTCTAAGCAAGGAGAAGCGTTCAGATCACTTTATGCAGGGGAATGGCAAGTGCTTTACGCTTCACAATCAGAAGCCGACCTTGCACTATGCAGTATGCTGGCGTTCTGGTGTGGAAGAGACGAACAGATGATGGACAGACTGTTCCGCAGTTCTGGCTTAATGCGTGACAAGTGGAACCGTAAGCAAGGGGATAGCACGTATGGAGTATTGACCTTACGGAAGGCAGCGAAGAACTGTGCCAACACATACGAACCGGAACCGCAATATAAAATAACCATTGGCCAATCGGTAGTTCCAATTCCTAAAAACAAAAGAGCGTATAGCTTCGATGATACCGGTAATGCCGAACGGTTTGTTGATTTATTCGGTGAGAAAATCCGATTTAACTTCGTCAGTAAGTCTTGGATGTATTATGACGGAAGACGTTGGAATTATGATACAACCGGTGCTATTGAGCGAATGTGTGACGAAGTAGTCAACGAGATGAAGAACGATTTACCGTTTTATGTCTCAATGGCTGATAACGAAGCCGATGCAAAAGAAGCAGAGAAGAATTTCTTAAAGCACGTCAAATACTCTCGTAGTAGCAGAGCGAAATCGGCAATGGTAAAAGAAGCAAGGCACCAACTACCAATTCTTCCAGATCACTTAGACCTACACAAAATGCTTCTATGTGCAACGAACGGAGTCATAAACCTTGTAACGGGAGAACTAAAACCCCACGACAAAGACCTGTATATGACGAAGGTAACGAATTGCGAGTACACCGATAAGACAGACTATCCCCTGTGGGATAAATTCTTAAATGAAATATTCAATGGTAATAAAGAACTCATTCGGTTTATGCAAAAAGCCATTGGCTATTCTCTCACAGGATCCATTAAAGAGCAATGCGTGTTCTTCTGTTACGGAACAGGCAGGAACGGCAAGTCTACTTTCCTTGAAACGATTGGAGATATTTTAGGAGACTATGCTATAAATATTCAGCCTGATACCATAATGATGAAGCAGAACAGCAGTTCTTCAAGCGGAGACGTTGCACGATTAAAAGGCGGCCGATTCGTAAATTCTGCTGAACCGAATCAAGGAGTTAAACTGAACGAGAGTTTAGTAAAACAAATGTCAGGGGGAGACAAGCTTACCGCTTCTAAGAAGTATGAAAACGAATTCGAGTTTATGCCGGAGTTTAAGCTGTGGATGTCAATGAATTACAAGCCTGTTATTAGGGGAACAGATCTTGGTATTTGGAGGAGAATCATCTTAATACCGTTTACGTCCACAATTCCAGAAGATAAAGTTGACCGTAACTTAAAGTATAAGTTGAGGCAAGAGTTACCGGGGATATTCAAATGGGCCATTGAAGGCTGCCTTGCTTGGCAGAGAGAAGGCTTAAAGGTTCCACAAGTCATTCTTGACGCTACCAAAGAATACAAATCTGAAATGGATGCAATCGGTTCTTTCTTAGAAGCTTGTTGTGAACTCGACTTAGGCGGAGAAGAACTCGACCACGACCTTTACACAGCATATTCCGTTTGGGCGAAAGAAAACGGCGAATATGAAATGAATAGCCGGAAGTTTAACACAGAGTTGTTGAAACGATTTGAACGTAGAAGTTCAAATGGGAGAAGGAAGTTTATAGGTATAAGGATTATACCGTCTTACATTCCAACGAACTTTCCAACGAACAATCAGCAAACCAATTTTAATTACAAATCCAAATATAACTATTAAAAAAACCGCCATCCGTTGAAGGGTGGCGGTTTTATGTTGGGTGGCGGTGCTTTTTTTATTCTGTTGGTGGAAGTGGAGGAGTTCCTGCTGTAATCCTTGCGGCATCTACCATCCCTTCGCCGATGATATAAGCAATCAGTGTTGAAGCTGCTGTAATCAAGGCTACTACCTGTTCAATCGTTAGATCGTTGACACCGAACGCTACCATAATTGCAGTAATGAATCCGATAATCGCTGCCCAGAATTTCCTGCTTGTGAGTTTGCTTACCCAATCAATCTTTGCCATTTTACTTCCCTCCATTCAATCTTTCAACAATCGACCAAAATAACCACTGTTGAACCGGTTCTCCTAAACTCTTTTTCCATTGCTTGGGATTCAGAACAATCGTTCCTGTTAGAGCATCCAACGCCTTTGTTCCCTGCTTCGTCTGCCAAAGTTCTGTTATGGAATCAAGCGTAACCTCAAAAATATCGGCTGTGGGCCGTTTTCCGTTGCCGTTGGTATAACCGCCTTCGACCCTTTTAATAAACCTTCCTGTGCTTAAATCTGACGGCATACCGTCGATGCCGTCGTGGTAGTCTCCGAATGCGTAGAAGTTTCTACCCTTGTATTGCTCGTCAACTTCTGTTAAGAAATCATACCCTGTGCTTGTTAGCTGAACGTTCTCACGAATCCAAGGAACCTGCCAAGGAGATAAGATTAAGTCTGCCATGCTTTTATCTGGATAAACTAAACCAATGGAATTCACTCTCCTTAGGTACTCTTCAACTGGAACGTTTACCAGTTCCCAATGGTGGTGTGGGCCATAGCCGTCGTAATTGTTTTCTTTGGTATGACCTTTGATTAATGTCAATTTAAATTCTGCTATCGTCATCATCCCCCTTGCTTTTTTGCGACTTGGTAGAATCGTTTGGATCGTTGTATTTTTTGATTACTTCTCTTTCTTTCTTACGGATAAACACCAATAACCACTTCAAGTCTGCACCGGCCACACATAGGTTTTCAATGTTTGATTGCGCTTCACGGAGGAACATAATGGTGTAAACGAAACTTGCTAAAAAGATCCCGAGTTCTTGAAGGTAAACAACTCTGTAAGACATTCCGGTAAGAATAGCAACGACCAGATAAGCAAATATTTTTGTCCTTGTACCTTCCCACATCGTTCTTGAAGATAGCATCCCCCCTTTTACCGCATTAAGATACCCTCCGTTGACTTTAGAAATAGCTACCCACTTTGTGATAATATCCATAAACGCAGCGCCTAAAACCATTGAAAGGGCCAACATGAGAGTTCGATTTGGAAACATGATATAGGCGATCGCGTTTAACGCAACCGCCACACATGGCTTTAGCCCCTCGAATGCCTTGTTTAGATATTCTCCGATACCCTTAAAAAATTTTACGTCGATTCCCATGTTGTCCCTCCTACTATTCGGTAATTGGCTTTTTCCCTAATGCTTGTCTTGCAATGTTGGTCATTTGAATGGTGTATTGATCAATCAGTTCTTTTTGTTTCTCTGGCGTGTAAGTCGGTGAACCATAGACAAGATTTATTTTCTTGCGGATTTCGCTGATTTGTGAGGTGACCTTGCTAACTCTGCTAAGTTCTGCTTTGTCTTGCGGATCAACTACCACACCTGGGGTCGTTACCTTCTGTGTTAGTTCTTCTCTCAAATCATATAGATCACTGATACTTGAAGCGTTACGGTAAGCCGTGAACATAAACCCTTTGATGATTGGCAAGTCCTCAATTTGAGTTTTAGGAATTACTTTTTCTTCAACCAAGTTCGCTGCTTCTAAAACTATATCCGTTATGTCTAAACCGTATTTTGCTAAACCAGCACCGTAACCAAAAATTGTGTTCTCGATGATTCTCGGAGATACGTTCATAATCTTTCCAATCGCCTTCGCTGTTTCGGTGGTATATTCGCTATACTGCGCCCAAGGCGCCCAACCTTTTTGACTGTCCGGAACAATTTCGTATTGTCGGAAGAACGAATAGTTTGTCATTGATTCAATCCAAGGTATCAGTGCAGTTGGCAAGAAGTTTGGAACGTTTTCGCTTATGAGAGATTCTCCAAGCCCTTTAAAAGCATCTTTATCTTCTTTGTAAACATATTCTAATGCCCGTTCTACGGCGCTTCCAAACGGTATTCCGAGAACGAACGGTTTCGGTATTCTGAATATTTTGTCTTTCGTCATAATAATCCAGAATAAATCTTTCTCCCAATCTTCTAATTCTTCGTATCGCGGATCGTCTTTGTTCCTCATAAACAGTAAGATTGAAGGTATTGAAATATAGGCAACAGACTTCAGCGTCATTCCAACAGGGTCTCTTTTAAATTCTCTAACAGTTTTATCTAAACCCTGCAATCCAACATTGAAGAACGCGATAAACGGATTAACCGACTTTGATACCCATCCGCCTCTGCCAAAGTCAATCGTTGTATCTCTTGCATCTAACGCTGCTCTTTGTATTCCTTCTCGGGTGTCACCGTATTTTTCAACGCTCTTCCCGAAGACTCCCAACCTCGTTGCTTCTTCTGAATACTCTGACAATGCTCTTAACAGATCCAACGGATTTGCTATAATGTTCATCGCCTTGTCCTTGAAGTTCTCTGCATACAGTGCATTAAGGTTTTTTTGCAAGTAATCTCTGTCCATAGAAACGTAACTCGATTGCAACGCACCGGAAGCCATAGCCTTATAATACAAATCATCTTTCTTTAACACATGGAACAATCCTCTTATCGTATCAACGGCAGGTATAAATCCGAATCTGGCAAACAACATTGCAGACATCATATCTCTTGTGGGGTTCCTCGCCATGAAATCTGGATTTAATACTGCACCAGCTCTTAGAACCTTTGCAGGGAACGCTAACATTTTTAAAAACACATTCATCTGCTGTTTGTCCATTGCCGTCAATGCCCTGTATAAATCTTCGTCATGGACTTGGAAGAATTCTTTCTTACCGTCTCGGTGGATTATAATTACATTGTCCTTTTTGCCATACTCCGTTGGCCTGAATACCGTCGCAAGCACATCCATATCAATACTTTCAAGAGTTTGCTCGTCTATCCCCACATCGAGTAATACGTCTTTTATTTCGCCAATAGAGAACGATTGTCCTCTCATTGGAGTAGGAATTTTTTCCAAATATTTTCCTGTGCCGTCAAATTTATCGGTTAGATTCGCAAACGCTTTGGCTACCCTGTTCCGTTCAGCGATTGCCGTAAGCAGATAGGTGTTTTTTAAAATGCTTTCTAACGGTGCGATGTTATCCTTCTCACTTCCTCTAATCCCTTTTAATGGGTCTCTTGTTTGGAATCCCTTTCCAGTTCCCTGCTTAGTAAACGATTCTACAACGCGATACATTGGAACATAATCTTGGTTTAAAGCCTTTATGGATTTATACGATTCTTTGCTTACAACTCCCTGCTTAACCAACTGCTGTAGTATTGCGTCTTGATATTCTAATAAGTCGTTAAACACAGCATCGTATTTAGAGTGAAGCTTGTTGTAAACATCTTCCAACGCAAGCATCTCATTGCCGGTTGTAATGTTTCTCATACCGAGTTCTAATCCTCTTCTGGCTATCATGTAATGTTCAAGTTCTTTTTTATCAGTTACGGGTGCAAGTATTTCTTCAAATGACTTTCCAATCTTTTTGTACTCGTCATCAACAATTCCTTTTTTTAAATATGTGTCTGCAAGTCCTTGCCAACTTCTATTTAGCGTAGCAAGCAAGAACGGGTTCTCTTCAACCGTTAAATCCATGTTTCCGGTAATCGACTCTACCGAACGTTTCAAAGGATTAAACTCGTCAAACATAGCTGTGTAAATCCTATCAAGGGTTAGTTTCCTCTTTACTGTTACATCATTTCTTGATATGTTTGATTCAATTAGCTGTTCCGAAGTCATCCCCCTGTAATTCTCAATCGCGGTTCTCAATGTTTCCATCATATGATCAAGGTTCATGTCCTGTGCCATTATGTCCGAAAACATTTTGTAAGTGTTCGGAAGGTTGTTCGTCACTCTCTGCTCGTCAAGAATGAAGAACTTCGTGAACTCCGCTACACCCTCTTTAATGATTTGTTCTTCAGTATAATTCGGCCCGGACTTAGGCTGACCTAAATTAAACAATTCTGAACGAACGTTCGGATCTGCTGTGGAAGAAATTTCTAAACGCTTGTCTAAGAAGTGACCTGTTTCGTGGAACAGTGTTGGAATCATCTTGGCCCGTTTCAAACGAATAACTTCTGGCTTGATCTTGAATATTCCCCAAGCCCTCTCCCTGAACTTCCCGTAAGCAATCGGAATGTCTAATTCTTTTCTAAGGAAATCTTCAATGTCACTTCTCTTAACCACACCATCCTCTGCCGTGCTGACGAAAGGTAGTCTGTTTACTATCGCAGACTGTTTTGGTGAGGTTTTAGAACCGCGAAGGGAGTAGCGTATGTCCTCGTTTGCGGTTGGGTTGAGGTTAGTTACTTCCTTAATTTGCTCTGGGTCGAATGCCGAATACGTCAAGTGTCCATCATCCCAAAACTCAAGGCCATCATATCCGAGTTCTCTTAATTTAGGAATCAGCACATTTG
>JAVEPM010000098.1:0-9465 GCA_034008115.1 Methanolobus sp.
CACATACAACAATTCCATGTTTTTGGAAAAAGTGTTTTTGGTAAAATCATTGTAATTGGATAGCATAAGCTTTGCAGTTTGTAAAAAGAGCAGTTAATCGGAACTAAGGTCATTCGGAACTACTGTTGTATTGAAAATGAATATATACATTGACGATAATGATATTCCAGAAAGAAGGTTAAATTATGAGTGAAAAAATCGGAATTTTAGCTATTGGGCACGGCAGCAGATTACCATATAATACTCAGGTAGTTACTGAAATTGCAAAGATAATATCAGAAAAACATCCTGAATATGTGATCAAAATTGGATTCGTAGAGCACAGTGAGCCTACGGTTGAAGAAGCACTCATGTCATTTAAAGGCACAGGCGTAACAAAAATAGCTGCAACCCCTATATTCCTTGCATCCGGAGTACACCTCACTGAGGATATTCCAGAGTTCCTTAAGCTGGATCCTGAAACAAATGAAGCTGAGATTGAGTTTGACGGACAGAAAGTAAAGATCAGCTATGCCAAACCTCTTGGAAGTGACAAAGTAGTTGCAGATGTTGTTTTCAAGAGAGTACAGGAAGTCCTTTAAGTTGTGTCATTAACACAACTTTTTATTTTATACAGAGCAGACAATCAAATTTTATACGCCAATTTCGAAACGCCGAGTCTGGCGAGAACAGCTTTTTCTATCAATGACTTTGGATTTACTTATTTCTTCAGCATTTAAACCAATTTATCATATGACTAAATATCCATAACAGAGCTTATATCAGTCTTCTTTGTCTCTTGTTTTCCTTTTTTTGAACAGCTGATGAGTCTTTTCCCGGTGAATTTGAGCCTCAAGCTTCTCAAGAACATTATCTTTGTAAGTATGTAGTGCTTCTGCAACTGAGCCAGTAGTGAAAAGCAAAATATCTATACCTTTTGAAGATAGCATTGAGAAAACTTTTGATCCGACAAATCTCGTAATGACTATATCTATCTCTCTGTTAAGAAGTATTTGAACTGCCTGAATATCAGCACCATCTGAAGCGAAAGCACTTTTGTTTTAAAGAATTTCAAACTCCATTGACTCTGTATCCACAAGTACAAAGTACAATCATCTTCCAAAATGAGGGTCAACAGGAGCATCAAAACTAGCCGACGTAACTCTTATACACACTTTCATCTGATTTTTCCTGGTTTATTATTATTATTATTATTATTATTATTATTATTATTATGTAACTATTCAGCCTGATAAAAACACTATAAATATCAATCTTGACAAAAAGTTGAAATGTAAATTTCATTATGAACTTTTATTTTGATTGTTACTATTGATTGCTTTTTTGATTGTTAGTGGGCAGATATCTCCATTTCGATGAAATCAGTACCAATAGGCAGATTGTGTTAGGCTGAATAGTTACAATGATTATTTAAAATTCTCTTTTGCAGATAATAAAAATCCATGGGTTTAACTTCATGAGGGCAAACTTATTTATTCCAATGCCGGTTTTTATTCTCTAGTCTCATCACCCTGCACACAAGCTACTATTAATCATTATAAGTATTTATAGACAGGGAAGACATGTGAATGGATAGGAGTGCCATAAGGCACAGGTACTACACAAATCCGATAGAAAGTCGGTTTTGATCTTATATGATATCATAATTAAATATGCATTTGAATAGGTGACATTATGACATGTGATGATTTTAAAGACCCTTTTGGATCCAAACAGAGCATCAATATAGCTGGTAAAGAGCTAACATATTATAGCTTAAAAAAACTGGAAGAGGCGGGAATAGCCAAAATTTCCAAATTGCCTTACTCGATAAGGGTCTTGCTTGAAGCATTATTGAGGAATGTGGATGGGAAAGTAATTAGCGAAGAAGATGTAAAAAATCTTGCCAGCTGGAGTCCTGAAAAGGTTCCTGCATTGGACATACCATTCATTCCTTCAAGAGTTATCATGCAGGATTTCACTGGTGTGCCTGCAGTAGTAGATATTGCTGCCATAAGATCAGCCATGAAAAGACTTGGTGGTGACCCATCAAGCATTAATCCTGTAATCCCTGCTGACCTTGTTATCGATCACTCCATACAGGTTGATTACTACGGCACATCCTATGCACGTAGCTGCAATGAAAAATATGAGTTCCATCGCAATAAGGAAAGATATGAACTCTTGCATTGGGCTCAGAATGCTTTTGATAATTTAAGAGTGATTCCTCCCGCAAGTGGCATCATTCATCAGGTCAACCTTGAGAACCTGGCATCTGTCGTTCACCTGAAAGAAAAGTGCGGAGAACTTATCGCTTATCCTGACACAGTTGTAGGTACTGACTCCCATACAACCATGATCAACGGACTTGGTGTTCTTGGCTGGGGTGTTGGCGGCATCGAAGCTGAGGCCGTTATGCTTGGTCAGCCTTACTACATGCCTATTCCTGAAGTAGTAGGCTTTAAACTCACAGGTGAACTCAGGGAAGGCATTACATCCACTGACCTTGTGCTTACTGTGGTTGAGATGCTCAGGGCTCATAGTGTTGTCGGCAAATTCGTAGAGTTCTACGGACCCGGCTACAAAGCACTGGAACTGACCGACAGGGCAGTACTTGCTAACATGGCTCCTGAATACGGTGCCACAATGGGATTCTGTCCGGTGGATGAAGTGACTCTTGACTATATGCTCCTCACAGGCAGGGAAGAAGAACATGTTAACAAAGTAAGACAATACTGCAAAGAGCAAAATCTTTTGCTTGAAGAAGGAATGGCAGACCCTGAATTCACATCAACTCTGGAGCTTGATATCAGCACGGTAGTACCATCCCTTGCAGGACCAAAGAGACCACAGGACCGCATTCCGGTACCGGATATGTCAAAGACTTTCCATCAGACAATGAAAGATGTTTTCGCTGCAAAAAGTGGTAAAAGTGCCAATGGTGATGATCCTGATTACAGTCGCTGGCTTGGAGAAGGTGGGTACAGTGTTTCCGAGATCAAGCACCCCCACAATTCTGGCATTACAAAAATAAAGTGTGCAGATGATATCGTTGCAGTTACACACGGCTCTGTGGTTATTGCATCCATCACATCCTGCACAAACACGTCCAGTCCATCCCTTATGATCGGTGCCGGATTGCTTGCAAAGAAAGCAGTTGAAAAGGGCCTTAAGGTGAAATCTTTCGTAAAAACAAGTCTTGCACCTGGTTCCCGTGTAGTTACAGATTACCTCGAGGCAGCAAATCTTATGCCATATCTTGATGCGCTTGGTTTCCATCTTGTAGGCTATGGTTGTCTGACATGTATAGGAAATAGTGGACCTCTTAAGGAAGCTGTTTCAAATGTGATAGAGGAGAAGGACCTCACAGTTGCAGCAGTTCTTAGCGGTAACAGAAACTTTGAGGGCAGGATCAGTTCTCAGGTAAAAGCCAACTATTTAGCATCACCAATGCTGGTGGTTGCCTACGCACTTGCAGGCACAGTTGATATTGACCTTACAAAAGAGCCTATAGCCTGCGACCCTAACGGTCAGCCAGTTTATCTCAAGGATATCTGGCCAGGCAAGGAAGAGCTCGATGAATATATTAGTAAGTCCCTAAGCCCTGAGATGTTCAAGGAACAGTATGCCAACGTCTACGAAGGTACGGATCTCTGGAAAAATCTTGATGCACCTGAGGGTCTACTCTATGAGTGGGACAATTTTTCCACATACATACAGGAACCACCCTTCTTCAAGAATTTCCCAATTAAAGCAGCTGTATTGGTCAATATTGAAGGAGCAAAAGCTCTTGCACTGCTTGGAGACAGCATAACAACTGATCACATATCACCAGCAGGCTCGATCCCAACAAGTTATCCTGCAGGCCAGTACCTTATAGCAAAAGGTGTCGATGAGAAGAATTTCAATTCATACGGCTCCAGGCGTGGTAATCACGAAGTTATGATGAGAGGTACTTTTGGGAACGTACGGCTTAAGAACAAACTTGTAGAAAGCAAGGAAGGCTCATGGACCATACACCAGCCTGATGGAAAGGAGATGCATATCTATGATGCTGCAATGCAGTATATGAAAGAGGGAACCCCACTGATAGTTATCGCAGGAAAGGAATATGGTACAGGAAGTTCACGTGACTGGGCTGCAAAGGGTACCCAACTGCTTGGTGTAAAGGCAGTGATCGCAGAGTCTTATGAGAGGATACATCGCAGTAACCTTGTTGGAATGGGAGTATTACCACTACAGTTCAAGGATGGAGAATCTGCCCAAAACCTTGGACTAAGTGGAAAGGAAGTATTTGACATCAAAGGTATCGATGCGCTTAAACCGTTCGGTGAAGTCACAGTCATCGCCAGATCGAAAGCTGGTGAAGACAAGACATTTGATGTTCATGTGCGTCTGAATTCTGATGTGGAAATTGAGTACTACAAAAACGGTGGTATACTTCACAAATTCCTGAGAGACTGTATAAAGGGAGAATGACCTGTTCATTCCCCTTTTTATAAGGTATTTTATTTAATTAAATTGTTTTATTTAAATAATATATAAAAAGAATATAAATCCAGTAACTTTATATATGGATAACAAAAACATAATATAGACCCTATTTTACTAAAACGTATACTTCGATCCATCAGGGGATTTTTAAATGGAAAATATGAAAACTGGCCTGGAAGACGTAATAGCTTTGGATACCAAAATATCCTTTATTGATGGTATCCAGGGAATTCTGAAGTACAGGGGGATTAAAATAGAGGATCTTGTAGATCTCCCCTATGATGCAGTTTCCTATTTGCTGATCAATGGAAAGCTCCCAAATGAAAATGAGCTAGCCAGATATTCCCAGGAACTTAAAAATAACCGTCATATCAATGGCAGACAAATAGAAATACTCAAGGAATTTGATTTCGGAATTGAAGCTCTTGACGGTTTGAGAACCGCTATTTCTTGTACAGCTCACTTTGATCTTGAAAACGATCATCATTCAACTGATGCAAAAAAGAACAAATCAATAAGACTTGTTGCAAAATTCCCTACTATTGTTGCAGCTTTACACCGTGCAAGTTATGACCAAAGCCCCATCAAACCAAATGAGGAACTAAGCCATGCTGCGAACTTCCTTTACATGCTCACAGGCAAAATTCCAACAAAACTTGAAGCTGAAGCAATGGAAAAAGATTTTATACTGAGCGCTGAGCATGAATTGAACCCATCGACATTTGCTTTGAGAATTGCAGCATCAACTCTCTCAGATCTTTATTCTGCTGTTATATGCGGTATTTGTACCCTAAAAGGGCCTTTACATGGTGGCGCCAGAAAGGGTGTGATGGATATGCTTGATGAAGTTGGCAGTATAGAGAATGCACATGGCTACATTCTTAACAAGCTTGAAAACAAAGAGAAGATAATGGGCTTTGGTCATCGTGTCTATAAGACCTATGATCCAAGAGCAAGGATATACAAGGATGTGGCCAGAAGGCTGGCTGTTGAAAATGGTGATTCCTCCTGGTTTGATATGGCAGAAAGAATAGAAGATATTCTTTACCATGAATTCGTAGAACTGCGGGGGAAAGCAATCTATCCAAATGTGGATTTCTATTCGGCTGTGGTATACAAGTATCTGGATATCCCTGCTGAGCTTGCTACTTCTATATTCGCGGTAGGAAGGATTTCAGGATGGATAGCCCACTGCATGGAACAGTATGCAGATAACAGAGTTATAAGACCAAGAGCACATTATATCTAAGTGGTTCTCTTTTGTTTTTCACATTCTTTTTTTAGTTTATTGTTCATGGCTTCAAAGCCCATTCGGGTCTTTGCACCAATAAGAGGTAGTATGAACGGTGCAAGGATGCCTCTGAACCTTTCACACTGTATGAACCTTGTCCTGTTGTTTTCCAGTTCTTCGATCCTAAAGACATGTTCACCATCAAATACCCCTTTGACCCACAAATTACTCATCCATCGATACTCATGTACAGGCTCTACTTTTGTCAGAACAGGACTTAAGTTAATACCCTTCATTCCCGGTGCCTGCATATGAACATGGAGCCTTGAGCCTGGTTCAAGTTTTCCTTTTATGCTGGTGATAAATGGATTCCAGTGCTCAAAGCTTTCAAAATCTGTCAGGAGCTCCCAGATCTCATTAACAGGAGCTTCAATTATGATATCAGTACAGATCTTATGCATTATGATATAAACCTCCGATTAAGAGGAAGTGGGAATAAAAAAATGACATATTGTTCACACTAATTACCTGTTTTCTGTGTGACTTTTTGGCAGCCATTCGATATATAAATACACATATTATAAAAATGAGCAGCATAATGAACAAGATCACCTGCAAATCGGAAAAGGATTACTAAAATGTTTAGTTGTAAGCATTTATATCGTCGCCTATATCTGCCTATGATTTGCATGGATAAAAATATTACTCTTCTGTCATTTCATCCAAAAGTAGACAAGAGATAGATATGTTTAATTAACAATGCCCTTTTTTTAATTATCGTCCAGAGTTCATCCATCTCTACTTTTGCAATGTTGAGATGTTTCATCTTTTCCTGATGTATATTGTCACATTGCTTTTCTGCACGGGATATCCAGTTACTTACGGTGATTGGTTGAACTTCCAGTACATCAGCAATTGCTTCAATACTCATTCCTTTTATTGACATTTTCAAAGCTAACAGTATGATTGATTCTTCTTTTCGCATGTCATAAAAAAAGGTGTTTGTACGATCACAAAATACTCTGTCGCATTTGCGGCAGAGGTATTTCCTGATACGTTTACCTTTGATCTGATAAGTTCCATTGGCTATGACATTGCCTTTTCCAGCAAGATTGAAATATTCACAGTCTTCATTAGGACAAGCAACATCAGTGAATTTTGGTTTTGGTCCTCGTTTTTCCATGATGAAAATATCTCTAAGTCATATTATATAACATCAACTGAATGATATTGGACTACCTGAATTTAAGTAACTTTTTTAATTCAGATACTTTTTGATGAAATCAGTATCTTTCAATATTTTGAAGCTTACAAATCCACCTACTAAGATATTCATATAGAATGTGAATGCTCTCCATACAATAACTGTAATCCCAAGAACAGAAGAAGATACAAACAAGGAAAACAGGGTCGTTCCAGCAAATTCCGCAATTCCACTACCTCCGGGAGTAGCGGGTATGACAGTTAAGATCATTATGATAACTTGTGAAGCAATAACAAGAACAGGATCGGGATGCTGGTTCAAACCTATTAATAGCACATAGAGCATTGAAAAGTCAACAAACCAGAAAGCAAGAGTGTGAAATATTCCAAAAGCAAGACCTTTCCTACCTTCATTCAATAACACCGAGATGCTGCCATGGAAATTCTCAAGCTCCAAATCAACCTTTTCAATTATATTCCCAAGAGCTTCATCACTCTTTTTACCTAAAAATGGTGCCAGCCGGTGTACAAAGAAGTATACAACCTTCTTTGTATGCCTAGGTCTCCATAAAGCATACAAAGTAAGAAAAAGTATGAACATCAATACTGCTTCTGCAAACACGAATATAATATCAAACGCTGAGTCCTTCAAAACACCACGTATGGCATAGATAGAAAATGGTGCGAGTGCGAGAATCAGAATAGCATCAAGTACTCGCTCCCCAAGGACCACTGCAGTGGCTTTTCCAAAAGGTATTTTCTGACCACAAAGCAAGTGGATCCTAAGAGGCTCACCCCCAAGAGATGAAGGTGTAATTGATGCTGCAAGAGTTGCGGATGTTACGATCTCAAATGATTTAATATAGCTTAGATCGTAACCCAGTGCCTTAGAAAGAGAGCGCGTCCGCATGCCCCAGAACACATAGGTCAGAGCATGAATAGCTGCTGCTGCAATCATATATTCTGGCTTTATCCCCTTTAAAGCATGAATAGTATCAGAGTCAAATGTGAAAAGTACTACAATTATACCTGAAACAAGGCTGATAAGTAATGATACTATAATCCATTTTTTAATCTTGTTCATGTCCTAATCACATAAAACAAGGAAAGCATTATATATAAGATTCGTTAAGAATATCTTCTTTGACCTTGGTCTTAGCCGGAACAGTAGTTTCAGGCCATATTCGCACGTCTGAGTGAACTGTAACATTATTCTCAATTAAAACAGCAGGACCAATAACAGTGCCATTTTCAAGACTGCAGTTGTTTCCTACTTTTGTCCCATTATCGATTATAGAACCAGATACATTAGAGTTCTTGCCGATAAGCACATCATTGAATATATAGGAAGAAAGGATTCTTGAATCGTTATTTATCACGCAATTTGACCCAATTGTCGTGTACGGGCCAATAAGAACATTGTCCCCGATCGTCGTATTCTCACCAATGACAATAGGACCCACTATAGCAGAATTAGAACCAACTGAAACGTTGTGACCAAGAGAAACAGGACCTTGTATGCGAGCATCCTTTGTATTGAGATTACCTTCTATGGTAGTACCTGGTAAAGCTTCAAGCATCCAGCGCTGAGCCTGCCTGTAGGCTTGAGGACTTCCCACGTCTGTCCACTGACCCCTTGCAAGAATACCATTTATAAGTCTGTTTTTGGCCAGTATAGCTGGGAAGAGATCCTTTGCAAAATCATATTTTGTATTTGCCGGGATCCAGTCGAATATCTCAGGATCACATACATAGATACCAGTGCTTGCAAGATTACTGAAGATTTCACCTGGACCTGGCTTTTCAAGAAAACGACGTATCTTGTTATTGACATCCATATCAGCTATACCAAATTCCCGGGGATCATCAATGGATAAAAGCCCGATTGTGACAAGTGCATCTGTCATTTCATGGAATCTGTGCATTTCCCTGAGATCCAGGTTCAATACATGATCCCCGGCAAGTACTATGAATGGTTCGCCACGCAGGTATTTTTCAGCATTTTTAACACCGCCTGCTGTGCCTAGTTTATCCTTTTCATAAACGTAATCGATGTGAACTCCGAATATGCGTCCATCTCCAAGCTCCTCCTCGATCTTTTCAGCCATATACCCCAGAGTAATTACGATATCACTGAAACCTTCCTTTGAAAGATGTTCGATCAAATGAACAACTGAAGGTTTATTCAAAATAGGAATGCTCGGTTTTGGACGAGCAAATGTCAACGGTCGTAATCTGGTACCTTCTCCACCACACATTATACAGGCTTTCATGTTATAGTATTACATGATTGTTTACATATATCTTTAGCGATTAATTATCGTGTGGTCCGAACGATTTACTTTAAAAGAGTAGATTTACTGTAACTATTCAGCATCCATATCTAATAAAGCAAAAATCAATATACTATGACTTTATTCTAACATTCAGGCAAAAGATTCTGATGATCTGAGGGGATTAAAATAGAGCGGAAAGAAATACTTGCAGTTTATGAAGCTGGTCCAGAAGCAGTAGTGGAACTTGTAACTCGATTACTTGGGATAATTGAACAACAAAAT
>JAVEPM010000010.1:0-51724 GCA_034008115.1 Methanolobus sp.
CACTTTCTGGCAAGGTTAAGAAGAAAGACAAAGTGCTATTCCAAAAGTCTTGAAATGTTAAAATATTCTGTTCTTCTCTTAATGAAGTACAGGAATAAAGAGATAGATATGTTTAATTAACAATGCCAAATAAATAAATAGATTGAGAAAATACTTCCTGATGATTTCTTTATCTTTGTTGTAGCCAATCCGAAACTTATTGTTAGTAAAACCCTTCAATATCAAAAAATTAATCGGAAGAGGGGATACAATTACTGGCGGCTTCTGGATTGACCTGAACTTCGGGAACTAGAGTGATTCTTGGTGCCTGTTTTTGTAATCCTTTTGGCAGCTGTTTTAGTGCTATTCTTATTGCCAGCATTATTGTTAACCTTCTTTACACTCTTATCCGGGGATTTTTTTGCACCTGAGTGCACAGGCTTATTTTTACTAGCTTTGCCCTCAGCTTTTTTGCCTCTGCCTGTACCCCTTGGTTTTGAACTTCCTCTTGGTTTTTTCTGTCCCCGTTGTTGCCTTGGAGCTGGCTTTGCTGCATCACCAGTGGCATTTTTAGCCTTTTCTGAATGATACTCATGTTCAGCAACTTCAATTTTTGTTCTGGTGAGCTTTTCGATTCCACGGAGGAAATCTCGCTCATCAGCACTACAGAAAGAGTATGCTGTCCCTTCTGCACCTGCCCTTGCAGTACGGCCTATACGGTGTACGTAGCTTTCAGAGAGATTTGGCAGGTCATAATTAATGACGTGGGATATATCTGGAATATCAATTCCACGAGCTGCAATATCTGTTGCAACAAGTACGCGAAGTTTCCCTGTCCTGAAATCATGGAGTGCCTTTGTGCGATGGGTCTGGGATTTATTACCATGAATAGCATCAGTAGGAATCCTATTCTTATTAAGCATCTGAGCAACCTTGTTTGCACGGTGCTTTGTACGTGTGAACACAAGAACACATTCCAGATGTTTGCCCCTTAGAAGCTGCAAAAGCAATTCATTCTTGTCATCTGAGTCTACAAAAAAGACATACTGATCTATAAGCTCCACTGTTGTTGCCTGCGGAGTTACCTCTACTGTAACAGGATTTGTAAGCAATTTCTTGGCAAGCGCAGATATCTCAGGGGACATGGTAGCTGAATAGAAAAGTGATTGACGTTTCTTTGGCAGCTGATCAACGACCTTGTATACATCGTTAATAAAGCCCATGTCAAGCATCCTGTCAGCTTCATCAAGGACAAAATACTCCACACCTGACAGTCTCACATGCCCCTGGTCCATAAGGTCAAGCAATCTGCCCGGAGTCGCTACAAGGATGTCTACACCCCTTGAGAGGGCTCTGACCTGAGGACTCTGGCCAACGCCGCCAAATACGACTGTGTGCTTGAATCGTGTGAACTGGCCATATGTTGCAAAACTCTTTCCTATCTGTGCTGCAAGCTCCCTGGTGGGTGCAAGTACAAGAACACGTGGTTTTCCCGGACGTGGAGACTTGTATGCTGCAGACATATTTTGAAGGATTGGTAGTGAGAATGCGGCGGTCTTGCCTGTACCTGTCTGAGCGATGCCGATCATATCCTTACCATTTAACAAATGAGGAATAGATAATTTCTGTATCGGGGTAGGAGTGGTATATCCTTGTTCGGACAAAGCCCGCTTCAGCGGGTGTATTAAATTAAGATTATCAAATGACACGTAAACCTCTGCTTACAGTGCAAAAATCATTAGAATTTATATTCGACTGACATATCCAAAAAGAACATCTCATCAGGATGAAAGCCGAATCCTATGATTTATTATACACAGTAAAACATCTATAAATTAAATTTTAATTGTTTTTTACAAAAACGACATCTATACAGTTGAACAGTTATTAATTTGTGAGAAAACATGAGTGTTAACTTTATAAAATCAGTTGAAAATTGTATGGTGCTCCGGCCGGGATTCGAACCCGAGTCTTCGGCTCGAAAGGCCGGAATGATTGGCCGGACTACACTACCGGAGCACGTTGATTTCGCTTCAGTGAAGTGACTCCAACATAACAGACATCGTTATTAAACCTTTCGCCTGTATCAGCACATTTCCTCTGCTTTTTCACTATCATTGAGATTTTCAACCCATGCAGTGAGTTTTTCACAGGACTCTGGCTGACATGCATCCCTGCAACCTGCACAGGGTGAAAACATCTCTCCAGACAAAAGAAGATCGAAAGATGGAGGTTTTTCTTCCTTTACCTTAATAAGGTAAGTCCTGGCCCCATTAGAAACAGCTTGCTCCCGGATGATAAGATCATCATCCAAAAGCTTCGATACAACTCGGGAACATTTACGGCTGTCGATCTTAAGCATTTTCCAGAGTTCATTCTGGAAAACACCTTCTTTACTGTTTCGAATTATGTTAAATGCATCTTCTTCGGTACTCATGATAGTTTTCCACTGAGTGTTTATTCTTCCATCGGAACAACAAGAACAATATTATTTCCACGCAATACAACAGAACCAAGGGAACGCAGGCGCTTGCCGTTTGCTACCTCTGCAGTATCCACCATATGCAGGTTCATATAATCATCTGCACTTTTCAAAGTTCCTTCAAGAAGGTGAAGGTCACCTTTCATCTCTACCTGGATTTTAGATCCAACTAATTTCTGGACTTTCTTACTAGGGAACAAAATTAATCCTCACTTTCATTTAAGAGAACAATATTATCTAATGTTATTCTATGTTCTGGCTAATTAAGATAGCCAATATCATATTTATTCTTAACGATTTACATATAAATACTGATTTCAAGATCACATATAACCCTGTAGTTCAGTACTATCCTGCACAGGATCTGCTTTCTTTATTTTTTTTACGCCCATTTGGGGTTTTGCAATTGGACCAAATGTGGCTTCATAGTTTTGTATATGCTGACTGAGCCAGCGTACAAGTTCAACGGTTGCCAGCGGGGAAAGTATGATCTCGGTCTCAAGCCTTCTCTGAATAACCTGCTCATCATCTTTCTTGCTAACTGCCATAGGCAGGTCATTGTAGAACCCAATCCTGAAATCATAAGGACTGTGGCCGCCAATTGCCCCAATTGAGTAGACCTGCTTAAAATCATCCGGTTTATGCAGCTCTATTCTGACATTCTTCTTTTTCTTAATCTCTTCCGGTTTATCAGTCATCACATCACCTTCATGTTTTTTTGTGTCCATATGATCATATCCTCGATAGACATCTATCTGCAGACATAACTATTATAATTTTTGATGTCAATGATAATTGCTTTAATGACCAGATAATGGCATCAGCCCTCAACGAGTTTCCTAAGGCTTCTTGCCCTTAAAGAGATATCCCGTTTGGAATGTGCCGCAGCGATCATTTCCACAGCCTCAAGATTACGTACCACATTATCAAGATATCCAAGCATATCTCCGGGATAAGCAGTTATTCCATAAAGATTTTCAAGTTTCCTTACAATTCCATCCGGCTCGTAGCCTTCTGCCCTGATCGAGATTATCTTCTCTGAGAACTTACGCTCAGCGCAACCACAATAAGGAGAATCGCGACAACTACATGTCAGAAAATCAGCAGCAAACTCGAACAACTGGTCACGCAGCGTGATATCCAGTTTATCCATATTCTCCCCTTCAAACAGAATATCCAGAGAAGCTCCCTGAAACACCCTTGAAGGAAGGTTTACATTAAGTGCAGCAGATATGCGAGGAGCATATTTGTAATAGACCGAATCAAAGAACTCCAGATTAGAAACAGTAACCAATGGGTCCTGTTCAACAAGAACGGAATCACGTATCAGAAATGCCGTTGAAACTGAAAGAAAATGCCCGGCTGCGATCTTTCCAAACCTTGTAAGTGAGATAAGATCACCTTTTACATGCAAGAACTTATTTCTGGCAAGTTTTTTAAGCAAAATATCTACGTTATAATCAGCCAGCATATTGGAATGGATCTTTTCAAGGTCCTTCCTTGAAGAAGTCACAGCAGCTGATGCAAGAACTTCTTCCAGTTGTTCATCATCACCGTACTGGACCTTGCTATGCTGCATCTCACCTTTAAGCAGTTTCAGGGCAACAGCATCCTCTGTATCGCCCTTATCACCCGAATATTTCTTGTTAGGAACAGCAAGCACGATAACCTCACCACGATCATGGTAATCAGGCCTTCCTGCACGTCCCAGCATTTGAAGGAAGTCCTGCATTGTAAGCCATTCAATACCCATTGCCAGAGATTCAAATATGACCTGTGATGCCGGAAAATCCACACCGGCTGCAAGGGCTGCTGTTGTTACAACAACAGGAAGCTTGCCTTTGACAAACGCGATTTCAATTTTTTTGCGCTCCTGACTTGTAAGACCAGCATGATACGGAGCAGCGGATATTGGTAGTGCCTCAGAGATGCGATGACAATTACGTCTTGAATTAGTGAATATAATAGTCTGTCCTTTGTGTCCTTTTGAAGATACTATGGAAAATTCTTCCCTTACAAGTTTTGCCATTATCTTTGTCTTGGAATGTTCAGGACAAAGTATCAGATGTCTTTCAATAGGCACCGGGCGATACTCATACTCAATGAGTTTCGCACCAAGCTGTTTTGCACGCAACTGCGGCCTGGCTACGGTTGCCGATAAATAGATGAATTGTGCATCTGGAGCAATGTACTTTAGTCTGGCAATAGCACCATCCAGACGGTGACCTCTTTCAGAATCCTCAATTGTGTGAACCTCATCTATTACAACTGTCCCAACCTGTCCCAGCAGGTCAGCAGCACCTGTTCTGAGAATATAATCGAGACCTTCATACGTTCCTATTATAATATCCGAATCCAGGGTTCGTTTCATGGAAGCATTCTTTGAGGTTTTGATACGTGCACTACCTACCCTGATAGATGTTTTGATACCAATGGGTGAATATCGTTTTGTGAACTGATCATATTTCTGGTTAGCAAGTGCCACCAATGGCACAAGATAGAGCATCCTGCCCTTTTTTCTTAGAATATTCTCAACACCTGCCAGCTCGGCTATCAAAGTCTTACCGGTGGCTGTAACAGAGGTAACAAGTTGGTTCTGTCCTTTAAGAAGACCATTTTTCACTGACAGAGCTTGTACTGGCAAAAGGGTTTCAGACTTTGCAAGAAGCAACTTTTTAAAGCTCTTGTGCAGAGGCAGGTCCTTTATCATTTCCTTGGATACGGAGGTGTTTGCAGCCATGGAATCAAACTTTGTAAGCTCACGGTCCAGCTCATCAGGATTTATCATAGCCATTGTCCTGTCGAGATCCTTTGTCTTAAGCATTATATCTTCAAACCGCTGACACAGTTCATCCCCGTAATTCACATGAGAACTTCTAAGCGCACGGAAGAGTTCTTCTCTTGCACAATCCTCACATAATTTTCCCCGTTGATATTTTATTGAGCGTCTGTTCAGAAAATTGAACTTATTATTCAGCAAACAGAATCGGCATGCATTTACAAGATCTGCACTGAGCTGAAAACCCTGAAGCATTTCCACAAACCTGGCAGCCTGCTCATCATCACCGCCTTTTGCTATCATTATACGATCAGCGGTTCTTATAAGATTAATAAATTCTGATGGTGGCCTGTACTCTCCTTTCCCATCGGTTTTGATCTTGAATTTATGCGGACGCGGGCCTGCATCGGTCTGCCTCAGGACAAGTTCACCGACAAAAAGAGGTTTTTTCTTTTTATCCCGTATCGGCAGGATAGTAATTTTGGACCTTTCGGTACTTGCAAGTATCCAGAGAGTCATTGATGCTCTTTGAGAACTGATATTCTATAAATACTATTGTATTTACCTGAAAGAAGTATTTTATAATATTAAATAATATATTATATATTAGAATACTTGAGGATGAAAAATGCTGGATTCTAAAAACATTATAGAAACTGGAGCCATGAGCCTTGAAGCCAAGTCCAGCGATGCGACTAAACCTTTCCTTTATCAAAGTCTTAAAAAACAGGAACAAAAACAGCTAGTTAAAGATGAGTTCCACCTGAGTTCAACTGGAATTTCAGCTCTTGACAGAACAATGGGAGGAGGTTTGCCAGCCGGATCGCTTACATACTTTTCAGCTGATCCACGTTCAATGTCTGAGGTCTTTCTTTATCAATTCACACAATCACGCAAAACCTATTATTTCACAACAAGCAGAAAACCAAGGTTTGTGCTCAACGATGTGATTAACCTTGGATTTGACCCGACGAACATTGTCTTTGTGGATATATACAGTGAGTACTATTGTACCGCATGCGGGGATAAATCCGATAACATAGGTAACGAATTCATAGATGCAAAAATAATAGATTTCACGCAGTTCAATCTGCGCAATATTGCAAATGATTCAAGCGGCGAAGAAGTAAACATAATCATAGATTCATTTTCATTCTTCATGGAGCTTACTGTTAACAAAGGACACATTAAGCAACTGGTTAATGTGCTCTACGAAACAACAAAGGATCTTGGATGCCTTACATACCTGTATGGACTTAACAACACTACCGCACAGGATATTGAAGGTTTTACTCTCAACATATGCGATGTTATCTTTGAGTCGATGCTTGACAAAGGAGCTGACAAAGTAGCATGCAAACTTGCAATTCCAAAGATAAGAGGAATGGTTCCAAGTGACGATATAATAAAATTCAAGATTGGCGAAGGTATACAGATCGATACATCCAGGGATATTGCATGATATCCATGAATACATTTTAGATTTTACCGGCTCTGTAGAAAACCTATCAAAATCAGCATTTTTCAGCTCAATCTGATAAATCATGTCAATATTGAGTAGTACATTTTAAATAATCGAATGTTGTGTAGCACCTAATTTAGAGGGTTAGTACAAAGTCCATATTCTATTCTACCATAACTGAACAATTCATACGAATTCGATCATTAAATATGGGTGTATACATGCAAAATATTACATTAATAACAAATAATTCAGAATCAATTAATGCAATTGCGGCATTAATTAGTGCAATTGCAACAGTAGTTCTTGTAGTAGTTACTATACATTATGCGATAGTAACTTCAAAGATTCTAAAGCAATCAAGAACTGAGAAAACAATAGCATTTATTGAAAAACGTCTTGAGAAACTTTACTATCCATTGCTGGATTATTTGAAGTCAGAAGAAATGGCTATGTATTGCAGTTATTATGATTGGTCACTAGGCAATATTCCAGAAGATGAACCATCTATTTCAGATTTATCAAATCCTAATACTAAAAGATATGATATTAATGCAATTATTCCATATCAGTATCTGGCTAGTGAAAATTTAATAGTTCCTTTGAAGGATTTTCTTTTTGAGGTAAGAGATAATAATCCTTATGAAACATTTGCCAGTAGTCCAAAATTCAAACCAAATGTAAATAATTTACAACAAATTATAGAAAAAGAGATTGATATTTTAAGAGATAAATTAAATAATTTAGCAAGCTAAAAAAATTAAAATTATGACATTTCCGGAGATAGTCAAAATTGTCATTATTTTGAAGTAAAAAATGGAAATCGTATTTATAAATTTATTGTAAAATGAAATTTGCTTTTTCCCTGCTTTAGTATACTAGTAAATAATTGTCGTGCCACCATGTCATACGGGAGAATGGTCTTTTTAGTTAATGACAACAATTTTGAGTAAATATATGACTGTAGATGAATTACGATAAACTTATTTTCACAAAATAGTTATGGCAACTAATATAGACCATTTTTTAAAATGTACTGAAAAATAACTTTTTGATATCAAAACCAGATATAAATATGGGTATCGCATGATATCCCTGCATCCTAATTTTTAAAGCTCTGCATCTGAGGTTGCCATAGAACAATTACATACATTTTTTTCCGGAAGTAATCGTATAACATCCGATAGTACGTTCCGCAATTTATAATTGATGTCTGCGAGAGTATCAAGCACTTCACTAACGGTCATTTTTCCATTACCCAGACCACATGCATCATTGGTCACGGTGCATATGGATGCATAGCACATGTTCAGCTCTTTTGCAAGCACAAGCTCAGGCAGACCGGTCATGCCAACAACATCCCCGAATTGCCGCATCATACGTATTTCCGCTTTTGTTTCAAATCTTGGACCTTCGGTACAGGCATAAACACCTTCTGAAAAACCAATGTTTCTTTCAGTAAGAGAATCACTTATAAGTTGGCGGAGTTGAGGACAGTAGGGTTCACTCACGTCCACATGTACAGTCCTTTCATCAAAGAATGTTGAAGGCCGGTTCTTAGTAAAATCAATAAAATCATTGGGCAAAAAGAAACTTCCAACAGGATGATTTTTCATAGTACCTACAGAATTGGTGGCTATTACCCTTTTCAGACCCAATTCATGTATGGCATGGATATTGGCCCGATTGTTAAGCATATGAGGTGGAACATGCCGATCACCATCTGCATGTCTGGGTATCAATGCAACATTCCTGCTCCCGATTTCCAGAATATGAACAAGGACATCACCATAAGGAGTGTTCACAGTCAATTCCTGATATGAACCCTCTGAAGTGAAAGCAACCCCTCCTATTAGAGCAGCATGCAGATCCAGATCATGATACATGTTCTTTTTTTCCTGCATAGTATTACCTTTTAGACTTTTTCCTGGTCGCCTGCGGACTATTTGATACTTTTATTCCCGTCAGTGCAAGGATGGTAGCAATTACTATTGAATATACGAATAATTCCAGTCCTGCACGCGGATCACCTATGCCGTTTCCAATCACCGGACTCATTGACATAATATAACTGGTGGATCCCCAGAAAAGGAAACCTATGGATACCACAAATAAAGCAGGTATCAGGTAGTGTCTAAAAGATTCACCACGTTGCTTACAATCTATTATCTTTCCTGCATGTGCAAAAAGGATTGCAAGAATGTAGAGCCAGATAGTCTTGTTAATGAAAGCCGTAAACAGCGGGACAACTCCATAGTACCATACACCTTCAGACGTATAAAATAACCACACATCCATAAGACCCAACAAAGTAGCTACTACTACTAAGAAAACTGCCGTTGAATAAGTGAAAAATGCCATTCTTCCTGAATGGAATGATTCTTTTAACTTTTCCCAATAGAAAGTAACTGTATCATTGAATCCACGGTAAAGCATATAAAGACCCACAGCTGCCAGAATACCTATGATAGCACCCTGAGAATAGTTGATCAGCAGGAAGAAAGCATAGATAAGAAACGCAAGTCCCAGCGGAACAAAGAATGTCTGAGATATTTTTGGGTCATTAAAAACATGTTTGATTATGTAGTATGTACTTTCCAGATTGGCACTCTGCATTACCACGATTCTCCTTACAGAATCGATCTTAATCCTTGACTGAACAATGGGTAGCAAGGTTTCATCTTCAGCACCATCGGATACGAATATCGCAGATTCTGCCGGGAACTTCTTCAAGATCATGTCAAGCTGCTTAGCTATCTTCTGATCAGAGACAATACCAATGTTCCTGTCGCCTGCAAAAGTGATTATTTCCGCATCCACTCCCTTTTCAAGCAACTCGTCAAGTATCTTGACACCTCCGAAGATAGTATTGGTATCAGAATCTTCGGGGTCTGCTGTTGCAAGCTTGACTGCTGCCTCTATATTTGCTTCTTTACCTATCAGGGGTGCCTGGACATTTGCTTTGTCACCAAGGTCATTATCCCTGTCTATGCAGATTACCAGTGTTTGCATGAAACTCCAGTAGATATTTAAAACGAAAATATAAATAGATTCTGATAAATCAGTATCATGAAGAGCTTAAAAAAAAGATAAATAAACTATCCAATGATTTTAAGGAATTATCTTTTCAATAAGCAAGCGAGCCCACTTAAGTTTTTTTTTCTTGACAGGATCGACATTCTCATCATTAAAATCAAAACCTATGAGAGTTATACTGACAGCGCCAAATTCTTTTGCAAGATAGACGCACCTGTCACCATCGCTAAAACCTCCGAAGTTGTACACATTGCCCAGAGGTTTGGCCTGTGTGCTTCCAATCATCTTTGTCAGCTGAGGAACATACATCTCAAGTTTATCAATGTTGTCTCCATGTGCATGTACCAGCATCAAGCAACCTCTTTGATTGGCAATTATCTCTTTTTCAATATCTCCATCAAGATCAGTGACTATAATCTCAGGAATGATATCACGGTCAACAAGTACAGCAGATGCTCCATCGGCAGCTATTATGACAAAATCATCTGCGTTGACAAGCTCCAGCTCATCCCTGAGTACCGGAGCGTTGCCGCACACAAGTATATCTTTTCCTTCGATCAATTGCTGAAGCTTAAGAACACCAGTAGTATTTGAGGTTTTGAGCATAGCAGAGAGAGTAAGAGCGGCCTGCTCATCACTTTTTCTGCTAAAGCCCATGTCTTTTAATATGGACTCGTAAATGGGCTCCCATTCATTAAAGTCCATATATCCTCAATTAACCTTTGATATACCGATCTTCATGGATATGCCTTCGACATTCCAGTCCTTCTCAAGGGAACCGGAGGTGTCAACATCAAGGCCTATCACCTGAACATCTGACCGGGTCTCTTTTGCAATGAACTGTTCATGATCAAGCACAAGATCCAAAACTCTTTGTTCATTGATCTGTATGTGAGACTTAATGTTATCATCAACTGCAAGATCAAGCTCTTTTCGCATGTCCTGCACCCTGCGGATAACTTCCCTGGCAAAACCTTCAGCTTCGATCTCACGGGTGAGCTTTGCATCCACATAGATGACACCTGCACTTGACATGGCACTTGCAACCATTTCAGGCAATGCCTCAGTGAAGTTCACCATTTCAGGTTTAATTGTGACTTTTCCACCTGGTATCTCAAGTTCGAACTCCCCTTCCAGAGCCAGTGCAGTCTTCAACTCTGTAGCATCAGCTTGTTTTATAGCTCCAATGACCTTACCGGCATCTCCTTTAAATACCGGACCAATGGCACCAGGGTCTGGATTTACCTCAAATCCAAGTTCATCCCATGACTCGCCTATGCCTGTTAGCACAATGTCCTTGGAATTGGTCTGATCCATGAGCACAGATTTAAGATCCATCACAGCATCGGCTGCCTGCTGATTCTCTGGACTGAGCACTATGCGTGATACAGGCCATCTAAGCTTCCTGCCTACTTTCTGACGGGCATTGGATGCAGATTCCACAATTGAGCGAACCATTTCCATGTAAGCTTCAAGATCCTTGTCCACGAGGCTCTCATCGATAAGCGGCCAGTCAGTCATGTGAACTGACAGCGGAGCATCCGGATAAACATTCCTCACAAGATTCTGATACATCTCTTCAGCCAGGTGTGGCATGAATGGTGCGATCACCTTTGCAGTCAGGACAAATACATCATACAATACACGATAGACTGCAAGCTTGTCCGGATCATCAGCCTCTACCCATGTCCTTGGCCTGATAAGCTGGATATACCATCTGGAAAGGTCCTCAAGGATGAACTCATTTATAGACCTCAGTCCCCTGTGCAGTGTACACTTGGTCATGGCATCATCCACATCAGCAATCAGTGACTGTGCCCTAGAAAGTATCCACATATCCTCTTTACGCAGGTGCGGCCTGACAGATTCAAAGGATACTTTTGAAGGATCGAAATGATCAAGCACCATGTAAGGTAACGGGAATCGATACACATTCCAGAGGATGTTAAGTGTCCTGTTGATATTTCCAAGTTCTCCCTGAACGAATTTCAGGTCATCCCAGGGCGCACTGGAAGAGAGTACAAAACTGCGCAGACTGTCTGCGCCGAACTTCTCAATGACATCACCTGGTGCAATGACATTGCCAAGACTCTTTGACATCTTCCTGCCCTTATCGTCAAGGGTAAAACCATGCATGAGCACACTCTTGTATGGAGCTTTACCGAAAGCCACCATACTGGCACCAAGCTGTGAATAGAACCATCCACGAGTCTGGTCCTGTCCTTCTGTGATGAAGTCTGCAGGCCACCATTTATCAAATTCTTCCCTTTGCTGCGGGAAGCGCAGGGTTGCCCATGAAGCCACGGCTGAATCGAACCAGACATCAAAAACATCTTCCACACGCTTCATCTTGCCGCCACACTGGCAGTCCAGCAAAACCTCATCCACGTATGGTCTGTGAAGTTCAATATCTTCAGTAAGACCTGACATTTCCTGAAGTTCTTTTTTTGTACCCATGACATGCACTCGGTCACAGCTATTACATTTCCAGACAGGTATCGGTATACCCCAGTATCTCTGACGTGATACACACCAATCACGTGCTCCCTCTACCCAATCCTTAAACCTTGCAGAACCTGCCCAGTCAGGATACCAGCTTACTTTCTCGATCTCTGAAAGCATCTCTTCCTTAAGCTCGCCTATTTTAATGAACCACTGTTTAGTAGCAAGGTAGATAATAGGAGTCTTACAGCGCCAGCAGTGTCCGTACCTGTGTTCGATAATTCCTTCTGAGAGAAGCTTGCCACGTTCCTTAAGATCCTCTATAATAACCTTATTAGCCTCACGAATATGCATACCAGCATATTCACCTGCTTCTTCGGTGTAACGTCCGTCAGGACCCACCGGACAGAAGATAGGAAGGCCATTCTTCTTACCGATCTCAAAATCGTCCATACCATGCCCTGGGGCAATGTGCACACAACCAGTGTTCTCTGCGGTCACAAAATCAGCAAGATAGATGCCGTGCTTCATAGATGCCTGTTTTGGAACCATGTCAAACAGCGGACTTTCATAGGAAAGTGATGTGAGGTCCTCGCCAAGCATAGTATCCAGCACTTCATAATCAACATATTTTCCTTTTCTAAGCAGAGCTTCCACAAGTTCGGAGGCCACAATAAGGACCTCTTCCTCACCATCTGAAGCCACTGCCTTTACTTTTGAATACTCAAATGAGGGATGCACTGCCACTGCAACATTGGAAGGGATGGTCCACGGTGTTGTGGTCCATATGACAACAAAAGTGTTCTCTTCACCAATTATCTTGAATTTGACGAATATGGAAGGATCTTTGCGCTCCTCGTACTCTACTTCAGAATCCGCAATTGCCGTTTCGCATCGGGGACACCAGTTGACCACACGTTTTCCCAGCTCCAGTAAATTTTTATCCTGGGCCTGCTTGAGGGTCCACCATGCAGCTTCAATGTACTCATCCTTGAGTGTCATATAAGGATCTTCCCAGTTAAGCCATGCACCAAGCATCTGGAACTGACCGGTCATAGCATCCTTCTGAGTAAGTGCAAATTCCTTACATTTCTCGATGAAATTGCCCACACCATAGGCCTCGATGTCCTTCTTGGAGGTAAAGCCAAGGGCACCTTCCACTTTAACCTCTATTGGAAGTCCATGCATGTCCCAGCCTGCACGGTCAATTATATCATGGCCGTTCATGGAACGATATCTTAAAATGGAGTCTTTGATTATCTTATTCCAGGCAGTCCCCAGATGAATATGCCCGGTTGTATATGGTGGACCATCCACGAAAAAAAACTTTTTTCCACCCTTTCTGTGCTCACGTACCTTGGAATAGGCATCGACCTCGGTCCAGAAATCATGTACCTTCTTCTCTATTTTCTGTGGGTCGTATTGATTGGTGATCTCCTCTATCATACGGGATTCTCCATGTTTAAAACTTGATTATAAATATAACTGTAATAGTAAGTGTGCTATTCCTACTGCAATATTCAATTTAAATATATTGCATCAGGACAAAGCATTTCTCTTTATGGGATTGAATTTATAGTTGCTCTTTTTTTAGATAAAGAACTAGCTCGTAAGGATCAAAGCACCTGCACAAGCAAGTTTGTCCAAACTATATTGATAACGCTAGTTCCTGATAGCTTCTGCTTTTCTCTCAAGAAGTATATCTTTGCACCTTTGCAGATCCTCAACTGTATTGATATTGAGTGCCAGTTCAATATCATCCAGTATAAGACTTACATAATCCTGTTCATGGTCAACATCACTTCCATCCAGTATGTTGATACCTGATGGGACTATCAATTCTCCATCCCAATTGAAAACTGTATCCGGCCTGAGTCCAAGGCTTTTGCACACATGTATTGGAGAAAAAATAGACATTGCGGGCTTTCCACATACCTTATATTCCTCTATTATTTTTTCAAGAAGCCCTGGTGACAAAAGTGGCAGATCTGCCATGAGAATCAGAAGTGGCTCTGTGATGCAGGCAGCCTTTACAGCATAAACCATATCGCCAACATAGTTGCCCCCACCTGTGGGGATAATCATTACCTTTCCATCATACTTTTCCTGAATAAAGGATGCGGTCCTGGGGGTTGCAGGGGAAACAGCAACATATATGTCACCAACACCCTCTGTCTTTTGCAGAGTATCGATCACATAAGTAATAAGAGGTTTTCCCAGTAGCTCAACATAGGGTTTTTCACCCATATCAAGCCTGCTTCCAAACCCACCTGCCATAATTATAGCGTCCAAATGATACCTCCATACATTAATGTCAATGCGAGAGTCATCAATGCCACTATTCTTCCGATCTCATTGGAAGCACCAATGACATCACCATTGACACCACCAAAATGCCTGTTGCTTACGTTAAGTAATATTAGTGTTGCTGCAATCGCTGTTATGAATGGGATGATACCGACAATTCCAAGACCAAAATAAAAAGATGAGCCAAGGCAGGCAATACTACCAATTACAAAACCTATAATATATTTAGGTACTGTGGTTTTGTTCACGAGTATAGAACCCAGTCCTTCATGGATAGGTTTACCAAATGCAGCAATTGTCAGCATAGACTGCATTGCACTTATCTCAGATACGAACAACGCAAAGAAGAATATGCCTGCTACATCTGCAGTAGTTGCATATATAACAATAGATTCTCCATAAAGTGATGTAAGAGCTGCGTAGAATGCAATGATAATAAGAGCTGCATAGGCTACACCTCCTATTCCCAGAGACATATCCTTCAGGGCTTTCAATTTCTTTTCCACAGAACCGTGGGCCGTCAGACCATCACCAAGATCAGCCATCCCATCCAGATGATTCAGACCGGTAATATAGTAAACAAAAGCAATGATAAGTACTGCGCTTATGGAAATTGGCAGAAAACTTATGAGAATATAGGCTACGAAACCCATCAATAGACCAAGTACGATACCTACGACCAGATGCAGGTAAGTTCTTTTGAAGAACTCATCAAGACCCTCCATGGTGATTCCCACGGGGATGGTTGACAGAAATCCAAAACCGGAACGAAGAGCTAACAGGAACCCGGTCATCCTGCTATCACATCACTTTTGTTTTTCAGGTCTTTTTTTTCTTCTTTCTTAGTTTTACCGGATGAAATTGCCGATTCTGCCATGGCCCTTGTATACATACTGGCAGATACACCACCTATAAGCCCACCGATTATATCGTCCATGAAAGGGCCAAGCTTTGAGAGAATACCGGGTTTTTGCTTGTCAAAACGCACGAACTCGAACATTCCTTTGTCACCACTGATATATTTGGAGATGCTCATGCCAAGAACCTCATCTGCAATTATGAAGGTCAGATCCTTTTCGTATGAGCTTTTACTGATATTAGGTAACCTGCCTGCACGACCTTCTTTTTCAAGAAGGATCCCTGAATATACAAGCATACAGAGATTTGCATCAAATAGAGCAACATTAAGTTCGTATAGGAATTTTTCCTCTGCAAGCTCCCTTGTTTCGATGCCTGGGTGTGGAACATATAACTCCAACGCAGTGTCAACAAGCATCTGAACTGTTATTCCTTCCTCTTTAAGGATATCAATTATATCCCTGGTGACATTACCTTCCAGTTCTTTAGACTGGTCTTTTTTCCGGTCTTCTGATTCTATATCCGATAATTTCATTATAATCACTTTGGAGAGATTTGTCAAATTTAATTTCATCTGTCAATACTATGCCAAAATTGTAAGTAAGGATACAATAATCGCAAATAACGATGCTACAAGAGTAATCCACGAGGTCAGCTTTATGTCTTCGGAGACAGGATAAGCAAAACCTTCACCCAGTACATACGTATTAGGTTTTTCAAGCTTTATTCTTAGTGCACCGGCAACTGATGCCATGGGAAAACCTGAGTTTGGAGATGGGGTTTTTAAGCCATCGGCAAGCCCGCTTTTCAATGCACTTTTGTAATCCGGTACTTTGATCCCGCGATAGACAAATCTAATTGTCAGAGCCGCTGCAGAAATGAAGAGAACGGACAAACGGGCAGGGACCCAATTGAGCAGATCATCCAGCTTTGCAGAGAACCAGCCTATATCCCGGTGATGTTCATCCATGTACCCTACCATAGAATCAAGAGTACTTGTCGCTTTAAAAATATATGCTGCAATCAGCCCGAAAGGACCAAAGCATGCATAGAACAACAGTGGAGAAAGAATGCCATCTACATAGTTCTCGGATGTCGTTTCAATGATAGACGATGATATGTGGCTTTCATCCAGCTTTGATGTATCCCTGCTTACATACATGGATAATTTTTGCCTGGCAGCGTCAAGCTTTCCTGCATCCAGCTCTTTGCGGACCTCATCTGCAGCAGCATAGAGACAGCGTACAGCAAATGTTGCCTTGAGGAAATAAGCAGCAACGATATAACGTAGCGGTGCGGGAATATTTTCAGCCCCCATGAAGAGCAATACAAGATATGCTATAAGACTGCCAAAAAGTATAGTGCTAAGGCACATGAATACACCATAGAGCTTTCTGTGGATTTTTGGAGCATTTTTCTTGAGAATAGCTATAAATTTACCTATCCAGACAACCGGATGAATTGCAGCAGGTGGTTCGCAAAATACCAGATCAAGGGCATAGGCTAACAGAAGCACGATCACAAGTTCATTTGCCTCAGCCTGTACCGGCAATATCATAAGTTTTTCTCCATTACTTCATTCCAGGCCTTCTCAATGCTTTCTTTATTGAGTCCATCGGTTATGAATACAGATAAGAGTTCATCAACTATTTTTTCCTGATGAACTATAGTACAATTAAGACAGCTCCATACCTGTCCACCACTGGAACTCTCGATCCAGCTGCCACCGGTGCGATCATCTTCACACGGATAGAACGGACAGTAGCAGAATGTACAATCCTGTCCTGCAAAATGACAGGGATAATAATCACAGTCTGTATTGCTACCCTTACGGCCACATTCTGATGCTGCTTTGATATTTTCTTCCAGTTCTGTTTTTGCCTGTTCCCGGCCCCATTCATATATTACCTGGCGAATGGTAGACGAGATACGTTCATTTTCTTCTCTTTTGCGTATAGCTATTCGAATGAAATTAGGACCTATATTCTGGAATGAATTACAATCTCGTATCAAGACACCATGGGAAGCCATACGTTCTGAAAGCTCAGATGAACTCATGGCAAGATCGGATATATCCACGAAGATATAGTTCACACTGCTTTTTATGGGCTTAAACCCCCGACGTGAGAGTTTTTCCATGAGAAATTCATATTCCTTTCTTATGAAAGCCCTGGATTCTATCAGATACTTGCTGTTTGCTCCTCCTTCCATGCTCAAAAGGGCAGTTGCAACAGTATCTGCGATGCATCCCATATTCCAGGAAAGCCTGGCATTATTAAGTACAGCAGCAAATTTCTTTGAAGCTATACCAAAACCCATCCTGATACCAGGAATAGCAAAAGCCTTTGTAAGAGAGCGCTGGATAAAAAGATAATCATTCTCCTCAATAAGATATGCAACACTCTGCTTAGGATCGGCAAGTTCTATGAATGCTTCATCTACAAAGAGAATGGTCTTGTGAGCTGCACATATCTCTGCAAGTTCTTCAATTTGCTCTTTTGATAGTAGTTTTCCTGTAGGGTTGTTGGGATTGCACACAAAGAGAATTTTAGCTTCATTAAGCAATTCATCGTCAAGTTGGAATATATCTTCCTGAGCAACGTATTTTATCTGTGCTCCCATGACCTTGCATTGCATCTCATATTCACTGAATGTGGGCGTGGGAATAAGTACAATATCTCCTTCACTGATCACACATTCAGCAAGCAGCCTGATGATCTCAGTTGAGCCATTGCCTGGGATTATGTTCTCATACGTTGTCCCCATAGCAACAAAATCAGCTGCTGCTGTCCTGTATTCAATATAACGGTTATCAGGGTACTGTTCTAATTTTTCAAGTCCGGTATTAAGAAGATCCTGTAGATCAAGTTCCGAATCAGCCTGTTCAAACGGGGTTCCAAAAGGATTCAAATTTGCACTTGCATCCAATATATCTGACTCAGGTATCCCATATCTCTGGGAACTTTTTCGTATCAGTCCGCCATGCGCACATGGCTCAAGACTTAGAAGATATTTCTTTACCGGGAGAGATGAACTTTGTTCTGTCACAATAATCAAAGCATGTAGTAAATAGGAAATATATTAATCTGTTTAATTGCATCTCAAAAATATCAAAGCAGAGGCTCAATTATTTCCTTCCATGCCCTCCTTATGTTCTCATCGGTGTCTCTGTCAGCCATAAGTGCATCAAGTACCCTTTTGGCGATCTCTGGTCTATGCAATAAATTACAATGCTCACAACTCCATACCCGCCCACCGGCGCTACTTTCTATATATTTGCCACCGGTGGCCTCATTCTGACATGGATAAAATGGGCAGAAACAAAAAGTACAATCCTGACCCTTAAAATGACAGGGGTAGTATTCACAGGAACCACGACCTTCAGCAGTTGCACCACCATTTTCAATGGTTTGCTCAAGTTTTTCCCTGGCATCTTCCCTGCTAAGTTTAGCAAATACATCGTCAAGGGTATGTATAAGCTTCTCGAATTCTTCCCTGGGTCGAACAGATATCCTTACATATCTTTTGGAACCATCAAAAAAATCACTGCATTCACGGATCATTATCCCATGAGATGCAAGTCCCTCTGTAAGCCTTACAGAATCCGCAAAAAGGTCATTCACATCCACAAGCACATAATTGGCACTACTTTCAACTGGATCGAAACCATATATGTCAAAAAAACGTTTGCTGATATATTCTCTTTCTTTTTTGATCAAAGCCCTGGATTCTATCAGGTATTTACAATTGGTGCCACCTTCCATATTCAGAAATGCAATTCCAATGCTTTCTTCTACCGCACCTATATTCCATGGTAGCCTGGCAGAATTTAACACAGTTGCCAAAGAACACGAACCAATGCCATATGCCAGCCTCATACCAGGCATGCCAAGCATATTTGATACTGACCTAATAACAAAAAGATGATCATTATCCAGTGTAATGTCCGCAACACTCATATCAGGATCAGCAAGTTCAATAGACGATTCATCAACTATTAGCAAAGTATCATGTTCAGCACAGTTCTCTGCAAATCTTATCAGCGAATCTCTTGATGTAAGCTCCCCTGTAGGATCATTCGGGTTCTCAATAATAACTATCTTTGCCCTTTCCAATGTCATTTTCGGAAGATTCAGCAATTCCTTTGAAGTAAATGAATGTACACGAGCACCAAGTACCTCAGCCATATAACGATACTGTCCGGATGAAGGAGATGGAACTATTACCATATCACTTTCATTTGCAACAGACCCTATCAACAAACGTAGAAGTTCACAGGAACCATTCCCAGGAACTATATTTTTAAAACTGATGCCATTACCAAGAAAACCAGCAGCTGCAGTTCTTAATTCCAGATATCTGTTATCTGGATACTGCTCTGCTCTGATGATGGAACTAAAGATTATCTGCTTTAGGTCAATTTCACTATCTGGAAAATCAAACGGTGTACCCAAAAGATTTGTGTTTGAACTAAAGTCAAGAATATCTGATTCAGATAGGTTATATTTTTTAGCCAATTCATGAACCCTTACACCATGATTTCTAACTTGTAATGAAAACAAATGCTGTTTTAAATGGGCTGGGTAATTTTTTTGGTACACATTTATCAATACCTGTTTACGCAAAAGGAATATATTAAACTATTCAAGTTTAGTTGTGCAAAATCCGTTATTTAAAATCCAGCCTGTAAACATATATTACTCACAAGGGAAATTTGTAAAACTATATAAGATGTATCGCACAAAGTATCTTGAGTGTATAGAGATTTATTATGGCAGATGAAATAGATTATAAGATAATTGGCGACGACATGCAGCTTATAGAAACAGAACTTGATACAAATGAAGCTGTAAGAGCAGAAGCAGGTGCAATGATGTATATGGGACCTGGGATCAAAAATGGAAACATCCGCAGGTGGCGGGCTTACTTAAAGGGCTTAAACGCGCAGTGACCGGTGAGAATTTCTTTATCACAAGTGTCAAAAAGACTCATTCCTCTGTGCAGCAAATGGTGTAGATATTGAAATCGCACTGACCAAAAAAATAGGAGCTGGATTATTTGAAGGAGAAGGCTTCATTTTTCAGAGACTTAAAGGTGATGGACTTGCTTTTGTACATGCAGGTGGAACCATTGTTGAAAAAGATCTTGCTGCCGGGGAAACGATCAGAGTTGACACCGGATGCATAACTGCCTTTGCCGAAAGTGTAAAATATGATATACAAATGGCAGGTGCTTTAAGAATGCATTCTTTGGAGGAAAAGGACTTGTGCTTGCAAAACTTACAGGACCTTGAAAAGTATATCTTCAGAGTTTTCCGTTCTCACGCCTTGCAGATAGAATCGTTGCAGCATCAAAATACCAGGCTGGCAACAGAAGAGAGGAATCAAACGGAGTGGCCGGAATTGGCGGCGGTACGCTTGGATCTATTCTGGGCGGAGACCGCTCCTTTTAAAAGTAAAAGCATGCAAGTTCAACAAATGGAGCGATCATAAAAATGAGACTATTTGCTATTGCAGATCCGCATGGCAATTATTCTAAAATAGAAGAGTTGCTTGAGCAGTCAGGAGATATTGATGTCGTTCTGATCGCAGGAGACATAACTAATTTCGGGCCGGATGAAAAGGCACTGGAACTTCTGGACATGTTCAAGCCACCAATACTTGCAGTTCCTGGAAACTGTGACCATGAATCCATTTTAGAGGTGATCGAAGAATCCAGGGCTACTAACCTTCATAATGAAACTGTAAAAATAGATGGAGTAAAATTTATAGGCATGGGTGGGTCTAATCCTACACCATTCTGCACCCCATTTGAGATAGAAGAGTGTGATTTTGAGACAAAACTCAATAGTCTGATGAATGAAAATGAAAAGACAGATGAACCTGTTGTCATTCTCACACATGTGCCACCATATGGAATCCTTGACTATGTCGCAGATATGCATGTAGGCTGCAAGGCTCTGAATGCTTTCCTTGATAAAGCCGACCTTATTGTATGCGGACATATCCATGAAGCCAGAGGTATAAAGAGATCAGGCAAAACAACTATTGTAAATCCAGGAATGGCTGCATTGGGTTTCGCAGCTTTGATAGACATCGACATGGAAAATACAGAATGTAATATAAATGTACAGCTTATAGAAGCTCATTGAGAAGATATTTAAGTATCCAAATTGTATTATAATCCAGGTGAACAAATGAAAGCAAAGTTATTGCTCATATTCCTGATATTACTCTCTTTTTCAGTCATCGGATGTGTAGATGATACTGAAGAACCAATGAACGATAGCAACATGACAAATGAATCTGTAGAGGATATTGTCAATGAAACAGTTCCAGATGATATAATTACAAATGAAACCGTTGAAGATGAGGAATTGTCTGAGGAGGAAGAAGACAAGCCGCTTGATGTCGTTGAAACTACTAATCCAAGGACCTATACAATATATATGAAAAACTTCCATACACAACCAAGCAATCTCACAATTAATAGAGGAGATACAGTTGCATGGTTCAATGATAACGAGCCTACAAGGATTTTCACGCTTGTAAGCAATGAGGGTCTCTGGGAAAATGAAAATATAGTGAAAAGGAAATCTTTCAAATATACCTTCAATGAGAGTGGCACATACACGTATGAAGTGCTAACATGGGAGCAAATGAAGGGAACCATTATTGTTAAATAACAATGGATCTTCAGGGAACCGGATGAAAGTAAGATCTGTAAAGGAAGGAGATACTGAGATCCTGGTTCCCATCCCTGCAGAAGGAGCTAATTTTGCACCATCTGCAGCCCCTGTTTTTTATAATCCGGTCATGGAGATGAATCGTGATATCTCCGTAGCTGCAACATCTGCTTTTGTTAAGAGAATGAAACCTGATCCTGAGAGGCTCATCACTTATGTGGATGCTCTTTCAGCATCTGGTATTCGTGGACTCAGGATATCTAATGAGATCGGTATACACACAACCCTCAATGACTGGAGTGAAGAAGCCTGTGCTCTTATACAGCAGAACATAGACAATCTTGAAATTGGCCATAATACTGTTGCAAGCCATAAGAATGCGAATGTACTTCTTCATGAGAAACACTTCAATATAGTAGACCTTGACCCATTCGGCACTCCCGGACCTTTTCTGGCTGCAGCTGCCCGCTCTGTAATCAATCTTCTTGAAGTGACAGCAACGGATACTGCACCTCTTTGTGGTGCCCATTTAAATTCAGGTATAAGAAAATATGCTGCAATACCTTTTAACAACGAATATCACAGTGAAATGGGAGTGCGTATACTACTTGGAAAAATAGCCAGGGAATTATCACTTCACGATAAAGCTATGGATCCACTGCTGACTCATGCTACAAGGCATTACGTGCGTACATACCTTGAAATAAAAAAAGGTGCAAAGCGAGCTGATACAATGCTGGAGAACATGGGATTCATCACACATTGTCCGCAATGTGGACAGCGTGAAAGCATTCATGGTCTTGCAGTTCCAATAAAGGATAACTGTAGCAAATGTGATAGTAAAAACATAATTGGTGGGCCTATGTGGCTTGGCAAATTGCATAGTCCGGATTTTTGCAATGAAACCATCGCTGAACTGGAGGCACGCAACTGTGGCAGCAAACAGTTTGCGATCAAACTGCTTGAACTATGCAGAGATGAACTGGATATACCCATGTTCTATGACCAGCACCTGATCTGTAAACAAATAGGAGTTTCCGCTTCACGGATCGAAACTCTCATACAAGAACTTCAAAATCGGGGATTTTTGGCATCACGGACACATTTTAGCGGTACCTCCTTTAAAACGGATGCAAATATAGCGGATATTGAGCTAATTATAGCTGGCATCCGATAGAGATATATACTATTTTATATAGATGATATATATCAAAATATATAATAAAAGGTATGAAGATGTTTTCACAAACAAGGGTTCAAAATCTTTACATAAAGGGGAGCTTTCATGAAAAAGGAATATGCTGAGCAGCTGTTTTTACAGGAGAAACCAACCCTTGCCCTTCTGGCTATATGGTCCCTCCAGAAAACGTATGCATCAGTTATCACAAAAGAGATTAATTCGACTTTTGCCCACACAACCAAAATACTATCAAAAATGGAAGAACATGATCTCTTACAATTTACAATTGAAGGCCGTGTGAAATATGTGGAACTCACTGAACATGGGCACAACGTAGTTGATGCCTTGAAAAACCTGATAATGGCAATTGAAGGAGAATCAGCAGCTAGTGCAGAAAATACAGAGGGTAATAAAGCCACTGTACAGGATACTGAAAGCTTCGAGAATGAGAAAAAGCTAACCCTGGAACATATTAACAGGTTACACGAACAAATAGTAACTATATATGATGATATTTTCACTAAGAATTCAGAGCCTCAAGAGATGAAGATGAAAATTGGTCCTTTTAGCCGGGATATCCAGTTACTTTTAAATTCAATAGAAGAGAATGAAGATCTTATCAATGACGAAGGTCTGGATAAACTCAATGAGATGCAGAATATCTTTGATCTGGTAATGAATCAATAATTGAAAGGACAATAAAATGGTCACTGTAAATCTATTATTAAAAATATATGGCAACCGTGAAAGAGCATTCCATTCAGCAGAAATGTTTGTAGGCAATGAGTTAAAAGAGCTTGATGCTTTGGCAGAATTCTCAATATCAGAAGATAATTGGCTTAAGGTTGACATTAGCGGAGAAGACAGTGAATTCGTTTCCAATTTTCTTGTCAGTAAATTTGGTACGCCTGTTACAGAACTTACAAAGAATGAAGTTTATTCCGGCGTCATACATCAAATACGGGAAATGGAAATAATCGTTGACGTAGGAACTCTTGTAAGCATCCCGAAAAAGAACCTCACGGATCTCGGAGTTGGAACTGCAAAACAGATAGCAACTCGTTTTGGACTGATCAAACGTTTACCTGTAAAAGTAGAAATAACTGATGAAGCAACAAACGTGGGTGCTTTTACAAAATCACAGGCAGATCTTTGGTGGGACTGGAAAAAATCGAGCCAGGACAGAGTGATTGCAAATGCAGTTACACGCTCTGAACTTAAAGTAGCCGTCAAAAGAACCGGTCACGCAAGGGATATATACGGAATAGAAAGACTGGGACTCATGGAACACATGATAATTTGCAGAGAAACAAGTGACGGACCAGGAATTGTTGCTGCAATCGGCAGATTTGTTAAAGGTGAACTTGGAGTTATGAAAGCATCGAATTAAAGCAAGATTATCTGGAAATGACAGGATTCGCAATTCTTATCACATTTACCAAGTATCTGCATTACATATTCAATACCCAGTTTTTCTTTGAGGATACCTTCAAAAACACCTTGTGCAAAAGAGCATAAGGTCTTTTCTTCAATTGGAATTAATCGGCAATCAAAAAAGTTATGAACAGCTATTTTTATGGGATCGTGGCTCAGGACTTTAAAATTTCCGATACCGTTTTCCTCCCAGAAAACCATCATTTCATCCAGTATCTGTTCCGTTTCATTTGAAACAAAGTTTCTGGAAAGACTGGCTCCCACATCATTTCCTATTTTTCTCATGATGGGATCACAGTTTACCCCGTAGGCACGGAAACCATACTGCACAGCATGGAACAAACATTTCAGACAACCAAAGGAACTCATATCAGCAGAGCCTATGACTTCAAGCATCTCACTATAACTTTTCATCCCCGGTTCCTGAGAACATGCAACGTACTGACATTTCAAAAAGTAGACTTTCTTCCTCTTATCATTTGCATCGATAGCTTCTTCGAGCAGACTCTGGGATTTCAGGTCGTTAAGATGAACGGAGATTGTGGACTTAGCTTTTCCTGTGTACTGGACTATTTCATCAAAAGATTTACAGCCACCTTTGAGAAAGTCAAGTATTTTAATCTTTACAGAACCATTAAGAGCAATAAACCCAATATCAGTGGAAAAAATGGCAGTGTTATCTCCGTTGTTCATGCAATAGCCAATAGACCAACAATGTATTTAAATGTTCGCGGCTAAACGAATGAGTTAGCATCGATATTTAAAGCCTGCTGTATCATTTAATCAAATTAAAAAATCAGAATTCTGGTCATTATGATGAAAGTTGTTCGTGTACCGCTAAAAGAAGCAGAAACTGTAAGGCTTAGTATAATTGAGGAAGGTAAACTTGACCGGCAAAGGAAGATAAAGGTCATTGATGCAAAAGAACGCTTCCTTGAGATACCTGTTACTGATGATATAAAGGGGTTTGAAATATACCAGCAGGAAGATGCTCTTTTCTACAAAAAATGGCGCTCACTTAAAGAAATACTTGGCGGAGGCATTACAGAAACAGAACAGAATTTATTGCCTTCAGGATGGCAGATACTCGGTAAGATTATTATTGTTAGTATCGACCCCTCAATTGATCATTTAAAAGAAAGGATTGCAAAATCATTGATCAAGATGTATCCGTCATGCAATACTGTGGTACGTGATCTTGGAATAAGCGGTCAGTTCAGGTTACCCAAAAGAGAGATACTTATTGGTGAGAACACTGAAACCATCAATAAGGAAAATGGATGCCTGTTTAAACTCGATGTTACAAAAGTGATGTTCTCAAAGGGAAACCTGCATGAGAAATCACTTATGAGCAGTATTGGGAGCAATGAAACTATTGTTGATATGTTTGCAGGGATAGGATACTTTAGCATTCCTATGGCAGTTCACTCAAAACCTGCAAAGATCATTGCCATCGAGATAAATCCTCTGTCCTGTGCATACCTCCGGGAAAACATAGTCCTGAACCATGTGCAAGACATAGTTGAAGCAAAGAATGGGGATTGTGCTGAACTCACACCTGAGGGAATTGCTGACAGAGTACTTATGGGATATGTGGGCACCACACACCATTATCTTGAACATGGGATCAAAGCCTTTAAAAAAAGTGGTGGGACCCTGCATTACCATGAAACTACACCGGAATGCCTGATATTTTCCAGACCAATTGAGCGCATTGAAAATGCAGCATCAAAAACCGGGAGAAATGTGGAAATACTGGATTGCAGGAAGATCAAAAAATATTCTCCCGGCATCTGGCATGTTGTTGTGGATGCCCGGATAAGTTGAAGCATAAATGGTAGTTTCTATATGAGCCTATTTAAAAACGTCTCTGCTATCTTTATTCCAAAATAAAACATGCAATATCCAGTAGTCCCTTGAAAACAACGTTAAGCCTTTCATATCTACTAGTTATGGAACCATAAATGTATCCCAGACATGTGGACGCTATGTTCTGCATAAGCTTATGAATGGCCACTATCTATAACCACATATGTCATACTAACCACAAAAGGTCTATTCTGATTCACTTCATTTTTTACTTCATTTCATAATAGGGAGTAGTCGTTGCTTGCATCAAAGCTGTTGTATCCATGATTTACACAGACTGTTTTATTCCATCTTCAATATATCCCATGACCAGATCCCCTTGTAGATGCAGTTAGAGAACAATCTTCATGCCATTTATATACAGGCACATCGTCAATCCATCCCAATTAACATGAGAATACTGTAGATTCTGGTGCATCTGTCATTCTTTTTTTATATGGCATGTCATTATTCATCTGCTGTTGTTATAATAAATCTTCTTTCGGTTATTTGCTCGTACCTGAAAAATCATCATTCAAATCGATAACGGTTACTGCCCTTCCAATTTGTTCCCATTTTGACTCTCCATAATATGGATGAGGGTAATCATATTCTTCCTTGAACACAATAATTGTCTGAATTTTATGTTTCATCCTATTGTCTAATTCAAGATTTATCTCATATTTGAACTGTTTTTGATATGTTAAATTCATAACTTCTTCATAGAGTTGTATGGGTGATCCTTCTGTGATGCCATCTGATGCATATTCACTTAAGGATATCTGAATCCTGACTGGGATTATATTGGTTTGTGGATTTTTAGCAAAATTGTTAGTATATGCCTGCTTATTCCTGTAATTAATATCCATTGACAGAGTGACTTTTGTATGTATCTGATTAACCGCAGAGGAATTGTACCAGCTAAAATTAGTGATATCTACGTTGTTCTCAGGATTTGCTGATTCAAATGGGAAATACCATGCAACAATTATAATAAAGGAGATTACAGCCAGAATACCTAAGCCTGTAAGGGCTTTTTTCAACAAAGCTATGTTAAAATAATATGTAATACCGGTTACTGTTAGAATGATTAGGATGGTATAGATTAGTTTAGAGAAGGATGTTAGATTTTCATCTCCTTTTTTATTATTCAAAAAGAGATTCTCTCTGATGATGTTGTCATTGCATGGGAATAAATGGAAAATTCCGTATTCCTCATTAGAACTGAGAGTATTGTTTATGATAAGGTTATTGTTGGCATTTTCAATTGAAATACCATTGCCGTTGTTGGATAATGTATTTCCATCCAGAGTATTATTTGAACAAGAAGATTGGATATAAACACCAGAGTTTTCGTTTTCAATGAGGATATTGTTTGTTATGTCATTAGATTCTGATTTCCATAAAAGAAAGCCGTGTTGTTTGTTGCTACTGGCAAAGTTATCTAATATTGCATTATCATGAGAATCGATAAGACAGAGACCGTATTTGTTCACGAAAAATTGGTTATTTGTTATGTTATTGGTATTTGATTTCCGAAGAGCAACTCCGTAGTTTTCATTTTCAGTGGCGTTGTTGTTGACGACAGTATTCTGATCTGACAGATCAAGATAAAGCCCACATTTATTATTAATGATGAGATTGTTCCTCAAATCGTTACTTGTTGAGTTAATCAGATAGATTCCATGAAAAGTATTTGAAAGCAGGGTGTTATTTTCAATACAATTTTCTGAAGAAGCATTCAGGGCAAGGCCATCATGAACATCTGAAATGATATTATTTTGAATAAGCGAGTTTGTGATGTTGTCTAAAAGTATTCCTGATATTTGGTTCACTTTTAAATTTCCATTTCATTCTCTTATCCTAAATAGAAATATCCAGTTGAAGAGGTATCATCAGCACATCTGTACTCATAAACATTTTTATCGTAGTTGAACTGAGGATCATCTGTATCGTACCAATTCATTATACTCGTACCGGTCCATGTGTTTGGGTCATTTAACCTGAAGTACGCATCTATGTCTGGGCCATAACAGTATCCGCTAAGAACCACTGCATGACAATTTCCCCATTCACTTTCTTCTATCAGAAAAAACGGTCTTCCACTGTCAATCATACTTACTATTTCATTTGTTGTGCCGTAAAATGATCCAGTTTCTAGACCTTTGGTTAAATATACTCCTTGGTCATCCAGATAATCTTGTGCTTCAGCACCATTCATTGGCTCATAACCGTTGTACTCCCATATATCCCAGATTGATGGATGGGTGGCGTCGCCAGATAATTGAACCTTTTCTTCTTTTCCATCAAGCGTAATTACACCTTCAAGTATGACATGATTGTTCTCATCGATACTACCTGACAAGTATGCTGTCGCTGATTTTTCTTCAGTGATACTTGTACTTAAGTCATCAATCCTTCTGTCTTCTGTAGGTATTATCAAGACGCCATCATTTTGATTTAGTTTGATGGTAACTTGTTTAGCACTAGAAGTATCAGATGGCAGTTCTTCTTGGGCACTTACCATTGGTATAAATGTCACCAGCATTAGCAGCATTATTGCACTAACGATCTTTGTTTTCGACTTTTGCATTTATTTTACCCCATTTTCATTACTCCAGAGGCAAGATCAAGCAACTGCTTGATGGTAAAAAAACAAGGTCTGCTGAATATATAATCAAGAATGCTCAGAAGAAAGAAGTTCACCTGGATATCGTAATTGATGTGAAGTATCTGAAAGGTAAAAGAGGTAAAAAGGGATGTGAAACCTTGGTTTTGTTGTTTATGGAGTTAACTGGCCTCCAAGAAAGGTTAGTAATGTCTACAGAAGACGGTTTGCTATCGAATCGTCTTACAGGATGAGAAATATCGTTAAACCAAGAACATCAACAAAAGATGTAACCTTCAAATACTTCTTTACATTAATCTCATTCCTGCTCAGAAATGCATGGATCTATCTCCAGAAAAAGCATTTTACAATAGTAAAACCAGGTCCAATAACCATTGATGAAGACAAGTTTAGGTTTGCCAGGTTTATTCTGTTTATTGAAGAATGGCTTAGGAGAAAGCTAAGAATTCAGTTAGTAGTGTAATGTTTAAGGTGATTTAATAGTGGTAACAACAATATGGAGGTAAAATTAGAGAACTACTGGAGGTAGATTCTGACAGAAAGACTACTCATTATTCTCTCGAATTTTCAGTTTGTAGCTATCATTTTTGTTATGTATTGATATTAATAAAAAACACATACTTAAGCATTAATAATGTCATTCATTGAATTTATTTTGGTGGTACAAATTAAATATAAAAATATAATTGCCATATTATTAACTGTGACGATCCTCTTTTCAGAAATGATCTTTATCATTTGGCTTTGATTTAATTTCTGGGTTATGCCGTAAGCTAAAACTGGTCTGACATTGTCTAAGTGGACCCGGCGGGATTTGAACCCGCGGCCTTTACGTTGCGAACGTAACGATCTTCCCCTGATCTACAAGCCCTGAAAAGTTACAACTTAAAAATCAATAAAAATAACAAAAAAAGAAAAGTAAATGAGAGGTTTAGATAGGTCTTCCGACTTCTGTCACTGTTACGCTCTCAACACCGCTTACTGCTGCAAAGGCCTGCTCTACGGATTCTGTACCTCCTTCGAGGTCACCTACGATGACGACCATGATAAGGGCCTTAAGTCCGAATGCAATAGGCTCTTCCTTGTGGGTGCCGTATTCTGCGCCCTCTGGAAGTGATGCGATGAGTTTGTCTTTAAGTTCTTCGAGATTTGTATCGACACCCTCAGGCATTATCTTAATAGTTGCTGCAACATCTCCCATCTAATTCACCTCATGCTCCTGAAAATCCACATTTTGGACATTTGTATGTGTTGCTCTGCTGCCTGCAGCTCATGCATCTTCCAAGTTCGTTGCCACAAACAGGGCATGGGAAGCGTACATAGCCGGTTTCCACAAGTCTCTTGTTGCATGTGGTACAATTATCGACTTTATTTGCCATTTAGAATCTCCTTACTATGATAGTATGTGATAAATATAAAATACTGAAAAAATACTGAAAAATCAGTATGTCAGTGAGTTCTGTACATATTCAGTATGTAATTTAAATATTCCCCTTGATATGAGTTCCTATAACATCCTTTCCAATAAGAGCGTTAATGACTCTTTCAGGGTATATTCCGTTGACAACGACACAATCCATCTTATTTTCAATCAAAAAGACAGGCAATGAGCTGTCAATGCATGTAATTCCCATCCTTGAAAGTTCCCTGGCAGTCATCCTGTTCTGAACAATACCATCGGCAATAACTCCATCAACATCAGTAACTTTTATAAAGCGTGATCCTGTTTCCCGGGCGATCCATGCCCCTATAGTATCCGATGTAACATTCCATGAATGTGCTAACTTATCGTTTTCCCTGAGCATTTTGTACGGTAACAATAGAGAAACCCCCCCAGGGACTTCATTGATATTTTCAACAGAGTTTACTCCTGTCTTATCTATAATATAGTGGGCGTATTGTTCCATTGAAAGAATGGCCATCCAGTGAGCTGCACCATCTCCGATTTCGTATTTTTCACTGATAGTTCTGATAGAATCCGCAAAAACTCCACCACCTGGGACTATGAGTATCGAGTGATCGTTGTCATTGCTTCTTTCAAAAAACTTCAGCAGAGAGTCAACGAGAGAATGTGAATACTTCATTACACTTCCTCCAAGTTTCACGACGATCTTCATAGCAACTAAACTCCCCATATTATTTTCTCTCTTTAGATATGTATACTTCAATCAGACTTATTCTTTTCCTGAAACATTAACTTCATCTTCCATGATCTTCGCTGCAGCATATGCAGGGAATACTTTTGAAACATCTGCCCCCCATCTGCTGGCAACAGAAATGCATTCAAAACCAAGTCTTTCTGCAGCCTCTTTTATGAGAAATTCTCCAAGCCCGGCAGATACTATCCTGTCAAGCCCATTCCTTTCAGCAACAACTGATATAGCCTGGCTCAAAAGGTTTACCTGTCTTTCTTTGACCTGCTGAGCGATATGGTATATTTCATCTGCTGAGATCTCGGTAAGGTCTGCGCATACAACACGTGCCAGTCTTCTCATGGCATCTGTCTTACTCTTACCTGCGCCATCGGCAGTCTCACAAGTATACAGTTCTTCTGGAATCTCTTCTAAGAGTAAGTACGCATCTGCAGTAGTTGAGAATAGTTCTGATGCGATATGGCAGTCCCCATCTGCAACGTTTACTTTTTCAAGCAGATATGCAAGGTTGGTTCTGAGTGTTCCTGCATAGAACAACTCGCTGTGAACAAGCCTTGAGAAATCCGTGAGCCCTGCAACATGTTTTCCATTTTTGATAGGGATAATGTCACTGGTCGTGCTTCCTACGTCTACAAAGATACAATCTCCTATCTCCGAGCCTATCAGTCTGGAAGATGCTGCCCAGTTTGCTGCAGCAAGGTCCCGCAGCTTTCCTGAATTTTCATGGAAATGTCCACTACTGTCAATGTATTTAACTTCGCAATCAAAAGCATCATTAACAGAACGCATGATAAAGTCGATACCCTTATCTTTATCCTCAAAACAATCCGCCAGTTCGCCTGTCATGACCACACTGACCTTATCAGGTTTCAATTTCTCTGCAATGTCTCCCAGAGATCTGGGCAATATTGTATCCTTCCACAACGGTATGTAATGCAGTTCAATGATCTCTCCGTCGGCGGATGCCATCTTAGTATTAGCACCACCAATGTCAATTCCGATTATTTTCATATGATGTCCTCAATGTCATCTTTTGTGAAAGAGCATTCCCCTTCAAGAATTACTGAATCGGGAAGCTTAGCAAATACATTCATCAGTATAAGTTCTGCAATTTCACTATTTAGGACCTGAACAAGTCCAAATATTGCAGTTGTAGGTCTGGGATTAACATCAATGACATAGGGTCTGTCTCCATAAATAATATCAATTCCTATATAGCCACTACATTTAAGTATTTCAGCAGTTTTTTTTGCAACCTGGAGCACTTCCTCTTCGTAGTCTGCCCTGTATGGTACCTGATTACCTCTATAATCAAAGATAGTATCATCATTGTCTTTCTTGATATCGATAAGCTGTTTGTTCAGGCTCAACGGAAGTGTTCGCTGCCCGCAGATCATACTCACACTAAGGTGTTCGCCTTCTATATACTCGGTTGCGATATATTCATCTTCTGTAGTATCCATTTTTTCAGGAATTGTCATTCTTACTCCCTCAGACGCACATCCAAACCTTGGCTTCATGACATATTTTCCTTTAAATACTTCACTTACTATTTTTGGTGTAGCTATGGAATTTGATTCAAGGATCTGTGTGCACAGCAGTTTATCTGTACAGAGTCGCACACAATTTGCCGTGCATCCGAGGTTAACAGTGTTCTTTTCCAGAATATCTGTCAGGTCGCCCAAAAGTTCATCTGGTCCTATTACAAGACCTGCATCATTATTCTTTGCAGCTTTTTCAAGTACGTTTGCAAAGTTTTCTTCATTGGATATAATTGCAGTTCCATTTTTAAACTTGTTTTCTGCACTGAGGTAGCTAACTTCATGCCCAAGGCGATTAAAGCTTTCGGCAAGCGTGCTTAACATGGTTTTGCCTTCCAGCAGCAGTGTGCCTTTTAGCCCGATTCCCATTGCGTATTCTGCAAGCAGTATTTTCATGTTGTTTGCAACTGCATTATTTGATATATCCTTTGTTATTATGTGCCTGATTTAGCAGGGATTTATTTATTTGTTTATTTATTTATTTATTTATTTATTTATTTATTTATTTATTTATTGATTGATTGATTGATTGATAATACCAATTTATTTACAATGAAATATTATATATGTGTGCATATACATATAGCTATTATGTCTATCTTAGACTTTCAAACGTAAACTATAGTGATCTTTATATATTTTGTTTGGATGTTTCTGAGTAATCTCTTTTGAAATTACAATGGCGTTATAATTAAATGTCACATCATAAATTTTATCGGGATACTGTTATATGTCTACGACGCTAACTATCGTCGGTTGAATAAGGTACGTTTCAATCGAGTATATTTGCGGGTTGGGAAATGGGAGTTTCCCAGACAAAGAGTGGGGTCTTCGAAATGATATCTTTCTTAGAAAGGTAAGATTTTCATGAATGTGCGTACATATTTTGTGATGCTACGCTGTAAAGAGGCAGAGTGGGTTTTCACGTCTGTCTCTTTCTACATTATGTAAGTAAAATATCTCCACGATTTAACTTAAGGAGTAATAAAAATGGGTTTATTAAAAAAATGTCCGGAGTGCAACAATGTATTCCACAATGATACAAGAAACGTGCAGCTTTGTAAGGTATGTGGATACTGGACAAAGAAAAACACTGTCAATATGGATTTTGTAATGATGTGTTAATATGAATAAATTAAAAACAGAAACAGATATAAAAATGTCCTGCACATTTTGCAGTAACTCATTAAAAAAGCAAAAATTAGGCTCGAACTGTGTATATTATTGTTCACATTGCGGTAGCATGACCAGCTCCAATTTACTTTGAAATGAAGTGAATGGGTATGCGATTGTAATGGCCTGTTTTTCTTTTTTAAAATAAAAGATTCTTAATTTTAAATTTATTTTTATTTTTGTATTAGTTTATCTATTTCTCAGAGATAATCCTGTAAAACTGAATGAGTTTCTTGAATCCTGTTTTATTTTTTCTATTCTGAAAAATTGCCTGCTTTTTATATTTATAGTATGTACTATATATTAACAATGAATATATACTATGATTACCGTTAGAGGACTGGGATGAATATGGATGTAAATACAGAAAACCCATTTGTACAGGCACTGGCAGTTTCTACAACAATGGCAATTTTTATGGTTGGTGTTGCATTTGGGCTGATGAACATGGCAAAAGCTGGTTCCATGCAGGTTCCAATGCATATTATGCTTCTTATTTTTGCGGTTATCTTCATAGCTGGTTCTGTTTATTTTGAATCACGTGGTGCAGATTACATGGGTTCTCTTGTAGGAGGCGCAATAGTATCGCTAACGGCCACGTTTTCAGCAACGGCTTTTTTTACTGGTATAAAGTATGCCCTTGAAGGTGGCATCACTGCTGTTGGACCTGGTCAGGTTGTTTCTGCACTTGCCTTATGCATGATAGCCAGTATGCTCCTGATACGTATTTTGCAGCATAGGTTCAAAGATTCTTTTTAAAAGAGTTATTATATCATGCTGTATTAATAGTGTCATCTTTATTTTGCAGACTTTGTTTCTTAAAAAACAACCAAATAAACGACAACTATTTATAGAATATCATACAATCACTAGTTCTGATGCATATTACCGCGCACAGAACATGCGGAGAAATTAAGAATGGCTGATGGACCAGAAAATTGTGAAGAATTAGATTCGAAACAAGTTGCAGAAGGCAAAGTTGCAGAAAATCCTTCTGAGGATGAAGTTACAGAACTTAGGGATAAGCTTCTGCGCCTGACTGCAGAATTCGATAATTTCCGAAAGAGAACTGCTCGTGAAAAAGAAGAATATCGTAAATTTGCAGTTGAGCAGATTATAATAGAGCTCCTTGAGGTTTGTGACAACTTCGAACGTGCACTTGAGTCTGCAAAGCAGACTGATGATGTTCCATCTGTAATAAAAGGTGTTGAGATGGTCTTTAAACAATTTGTTGGAATACTTGAGAAGGAAGGCCTTCAAAAAATCAAGTGTGAAGGTGCTGAATTTGACCCTTATTTGCACGAAGCTATGATGCATGTAGAACACCCGGAGCATGATGAGAATATCATTGTTGACGTCTGTAAACCCGGATACTATCTGCATACAAAGGTGATAAGACCTGCAATGGTTACAGTATCAAAGAAATCGGATAACTGAAACAGAAACATGTTTCTATTCTGGCAAAGTAATGTTTAACACAGATAACACACAATTATAATAGCAATTAAAATTTATTCATAAACGAGGTAATAAAATGGGAAAGATATTGGGAATTGATTTAGGAACTACAAATTCTTGTATGGCTATAATTGAAGGTGGGGAACCTACTATTATCCCTAATGCAGAAGGGGGAAGAACTACAGCTTCTGTTGTAGGTTTTTCTAAAAAGGGCGAGAAACTGGTAGGTCAGGTTGCCAAAAGGCAGCTCATCACCAATGCTGACAACAGTGTAAGCTCTATCAAAAGGCATATTGGAGAATCTGATTACAAGGTAACCCTTAATGGCAAGGAATACTCTCCACAGGAAATCTCCGCAATGATCCTGCGTAAGTTAAAGGAAGATGCAGAGTCCTATCTTGGGGAAACTATCACACAGGCAGTTATTACTGTTCCTGCGTACTTTAATGACTCTCAAAGACAGGCTACAAAAGATGCAGGTACCATTGCTGGTCTTGAGGTCATGAGGATTATCAATGAACCTACTGCAGCAGCTCTTGCATATGGTCTTGATAAGGATGAAGAAGATCACAAAATACTCATCTACGATCTTGGAGGCGGTACATTTGATGTATCCATTCTTGAGCTTGGTGGAGGAGTGTTTGAAGTTCTTTCAACCAGCGGTGACACTCAGCTTGGTGGGGATGACTTTGACCAGAGGATTGTAGATTTCCTCATTGAAGAGTTCAATAAGGCTGAAGGCATCGATCTTTCCAAGGACAAGGCAGCACTACAGCGTTTGAAGGATGCTGCAGAGAAAGCAAAGATAGAGCTTTCAGGTGTAGCAACAACTAACGTCAACCTTCCATTCATTACTGCAGATGCAAATGGACAGCCAAAACACATTGATATCGATCTTACAAGAGCACAGTTCGAGAAGATGACTTCCGATCTGCTTGACAGGACCATGGTGGCTGTCAACCAGGCAATGAAGGATGCAAAGCTCAGTGCAAAGGATATTAACAGGGTACTCTTGGTAGGAGGTTCTACAAGGATGCCTTCAGTTGCAGCAGCTGTAAAGAAGGCAACAGAAAAAGACCCATACAAAAATATCAATCCTGATGAAGCTGTTGCAATTGGTGCAGCAGTACAGGCAGGTGTCCTTGGAGGCGAGGTTCATGACGTACTTCTGCTTGATGTAATACCATTGACCCTTGGTATTGAAACCCTCGGAGGCGTATCAACTCCTCTTATTGAAAGGAACACAACCATTCCAACCAAGAAGAGCCAGGTATTCTCTACAGCAGCTGACAACCAGCCATCAGTTGAGATCCACGTACTTCAGGGTGAGCGAGGCGTAGCATCTGGTAATAAGACCCTTGGAAGGTTCACTCTTGACGGTATTCCACCTTCACCAAGAGGTATTCCACAGATCGAGGTAACATTCGATATTGATGCAAACGGTATCCTGCATGTCAATGCACAGGACAAGGGAACCGGTAAGGAACAGTCCATTTCCATACAAAAGCCAGGCGGTCTTTCTGACGAGGAAATTGAACAGATGGTAAAAGATGCAGAATTACATGCTGAAGAGGACAAGAAGCGTAAGGAAGAGGTTGAGATTAAGAACGAAGCTGAATCACTTGTGAATGCTGCTGAAAAGACTCTCAAGGAAGCAGATGATATTGCAACCGATGAGCAGAAGTCCAAGGTAGAGGCTGCGGTCAGTGATCTTAAGGCTGCCCTGGAAGGTGAAGACCTCGAAGATATCAAATCAAAGACCGAAGCTCTCCAGACTGCTGTCTATGACGTCTCTGCTGCAATGTACCAGAAGGCACAGGAAGAAGCTGCATCTGCAGCATCCGCTTCGGAAGAATCCGCTTCATCTGCAGACTCCGATGAAGAGACAATTGTGGATGCGGATTATGAAGTAGTTGATGAAGATAAGTAAATATGCATGGATCAACGCTTGGGTAAGATACTTTAATACTAAAGCTATCTTACCTATCTTTAGTTTTAATTTCATAATTATCAATGCATAACGGGAATCATCCATGTCCACAACACGCGATTACTACGAAATATTAGGCTTATCCAAGGATGCCACAGAGTCTGAGATAAAAAAAGCTTATAGAAAGCTTGCAATGCAATATCATCCGGACAAGAATAAGGAAGCTGGTGCTGAGGAAAAGTTCAAGGAATTGTCTGAAGCGTATGCTGTCCTTTCTGACCCAGAGAAAAGAGAGCAATATGACAGGTTTGGTCATGCAGGTATCGATGGCCGTTATAGTCAGGAAGATATATTCAGGAATGCAGACTTTGGCGGATTTGCTGACCTTGGAGATATATTTGGAAGTATTTTCGGTGGTGGCGGCGGTTTTGGAGGTTTTGGTGCTGGACAAAGGAGACAGGGTCCATCCAGAGGATCTGACCTTCGCTATGATCTGACAATTACTCTTGAGCAGGCAGCAACAGGAGTTGATACTACTGTCAATGTCCCAAGGGCTGAGAATTGTGAATCCTGTGGAGGTACCGGTGCAAAATCAGGCACCAGTCCCCATACATGTTCCACATGTCGTGGTTCTGGGCAGGTGACACAGGCACGTAATACTCCATTTGGAAGATTCATGTCTACCAGCACATGTAATGCATGTCATGGAAAAGGTCAGATAATTGAGACTCCATGTCCTGCATGCAAGGGTACTGGTAAGATCAAGAAGGTTCGTAAGATATCTGTTAAGGTTCCCAAAGGAGCTGACAACGGAATTCGTCTCAAGATTAGGGGCGAAGGTGAAGAAGGAAGCCCCGGTGCACCATCAGGTGATCTTTACGTTGTGATTCATGTGGAGCCACATGAGAAGTTCCAGCGTGCAGGAAATGATATACTCTACGAGCAGTTAATATCATTCTCAATGGCAGCACTTGGTGGGGATGTAATGGTCCCGACATTGCATGGAAAAGTAAAAATGAATATTAAGGCAGGAACCCAGACACATTCTATACTGCGTCTAAAGGGCAAAGGAATGCCTCATCTTCATGGTAACTCTCATGGTGACCAGCTTGTTAAGATCATTGTCAGAACACCTACAAAGCTAACAGGGGAGCAAAAAGAGCTCCTTAAAAAGTTCCAGAAACTTGAAAATGGATCCGATATGAAAAACCCAAAAGGTGGCAAAGGTATCTTTGAAAAGGTCAAAGATGCTTTTGAATCTTGACTATAGTTCTTTTCATAAATGTAACTATTCAGCCTAGCACAATCTGCCTATTGGTACTGATTTCTTCAAAATGGAGATATCTGCCCACTAATAATCTAACAATCAAAAAAGCAATCAATAGTAACAATCAAAATAAATCATCATAATGAAATTTTCATTTCAACTTTTTGTCAAGATTGATATTGATAGCGTTTTTATCAGGCTGAATAGTTACTCATAAATCATCTATATTTTTATTTTTTATTTTGAACATGTTTTCCTTTTGGGCAGTTATTTAAGCTGAACAGATTCAACTACGAAAAAATAACAATAAGAACATTCCTGAAATAAATCAGATGCCTTTTTTAAGAGTAAGCCAGAAGACACTGCCATTTCCTTCAGGGTTATCCTCAACGGCGACGTATTCCTTGTGCAGGTCCATAATTCGTTTAACAATAGCCAGACCAATCCCTGTACCACGTATACTCTCTTTATGCAGACGCTTAAATCGTTCAAAAATAGATGCTTTACTGACATCAGGTACTCCATCGCCCTGATCTATAAAGCTTATCTTCCATTTATCCACCATATCGACAATATCAATAATTACAGTGCTACCCTGTGGACTATACTTGATAGAATTAGATAAGAGATTAACGAATACCCTCTCAATCATAGGATTGGCAACAGCATAGCATTCATTTTCTGCTTGAATCTTAAGATACATATTCTTGTCATGAATCTGATGTATAAAACCATTGACCACATCAGTCATCATCAAGCAAATGTCTATCTTCACAAAACTTATATCATCCACAGATTCCAGCTTTGCAAGATGTGCCGCATCATCCACCATTGAGATAAGTTTTTCGGTGGCTTCATCGATATGTTCAAGCAATTCTTTCTTATATTCATTTGACTCTATTTCATAAAGTAATTCTGTAAAAGACTTGATAAGACTGAGAGGGTTCACCAGATCATGTCGCATAATATCTGTAAACAATTCTTTCAAATCGTTTGAACGCTCCAGTTGTACAGCGTACTCTTTAAGCTGTTTTTCAGCTTTTTTTACTTCAGTGATATCTTCCCCTGATATCAAAATGGCTGTGGTGTTGCCTGCATTGTCAAACAATGGAGATTCATACCACCTGAAAAGTCGTTCTTCACCGGTACTTATGATAACAGGAAATTCGTGGTGCCTATATGGTTTTATCCTTCCTGATGCAAGGCCATCGTAATGATTGCGTACATCATTTACCGAATAGATAGGAACAAAAGACTCTATCCATTCACGGTCGATCAATTTTTCAGAACCGTAACCCAATAGATCAGACCCTTTTTTATTAATGTGCAGAATCCGGTAATCAAGGTCAAGTACTACAACAAGTACGCCGACATAATCAAGATAATGATAAGCTGTGTTCTTTTCCGTAAGAAGATCATTATGCATCTTTTTTATTCTCAGAAGAGAGGAGATCTTTTTGTCAAGTTCGAACTTGCCTACGGGTTTCTTTAAAAATTCATCCGCTCCGGCATCAATTCCTTTCTGATGATCAGCCTTACCAGTCAAAGCTGTCACCATTATTATAGGTATGAAATCCATCTTGAATTCTTTGCGTATGGTGCAGCAAACATCATAACCATTCATGTTTGGCATCATTACATCAAGAAGAATCAGATCAGGGCTCTCATTTTTAACTTTTTCAAGTGCATCCCTACCATTGTAAGAAGTTATAATGTCATATGTATCCCTAAGATAAACTGATAGTAACTCGACATTTAATGGTTCATCATCTACAATCAGGATTTTATATTTAGAAGACATTGTAAAGGTAATATATTTTTATTTGTATATAAAGATGCCTGATTTTTAAATGAATAACGTTAACTGAAAAATCTATATCTCATGTTTGAAAGTTTCGGCGTGTAATCTCTTTTATTTTAAAATATAAATAAAAACATAAAATTATCTATTGTACTTTGTTAAATAAGTCATTCAATTTCAAATAAGGTATGGAACTGACATAGCACTGCAAATTGACTTTATAGGTTCGAAATAATTCCTGTTTATTTAGAAAATGATATCTTTCAAGGGTGGTTTCAACAAAATGAAACGTCTTTATCGCTGGTTACGCTTAAACTATATCATTTGTTTCATCCTTTTAACTTATACCAAAAGTGAGGTGATCTTATGAAATTACATAGTACAAAAATCAGTTCAGCAAATAAAACGTTCTCCTTGTGGAATGTTATCCGAGCAATTTTGAATTCAACACACGCTTCTATTTTAGAAGTCAAAATACCAATACAAATTCTTATTGCTCTGCTTTGCATATTTTCTCTACCAGCTACTGCAAGCGACAGCATTAAACAAATGAATGCAACAATCGTATCCGATCTGAATCAGACCGTAGGGAAAGATATCCTGAGTCTTGTGGACACAGATAGCCTTGAAACTAATGCTAATCCTTTTTGATGTAATCTGGAGTCCTGATGGAAGACATATGTTAATTGATGCATCTCTTTTTCTCCCTCCGGAAGATGGAGGTGAATTTGGTAGCGGCATGATATCTGCACTTTACGTAGCAAATGCTAATGGCACAAATGTAAAGCGTGTTGCATGGGGAGAATTAAGTTACAACGGAGGCAAGAGTATCACATCACCTGCATGGAGTCACTCAGGTGAGTACATCTCATGCACACTTAAATAAGTAGTGCCGAAGGCGCACATTCCATACTCACTGCTGTAAAACATATCTAAAGAAGCATATCAAAGGTGGAATATATAACCATATTGAAAATGAGAAAAACGCTTCACTTCCCTGAGGTAGTAGCTACAAGAAAAATGAATCATCCTGATCATCCCATAACCTGACCAATATCCTCAAGGTCAAAGAGCAATACAGCATTATCCTTTGCAAATGACTTCAGCTTTGGGGTAAAACCTGATCTTGAGATCACAGCAAAATATTCTTTCCTGTCGCTATTGTACCATTTCACATATTTCGCTTTATCTATAAAATTCATTAGAACATCTAAACCGACCTTCTGCTTATGCCATTTGCACTCACAGAACAATATTTGCCTTGTATCACTATTGATTGCTACCAGGTCGATCTCATAGTTGTTCTTTCCAGGCACTCCTTTAAATTTTCCCCATTGCGTCCCTATCTTCTCAAAGGTGAACGGAAGACCGCAACGTTTATTCAGTTCCAGTAGGAACTGTTCACTTATGTCTTCAAAGACCGGGCCTGTAAAGGTATCCATTTCACTTTCAATCTTTTGCAAAAGCCTTTCATAATTTCCCATCTCAAGTTCGGATAGATGGGGATACACGAATCTGAACCAGAACCTGAAGAAATTGTCATTCATCCGGTAGATGGCCTTCCTCGAGGATTTTTTATCACAGACCGGAACCTCTTTTCTTATAAGGTCAAGATCATTTATCAGGATACTGAGATAATAGTCTACAGAAGTGTTCTTTATCCCGGAACTCTCTGCTATTTCAGAAGACCTTGAGATGCCAGAGGCTATATTTTTCAGTATATTGAAATAAGTATTACTTTCCCGAAGCTCGGTCTTAAGCAGTAGCTCAGGTTCATTATAAAGCACACTTGTTCTTGAAAGGAGTTTTCTGATATTATCCGACAATCGTGCAGACTCTACCTCTTCAAGATACTTTGGTGTACCACCATAGATGGTATAGATGTACACCCTCATATCCACAGGCATTTCAGGGAACCATGAAGCAAGTGCATCAAACCTGAAAGCATCAAACGGCATTTGTCCCGTCCTCCTGCCATACAATGGCGAAGCATATTCGAATATCTCATGCATCATGCCTATGGAAGAACCTGATACCACAAGGAACAACTTAGAATTTGAAGCTGACCTGTCGATATGCTTCTGCATATATGAGAAAACACTGCTATTTATCCGGGAAAACCTCTGGAATTCATCGAATATGACAATGGTCCTTTCTTTAAAAGAATGCAGGAACAATTTCTCAAAGAGCTCATCCCACGAAGGCAACCCTGGAAAACCGATACCCAAATCCTCATAAAAACTCCTTGCAATATCCATTCTCACATCCTGATCATTGAGCTCAGGAACAAGTATGTAACAGTACCTGGACTTCTCCTCCAGAAAATATCCAAGAAAGCGAGTTTTCCCAAGCCTGCGTCTTCCAATAACCGAAATGAATCGAAAATCCTCTTTTGAGAACTCATCCTCAATATATTTAAGTTCATTCTTACGATTGATGAATTCAGACATTATTGTCATAACAATAATGGTATAAACAATGATATTTAAAACCTTCTTTTACGATCGATGAATTCAGACATTATTGTCATAACAATAATTGTATAAAAAATAATATTTAAAACTTACCAGAAAATGTTAACAAGATCAGTTACAACAAATTGAAAAGCAACGCAACAACCCCGCCGCAGGCGGCACGGTCCAAGATTACAAAAAACAAAATTAAAGCAATATCCCATTAAAAACAGGCCTACAAAAGCATTTCCAGCTCCAAACACAAAAGAATCAATAGATTACATCATGGTGGTCATAATCAAGAATATTGATCGCTTTTTTATCCTCATCTATTTCATAGATCAGCACAAATGAAGAGTCAATATGTACCCTCCTTGCACCGTACAGGTCACCAAGCAATGGTTTATAGTGATACGGATTTCGGATTATCTGTTGAACTTTCTTGCTGATAACTCACATTCCGCAGGTCGACAATAAAAGTTCATCATTTTGCTTGGTAATGATTTTGATTATATGCTCTGGAAAATATGTTCTGCTTGTTCAATAAGAATGCAACCAAAACAAGCTTTTCCTGAATATATAAAAATAAGATTGATATTAATTATGTTTGAAAAACGCTATCATGCAAAATTGTTCAAAATGGAATTATACCTGCGGAATGTGAGCTGATAAGAATATAGCCATTATTTACTACAACCACGGTGGCGGTAAGGACAATATAGGTGCTTCCTATCTGGAAGTTGCACCAAGTATTGTAAATCTCCTTGAAGGAATGGATGATGCCGGTTATGACGTGAATGGAACACTCATACCCAATAAGACAGAACTCGTGGACCTCATGGTCTATCAGGGAAGGAATGTTGGTACATGGGCTCCCGGAGAACTAGACAAAATGGTTGAGACCGGAAAGGTCGAACTCATACCTGAAAGTACATACCTTTCATGGTTCAATGAGCTTCCTGAACTAAGAAGAACGGAAGTCATCGATATGTGGGGAGAGGCTCCTGGAGAGATAATGGTCTACACTGATGGAAATGCTGACAAATTTATTGTCATCCCGAAGATAAGCCTCAGCGACAATGTGATCCTTGCGCCACAGCCAACAAGAGGATGGTTGCAGGACAACGAAATACTTTACCATGACGGGGAACTGCCACCCCACCATCAATATATTGCATTCTATCTGTGGATGCAGAATGAGTTCGATGCTGATGCAATGGTTAACATGGGAAGACATGGAACCGTTGAATGGTTACCCGGCAAGGACTTCTGTCTGCTCAGTGAAGAATGGCCTGCTATTATGACAGGTGATATACCTGTTATCTATCCATACGTAATGGATGGTATGGGTGAAGGTCTTCAGTCAAAACGCAGAGGTAATGCCGTTATCATCGACCACCTGATACCACCTGTTGTATCAGCTGGAAGCTATGGAAACTACAGTGTACTGAACAATAAGATCAATGTTTACACGACGTCGCTCACTGAATCAGAAGCACTTCTCCAGGCTCATTTGCAGGATATAATCACCCTAACAATGGAACTTGGACTTGATAACAGAGTGAACATGAGTCTTGCACAGGACAATGCAACAGTGGACATTTTCCTGGATGACCTGGATGATGTACTAAGGGAGCTTAGAAGCCAGTCTATGCCTTACGGACTTCACATACTTGGGGAAGCACCACAGGACCGTGAACTTGTGGGAATGGTCAATTCCATGCTGGGAGATGATTATACCAATGCTGTAGTAGCTCACAACGACTCCGAAGCTGCACCATTGGATATGCTCAGTCTTGTTCTGCTTGATAGCATGAACAGCACAGATGCTCAGATGCAGATACTTGGAAATACTTCTGTAGCAGTGGATAATTGTCTGAATGATGCCAGTAATTACGCAGAGCTTCTGGCGGAATCTGACAACGAGATCCAGCAAGTCTTAAAAGCAATGGATGGAAGATACATCGAAGCAAATCTTGGTGGAGATCCGATACTACGTCCCGACACACTGCCTACTGGCAGGAATTTCTATGCATTCGATGAGCAATTGATACCAACAAAACAAGCCTGGGATGATGGAACATCACTCGTGGACCAATGGATAGATGACTATCATACAGAACATGATGAGTATCCAAATAAAGCAGCGTATATATTGTGGGCTGGAGAATCCACACGTCACGAAGGTGTAATGGAAGCACAGGTATTCTATCTGCTTGGAGTCAAACCTGTATGGGATGCGGATGATAATGAAGTCGTTGATGTGGAACTGATACCAGCAACTGAACTGGGAAGACCTCGCATCGATGTCATGGTACAGATATCAGGCCTTTACAGGGATACTTTCCCAATGAAGGTGGACCTCATTGACAAAGCTGTAAGACTTGCTTACGAAGATAAATCTGGCACCAACTACGTCAGGGAGAACACTGATGCTCTTCAGCTGGCTCTTAACGACACTATAGGTGATTACAACCTGGCACTTGACATTGCGCAGTTCAGAATATTCGGTCCTGAAGACGGCTCTTACGGTACCGGAATGGCAAACGCTGTATCAGCCACTAATACATGGAAGGACAACAGTGAACTTGCTGAACTTTACATCAATAAGATGAGCTACATCTACGGTGAAAATATCAGAGGTCAGACTGTTGAAGATTACATAAAACAAAAAACCGGAGAAGATATCCAGATCGATGACACTCTTGTCTTTGAGAAGATTCTGAATGGAACCGAAGTGCTTGTACACAGCAGAAGTTCCAACACATACGGTGCCACAAATACCGATGAGTTCTATCAGTATTTTTCAGGCCTTTCCAATGCCATTAGGGCAGTGTCTGGTGAAGAACCAAGCATGTTGGTAGCAAACCTGGAAAATCCTGCGGACCTAAAGGTTGAAGACGTGGAAACATACCTTGAGAATGAGTTGTACACCGTTTTTAGTGATCTGAACATTGAGGGATGGATGTTGCACGGATATGAAGGTGCCAGAATGATGTCGAACTTCGTTGAGAACCTTTGGGGACTTGAAGCTCTGACACCTGGTCTTGTAACCGATGATATGTGGGATAGAACCTATGGAAAGTTCGTTGCAGACCAGGCAATATCCGACTGGATGAAAGATGCTAGCCCACATGGCTATGAATCTACAACTGGAAGACTGATCGAAGTGATTCGAAAAGGAAACTGGGACCCATCAACTGCAGTAAAAAGTGATCTGGTAAATGAGTATCTGGACACTGTGAACGATAATGGTGTTACATGTTGCCACCACACCTGTGGTAATCCAACGCTTGATGAGTTCATCCAGAGTGAGATCGAGTCCGGAGAGATACAGGTGTCACAAGAAAAGCTGGACAAATACAAGAAGATCATGGAAGAGGTAAGAGAACCTGCCATCAAAACAGCAACTCCACAGGAAACAACAACTTCAAGCAGCAGACAAAGTTCCAGTAAGACTGGAACTGAATTAAATATTGTAGAAACCAGTGGAGGAAACCAGAGTGCTCTCAGTGATTCCGGTGCTGGAGATATACTGGAAGAGGAAGCTTCCCTGAAATCACCTGTTGAAGACAGTTATGTTGAAGGATATGAGATGACAAGGGAAACAGTTGATGATGAGTTTGAAAGTAGCAGTTACTCTGTATCAGGTTCGGACATAGTTGCTTCTGTTCTTGTACTGGCTTTGCTGGGTACAATATATCTGGGATTCTGGAAAAGGAGGAAATTCTGAAGACATTTCGACGCTTTATAAAAAAGCGTCTTTTTTTACACAATTGAAACGCAAATTATATATATAGAATAACTATTAGTTTAAATGTTTATACATGTTAAAGAGAAAATATGATGTTATGAGTTATAGTGGTGGCATATTAATATAAAAAATATATAGTAGTTGATATTGTATTTGTATATATATGTTTAATAACACACATATAAATGTAATAATGAAAACGTTTTGAAACACGTGATCTTTGCATGATCTTTAAAGTTTCAATAAATTACGACTAAAACACTCTGTTCACCGCAAGACACGCAGAATGTTCAGAAAACGTTATCGGGGGATTACATGCAATTGAAAATAAAATCGATATTAGTATTATGTATATTGTTGCTCACATCATTAACCGGCGTTGCAACAGCAGATGAACAGAAGATAAATATAATGTACGTGGCATGGGCACCAGATGATGCACTTGAAAAAGCAAGTGTGAGCAATCCATACAGCCAGTTTATAAATTATACGTATCTACCTTCCTATAATGTCACATCCTGGGCCGGTCCAAGTGATGAATTGCTTGCTGCCGGCAACGCCGGGCTTCTGGCAGAGCAGGATCTGATCCTATGTGACATGCTTTCCGTCGATGTCTTTGAACCCATGGACCAGTTCTTCAGCAGTGCACATAATAACGGTACAGTTTTGGTAGATATACGTTCCATAGGCACTCCTGACTATTTTGACCATGTATACGATGGTTCTGAAAATAATGACCTTTGTAACTATTATAACAACAGGGGAACGGAAACCAGCGAACAAATAAATAATACGGAGAATCTGCTGATCTATCTTGCAAAGGAGTTTGCTAACAATTCACAGCTTACTGCTGATTGGCAATACGTTACTCCAGGTTATCCGGAAATTCTTCTGGATATTGGTCTGTATCATCCTGATTATGAAAGTAAGTATTTCAAGAGCACCCAGGATTATCTGGAATGGTATGCAAATAGTAGTGGCACACACAGGGTATACGATCCCAGCAAACCAACGATTGGAATATGGATGCACAAAGAAGACATTAAATCAGACAGTACAATTGCCAAGGCACTTCTACGGGATATAGAATCAAAGGACTGTAATGTAATACTTGGTTTTGATACATTTGATGATATTATCAAATACTATTGTGATGAGAATGGCCTGCCACTTGTGCAAAGTGTTATTTCAATGAAGAGTTTCAGGCTTAACTATGAAGATAACGAAAAAGGAATGCGTGAACTTGAAGAACTCGATGTTCCGGTTCTTAGGGGTATAGTGGTTGAAAAGAGCAATACTGTGGACCCTGCCGATGCGAACAGGGGAATACCCAATGCTCAGGTTGTACGCAAGACCATAGGTCCCAACGTCGATGGTATTTTCGAGTTCATAGTCATCGGGGATAGCATATACGACCCTGATACTGGTACAAGCGGCTTCTTCCCAAGGGAAGAACAGATAGACTGGATAGCTAACCGCTCAATAAACTGGGCCGAGCTGAAACTCAGTGAGAACCAGAATAAGAAAGTAGCATTGATCTACTACAACTATCCGTCAGGAAAGGACAATATCGGTGCAAGTTACCTGGACACCATCACAAGCATGCGCTTGCTTCTTAACAAAATGGAAGAAAATAACTTTACAGTATCCGGTGTTCCTGAGAATAACAGTCAGTTCCTTGATATGATATGGGCACAGGGAATCAACGCAGGTTCATGGGCACCCGGTGTCATGGATGAGATGGTTGAGAACAGGACCGAATGGGGACTTCAGCTCATACCCATGGAAACATATCATCAATGGTTTGAAGAGGAGATCCCGGATGAACTTAAAGACCAGGTGATACAGGAATGGGGTAAGCCATGGGAAGAGGACCTCCCGCAGAATAAGAGCCTCATGATATGGAAAGATGAGCTGGGCAAGAAACATATTGTCATTCCAACTGTGCAATTTGGCAATGTGTGGATCATGCCACAACCTGCAAGGGGATTTTTGCAAAATGATGATGCACTGTACCACAGCAGTCTGGTTCCTCCGCCACATCAGTATATAGCTTTCTATTTGTGGCTGAACAAGGACTGGAACCCCGATGCAATGATACATTTTGGTACCCATGGTACCCATGAATGGTTGCCAGGGCAGGCATATGGAATGAATCGCTCTGCTGAGTGGGCTCCGGTGCTATTGCAGGATATGCCAAACATCTACCCATACATAGTTGCAAACGTAGGTGAAGGCCTTACCGCAGAATACAGAGGCAATGCGCTGATCATTGACCACATGACACCAACCCTTGAAAGGTCAGGCACTTACGGCCAGCTGGCAAACATGTCGCATTTGATCCAGGAGTATTACGGACCTGAAATGTCATTACAAACAAAACAGGCATACCAGATGGAAATCATCGATGAAATGGTGGAGGCTGGTGTTGATATAGATCTTAAGGTAAATTCAACTGAACTGTATCAATATAATGAGTCAGAGTTTGATGGTTTTGTCAAAGATATACTTCATGAATACCTTGAGGATATTGCAGGAGAGAATATTCCTTACGGAATGCACATACTTGGTGAAGTACCTTCAACAAATTCTACCGGTCCTTACAGAGATGAGCTTTCAGGCATGGTAAGGTCTATGATGGGAAGTTATTTCGAGGATAACATAACAGCGGCATTCTATCCACTGCAGGAATATGAACTTGGTATCCCATTAAACGATACAAATGTGGAACTGCTGGTATGGGAGGTCATAAGCAACGGAACAAGCCCTGATGATGCACAAATGATGGTCTATGGTGAAGTGAATGAGTCACTGAACATTGACCTGGAATTCGGGCTCTCATGCAGACAGAACCTTATAGACAGTGCCATTGAAATGGACCGTGTGATCTATGCACTACGTGCCGGTTTTATTCCAGCAGGTCCGGGAACCGATCCTATAATGAATCCCAATGCAGTACCAACTGGAAAGAACTTCTATGGTGTAAATCCTGAACTCTATCCTTCAGAAGCGACATGGAAATTGGGTAAGATGCTTGCACAGCAGCTGCTTGATGATTATTATGAGAACCACGGTGAATATCCACAGAAAGTCTCTTTCTCAAGGTTTGGTGTGGAGTTCATCAGGGATCATGGTACCCTTGAGGCAGAAGCACTCTATCTGCTGGGTGTCCAGCCTGTATGGGATCGAAATGGTAAAGTGATAGGTGTTGAACTGATTCCTGAAGATGAACTGCTTCCAAACTACGATAGCTCTGTAGCTGGCAGACCGCGCATTGACATAATTTACGCCACTGCAGGTATGCGTGATGCGTTTCCTGATAAACTGAAGATGCTTGATGAGGCAACAAAGCTTGCAAATCTTGCAGAACCTGGTAACTATCCAAACTATGTGAACAGCAGTACACAGGCAATCTATATTGAGCTCTATGATTCTTTCTTCAACGAAACAGCTAATGCAACATATTCAGCTGATATGGCAGGTAAACTGTCCACCATGCGCTGCTTTGCTGTTCGGGACGGGACATATGAGGTGGCCGTTGGAAACGCGATTGATTCCAGTGGTACATGGGAAAATGAATCTGAGATCGCTGAGCTGTATCTGGATAAGATGGGATATGCCTATGGCAGTGAACTCTGGGGATACGACAGTTCGCTGTTGCTAGAGGGTAATCTTAAGAACGTGGATGCTTCGGTCCATTCAGATTCTTCAAACCTGTACGATACACTGGACAATGATGATTTCTACCAGTATTTCGGTGGTCTGAACCTTGCAACGAGGTATGTGAGCGGAAAGACGCCTGATATGTACGTTTCTGATACTAGGAATCCAAACAAGGCTGAGATCGTAGATCTGGGCAGATACCTTAACGTGAATATTCGCTCCAGATACTTCAATGATAAGTGGATAGAAGGCATGAAGGGGTCAGGTTACGCAGGTGCCAGGATGATGGCTGAATTCGTGGATAATCTATGGGGATGGGAAGTATCCAATCCTGAACTTGTTGATGATAAAGTATGGGAAAACGTGCACAGTATATATGTCAATGATGAAATGAGGAAGTTCTTCAATGAGAACAACCCCGGAGCATATCAGTCCATTACCGGCAGGATGCTGGAGGGTGTACGTAAAGGATATATTGACCTCCCGGACGATATTCTGAATGATATTGTAAAAGAATACACAGAATCTGTTGCAGAGAATGGTGCAACATGTTGTCACCACACCTGTGGAAACCCCTTGCTTGATGAGTTTGTGCAGGGTAATATGGGGGCCGCAGGGATCAGTCAGCAGATGCAGGATGCATATAATAAAAAGCTGAACGATGCAACCCTTAGAGAAAGTACTCCTGTACAGCAAACTGAAACAGCAAGTTCTTCCAGAAGCAAAAGCAGCAGTTCAACAGGAAGCGACCTTAAGATCGTGGAACCGGGTTCCGGTTCATCCAACCAGACCATGATGTCAGACGATTCAGGTGCCGGACTGGATGCTGATACGCCTGTCCAGGATTCTCAAAATCCCGCTCCTGATAACTATGTGGAAGGCTATGAGATGACAAAGGAAACTGTCCCTAATACTGACAGTTCCAGCAATTTCTCATTCACAGGCTCTGACATAATAGCATCTGTGCTGGTACTTGCCGGAGTTGGAGCTATATATGTAGGATTCTGGAAACGAAGGAAGCTCTGAATAGCTTTTGGCGCTTTTCAATGCAAAAGCGCCTTTTATTTTATTCTATTTCATTTTTGTATATTTACAAAAATAATAAATAACACTATGTGCTACAATATATATCATCTTTTTTACTAATGTATATTCAATATTTGCAATATATATGTCTACAAAAACAATACCTATTTATTATGGGATGTATGACCTATGTATGTGAGAACATAAGTTTCATGTTCAGACGTGTGCCAGTATAGGTACGAGATCATCTCGGAGTTCAGTAGTTCCGATTATGTGTAGTTCCGAATGAACGCATCCACCTTTCTTCCTTTTGTCCAAATTTATTTTTAAAAATAATGCACAGACCACTCACATGTACCTGATCCATTCAAAATTCTGCATAAA
>JAVEPM010000011.1:0-50460 GCA_034008115.1 Methanolobus sp.
CACATACAACAATTCCATGTTTTTGGAAAAAGTGTTTTTGGTAAAATCATTGTAATTGGATAGCATAAGCTTTGCAGTTTGTAAAAAGAGCAGTTAATCGGAACTAAGGTCATTCGGAACTACTGAGTTATATAGAAAAAGACTGAAATATTTTATACAGAGGACCTTATAAAATAATGAAGCTGCCAATTTCCATGATTTCAACATCTGCATCAGACAACCGATTTACATAGCTCTTAAAAACATTAGGATCTTGAGATATAGCATCGAATGTATTGTAATGCATTGGAATTGCAATTCGAGGATCTATTATCTCAACTGCAAGTGCGGCATCCTTTGAATCCATAGTAAACCTGCCACCTATTGGAAGAATAGCAACATCCGGATGGTAAAGTTTTGCTATAAGCTCCATATCCCCAAAAAGACCTGTATCCCCTGCATGGTAAATAGAAGTCTTTCCAGAATTGATCACAAAACCTGCTGCTCTTCCACCATCAAAGCCCCAGCCAGATTCATCAATGGATGAAGAATGATGTGCATCTGTCATCGTAAAAAGGATACCTTCAAGCTCAACAGTTCCTCCAATATTCATTCCTGCAGTCTTTATTCCTTTTTGATTCAGGTATTTGGATATCTCATGGATACAGACAACTGTACAGTCTGTCCTCTTTGCTATGCTAACAGTATCTCCAAGATGATCAGCATGACCATGTGTAACTGCAATGATATCAGGTTCAAGGTCTTCAGCTTGGACCGTAGCAAGCGGATTACCTGTTATGAAAGGATCTATAAGAACTGTAATATCTGCAGCATCTATCTGGAAACATGAATGTCCAAGCCAGGTTAATCGAATACCAGTCATATATCCCATCATATGTCTGTCAGGATAATAAATTATCGGCAGGAAAGCATAACTGTAAAAATCTAAAATAGAAATATATGAAATATTCACACTAATAAACATATCAATAATTTTCAACACAGATTATTAATTATTAAGTGTTTTTATTTTGCGCATATATAACTTTAAATATAATAATGACATAGTATGAAGTAGAGCTCATTAGAGCAAAACATAAAAACAAGGGGTTATTATGAAAGATTTCGAAGTAAAAATACTGGACGATACGGACTATAGGTTCATCGATGCATTGAAAAGCCTAGGAATGTCAAGAAACGTCGCAACCACACTTACATACCTTTCAAACGTGGATGAGGCTTCATCTCAGGAAATAGAAATGAGCACCGGGCTAAGACAGCCAGAGGTCAGCGTTGCCATGCGGCACATGCGTGAAAGAAGCTGGATCGATATCCACAACAAAAAAGCGGTGGGAAAAGGCAGACCTACAAAGATCTACAAACTCTCCGCGCCTGTTGAAGATATCATCAAACACTATGAACAGAAGATTATAGAAGACACAAAAACAACAATGGATGCCATCACTAAACTGAAGGACATTACAAAAAAAATGTAAACTTTGTGACTGTGTCCGGTTGGAATCTATCCTTGTGATGCAATGCACATGATAGTTAATTTACCGGGCACCACTATTCCATCGATTGGAATAGCTTTTTTCCCTTTTAAAATAAGGACAGTTTCCTGGTTTATACCAAGAATGTCCAATACGTCTTCATAAGTGCTTCTATTTGGAACATTAAGTTGTTTATCTTGAAGTTCCGAATTGATTAATTCAATATCGATTTTGATTTTTATAGTCAATCTGTGGCCTCACCATCCGTGGACTTTAGATCATTGAGGTTGTCCTGCAACAGTTTTGCATCGAGTTCTTCGTTTTTCTTTTCACCTTTACGTTCATAATTTCTTTTATGGAACTTTGACATACGAAACACCTCGAAATTAATCTGCTGCAATAGGTATTAACCTTTTCGGGAATCAATTCTTGAAAATACTGCTTAAGTGAGAATAACAAAATATTGAACCTATTGATATGTACAGGGTTATTGGCTCAGTAGAAAACCTACCAAAATCAACATCTTTCGACGCAATTTAATATTTGCTATCAGTATCGGGCAGTACATTTTAAATAATCACATGTTGTTTTTAACGATATAATTTAGAGGATTTCTACAGAGCCAAAAATCAGATAATTATTTATGCCAATATGTTTGTTAGAACATAACTATAAAAAATGACACCGTTAGGTGGTTTATCAATGAATAGAATAATGTTCCCTATATGTGCAATAGTTCTTCTGCTTGTGGTCATACCGATTAGCGGGTGTGCAGACCAGACTGAATTGTCTGTTACACAACAAACAGATGTAGTTCAAACAATGGATATGCTGGGCAGGAATCTAACTATCTCCTCTGAAATAGATTGTGTGGTTGCCACGTCTCCTCCTTCTACTATTCTTGTCTATATGATTGCACCTGAAAAGCTTGGAGGCTGGAATTTTGTCAAAACTTATAATCACACTCTTATGAATGAAGATTACTTTTCGCTTCCGGTAATAGGTGGGTGGTTTGGTACTCAGACAGGTAACTACGAAACAGTAATTGGAATTGAACCTGATATCGTAATTGAAGGATACACGACCGATGGTCAGCTCAATGAAGCAATACAACGTCGTCAGGAGTCTTTTGGTAGTATACCTGTGGTTGCTATTGATGGTTCTATCATCTTTGTCGAGGATTCTGACCCGACCATCAAATATGTGGGGAAACTACTTGGATGCGAGGATCAGGCAGAAGCACTCATTGCTTTCAGGTCATCAATTCTGAATGATATTGACATCAAAGTGTCTGATATTCCAGAAGAAGAAAAAGTCCGTGTGTATTATGCCAAAGGACCTGGTGGTCTTAAGACTGATCCTTCAGGTTCACAGCATTCTCAGGTAATAGACATATGTGGCGGCATAAATGTTGCCGACTGTCCTCTTACACCTGGAAGTGGTATGATCGAAGTGTCGATCGAACAAGTAATGGATTGGAACCCGGAAGTTATAATGACTTCCAATACTCAGTTCTATGAGTCCGTGTGTTCGGATTCTTTGTGGGCAAGTGTGGATGCCGTGGTAAATGAACGTGTGTATCTTTCTCCTCAGAATCCTTTCTGCTGGATAGACCTTCCCCAGGGCCCCCACCTGATAATAGGTACTGCATGGACAGCGACTGTGTTGTATCCTGAACTCTTTGAGGACATGGATATGGAACAACTTACTCGTGATTTCTATTCTCAGTTCCTGCACTATGAACTCACAGATGAGGAACTAAACAATTTATTGTGTCCTGAACTGGAGTCTTAGGTATGAGTACGGATGAGAAATCACATAATTTTCAGGATATTGCAGAGAATGTATTTGCTCCAATCTATCCTGTGATAGCATCCCATATCATAGATTCAAGTGGCATAAAGAAAGGTATATGTCTTGACCTGGGGTGCGGGATTGCTTCACTGGGTATTGCTATTGCAGAACAAACAGATCTCATAGTCTATGCTGTGGATATATCTGAGAAAATGTATGAGCTCTCAACAGAAAAGGCATCCAGGCATTCTGTATCAGACAGGATAAAGTCGGTACTTGCTGATGTGCACAAGCTTCCATTTGGGGATGGATTTGCAAATCTGGTAGTAAGCCGTGGTTCCGTGTTTTTCTGGGATGACTTGCCTGTAGCCTTCAGGGAAATTTCCCGAGTTCTTGTTTTTGGAGGAGAAGCCTGGATAGGTGGGGGATTTGGCACGGCAGAACTCCGTCAGCAAATAAATGAGATAATGATATCAAGGGATCCGGACTGGCAGGAAGATTCCAAGAAAAGGCTTAGTCCTGAAAACAAGCAGGCTATACAAAATGCTTGCAGCAAGACCGGATTGCCATATAGGGTAGTGAATGATGATTCGGGTTTCTGGGTAGTACTGAATAAGGGGGAATCAAAAAAGGAGGAATTAAAGTGCAATGCAATATATGTGAGTTAGGATGCGATATTAGCGACAATAGTAGTGGCAAGTGTGGCACCTATATATACAATAATGGTGTGCTATCCCAAGACCCTTCTGTAGGATATCTTGGTGGATATCCTATATCCATTGAAACCATTCCTGTTTTACACTTTTCTCCATCAGCCAAGCTATTGCAGGTGTTCAGTAAAGGGTGCAATTTCCAGTGCCCTGGCTGTGTATCTCGATTACTGGCATCACGCAAGGATTTTGATCTTCCTTCCATGGGCACAACGGAAGTTATTGAAAAAGCTCTCAAAGAACAATGCATGGGGGTAGTTTCAATTCTGAATGAACCTGCTGCCAATCACTATCTTTTCCATGACCTGGCACAGAAGGCAAAAAACGAAGGACTTTTTGTGGGCTGCTCTACAAATTGTTATTACACGCCGGAAACACTTGAAGAGTTTGGCAGTTTAGTCGATTTTGTGAATGTGGGTGTCAAAGGATTCTCAAACAAAAGTTATCGCATGTGTGGGGTTCCATCTTCGAAGCCGGTATTCAGAAATATCTCTGATCTTCTGGATATGGGTGTACACGTTGAGACTTCTGTGGTATATTCCAGGGGAAATGAGGCTGATGTACTCAAAGTTGCATCTGTCTTATCGGAAATATCTCCTTCCATTCCCCTGCAGGTCATGCGTTTTATCCCTTTTGGAACTGCACCCCTAAAGCTTGAGCCGTCTATCGGTGAAGCTGAAAGTCTATGTAACAATTTGAGAAAATACATGGAACACGTTTATCTTTTCAATTCTCCGGGGACTGAAATGCTCAACACGCTCTGTCCGGATTGCGATAAAATCCTGGCAGAAAGAGAATTCTATGGTCCCATGGGCTCCAGGCTAATAAAACCCTGGAGGGATTACTCATGTGAATGTGGCGGCTCTGTTCCTGTGGTGCAGGGCTCCATGTCTCATGACAGATTTGAAGAATCAGGTTTCATGGGCGGTTACAGGATTAGCACGGCCTTTAGTATGGTACATGGTGTCCTTAGTTGTCTTGGAAAGGGGGATGATGCTGATCTTCTGGAAGTATGGAAATTACTTTCCAGTGGCGATTCTCTTTCGAATATGCATTGTATGATACAGAATCCATATCCCTATCTTGAATTTGTCAGGATGGTTGCAAAAAGCGCAGGACTTTCGGAAAAGGGCGAGGAACTTATTGCTTTCATGGGCGAGCGACTGGAGCTTGTGAACATGCTGGCAGAAGAAAATCTAGGTCATAGGACTTACTATTGCATGGGTTCCCCTCTGTTTGCTTTGAATCCGGGCAGGATGGAGAACAATCTTGTGGAATTTGCCGGTGGCATCAGTATTAATAAATTACTTGACAAAGAGGGCAAACCTGGATTTAACATTCCTTCTTCCTTCCTGAACGAGCAGAATCCTCATAGCATCTTTATCTCTGGTTTTCTTCCACGTCCTCTCTATGAATTTTCAGGTCTTTGCAGGAAATACGGGATTGATGTTGATGCTTTAGGAAAACACAGAGTATATGCCCTCCCTCCTTCATGGGACTTTGGAAACCCTAGGTGGATTTTAGGGCTGTTATTCATTGCAGATAAATTTCATCCCGGAAAAATAAATATCGGCCAGGAAGCAGAGGAATTCTATGAACGCTTCTATGGCATGTCATGCAAGGAGGCCGTTCCTAATAGGTCTTTCCACAGGCCAACATCTGGAAAGTGGCCTGTTGACTCAGGTGGCATACATGTCTGATAAACAAGCGGTATATTTAGATAACAGGTCTTATGCTGTCATTTTATTATATACATTACCATTTGTATTGATGTTACTCTCTCTTTTTGTAGGTAGGTACCATATACCTGTCTCATCGGTGATTAGTGAGTTGTTCTTGTCTTCGCGTGCTTTTCTTTTAGGGATCAGTTTACCTATGTCAACGAACCATACGGTTCTGTTCAGTATTCGTCTTCCCCGGATAATAGCAGCTTTGCTAGTAGGTTCTGCGCTTTCAGTCGCAGGTGCATCTTTTCAGGGAGTGTTCCAGAATCCTCTTGTGTCTCCTTACATCCTTGGTGTAGGTGCAGGTGCAGGCTTTGGTGCATGTTTGGGCATACTCCTGTCTGATAGCTACATGTTTGTTCAATTGCTCGCATTCATTTTCGGACTTCTGGCGATGTTTTCTGCTATCCTTATGGGTAAAGTCAGTAAAGGTGCGGGTAATCTTGTATTTGTTCTTTCGGGTATAATCGTGGGTTCCATATTTACATCCTTGATATCGCTGGCAAAATATATTGCAGATCCTTATGATGATCTTCCTGAGATAGTTTTCTGGCTTATGGGTAGTCTTTCCTCTGTCAGGTATGTTGATGTCTTATGGTTGGCAATACCGTTGATTATAGGTATAACTATACTGTTACTACTCAGGTGGCGTATTAACGTCCTTACCCTTGGTGATGAAGAGGCAAAATCACTTGGTGTTGACATTGATAAAATGCGTTTGGTAATCATAATCTGTGCAACACTTGTAACCTCAGCAGCTGTCAGCCTCAGTGGAATTATTGGATGGGTAGGACTGGTGGTTCCGCATATCGCACGGATGTTGGTTGGTCCTAACTACGTAAAACTGCTACCTGCATCCATTGCCATTGGTGCATCGTTCCTGCTTTTGGTGGATGACCTTGCAAGGACAATGACAGCAACTGAGATTCCCCTAGGTATTATCACTTCTCTTGTCGGAGCCCCGTTGTTTGCATATCTTATAAAGAGGGGGCGATTGGGGTGGAATTGATACTTGATGTAAAATCTCTTTCTTTTACCTATGGCACCGGTGCTGTCTTTGAGGATGTGTCTTTTTCAATTGAAAAAGGTAAAGTGATGTGTATACTTGGTCCTAATGGGGCGGGGAAGTCCACTCTCATTAAGTGTATTGCTGGTATATTACAACCATCGGGAGGGTCCATAAGTATTTTGGGCAGGGATACATCCTTGTTAAATCAAAGTGAGATTGCCAAGGGCATAGGTTATGTTCCTCAGCAGAATGATACGGTTTTTCCTTTTACAGTTCTGGATTTTGTCGCCATGGGCAGGACTCCTCATCTGTCAATGTTCTCTTCTCCAAAGGAAGACGACATAATGATAACCAGAGAGTCCCTCAAAATGGTTGGGATATCCGAACTTGAAGGTAGTATCTTCAGCAAGCTTAGTGGTGGTCAACGCCAGCTTGTTATGATAGCAAGGGCACTTACTCAGAAGCCATCCTTACTTTTGCTGGATGAGCCAACATCACATCTTGATTTTGGTAATCAGGTAAAGGTACTTGAGATCATCAAGAAGCTGGCAGTATCGGGTATGTCCATTCTGATGAACACTCATATGCCTGATCATGCATTTCTTGTAGGTGACAATGCTGCTGTATTGTCGGGTAACAGAATGATGTCAGTAGGAAAAGTAGCAGATGTTGTGAACAATATTAATATGTCTTCAGCCTATGGTATTGATGTTGTAGTGAGGGAAATAGAGGAAATGGACCGAAAAGTGTGCATACCATGTAATCCGAGCGAATATTGAAAGCTTTCAATATACGCCAGGGGCTTTTCCGTGTTTCTATAGTTATCATTTTTGGGCTCTGTAGAAATCCTCTGTTTTTTGGTGATAATTAAGGTCAACAATTATTATGGATGTGCTGCATGACATTGATTAAATTTGCAAATTTAATTCTATTGATGTTGATTTCAATAGGTTTTCTACGAGCCGGGATTATTCAGAAAGCTATAAATCCTACCCATGACAGTAATATTATACATAGCTATTAATAAAATGACTGTGACAAAGATTGAAATGGGCACTAATAATCATAATCAAACATTGGTAAATTTTCTCTCCCTAATTGAGGAAACAAACTCTATTTTTTGCTATGACAATGATTCAGAAGGATCAAAACTTACAGAAAAAGTCATACAAGAGATGAAAAGGAAGGAACCTTTACCGGTTATCAGAATCTACTGGAATGAATACGAAAAAGATAACTTTGCAGATTTAGATAGCATTGCTTCTCTTCATGTATTCAGGAATTTTACCAGTGCCCTGATCAAAATTGAAAAATTAATTTCAAAGAGCAGACATCTGATATTTATTGAAGACCTGACTAAGTTAAAGCATGAACAAAACAAACCATATATTAATTTTCTTTCAGTACTACTTCGCAAAAGTAGAGAAAACAAGAGTCCTGCAATAAGTATGATCAGTGCAGATGAAAGGAGTTCTCTAATAAAAAATGAAACCATGCCATTGTTTGAAAACACATTTGTACTGAAGAACAAAAGAATTAGAAAAACAACAGATGATTCCATTGACATAAAGTATTGTCTAAATGAAAAGGGACTATATCTTGAGCCTTACATGCAAAATGATATAAGTAAAATAAAAGAAATATTCAGCCTGAGCCAGGAAGAAAAAAAAGAACTGGACAAAATAGTGGGTCAGAGCATTGAAGAGTACAGAAGCTCTATGTAATCAGATACGTAATTCCCTATGTAATTAGAGGCTTTGTTCTCTATTTAATTAATTTTTCTGCCAGCTTTTTTAATTGGGTGCAATATTCGCAATCAGGATTATCCTTCATAGGTATTTTTCGTGACCATGTTCTTGCTACGGATTCATCATAGGGGATAATTCCTAAAAGCTCTGTGCCAAGCTTCTTACTAAAGTCAGCAACTATCTCATTTATATCATCTCTTTTTTCCAGTGGGATCCTGTTAAAAAGAAGAGCTGCCTGAGTATCCAGTTTAGCCGACATGCCTGATAACAGGTAAGTACCTCTGATATCCTGAATATCAATTGTCGATACAATTGTCGCCTTGTCAACTATATTCATAGTAAGAAGACTGGACTTATTGATACCTGGACTGCAGTCGAACAGGAAATGATCGATATCAAGTTTTTTAGCTATTTTCTTGATAAGTTTCAGCAATTTATCCCGGGCTTCACCAGGAGTCTTGAACATTGCAGAGATATCCTCCTCACACGCTTTGGAAGGAACAATATAAACTTTAGTATCATCATACCTGTAAACAACATCTTCAGCACTGCAAACACCCTGAAGAAAATCAATTAGCGTCATATCATACCTGATATTAAACAACGAATGTATACCCGGTCCGTTTACATCAGTGTCGATAATACACACTTTCTTACCCTGCTGAGCCAGCATAATCCCAAGGTTCCCAACAAAAGTAGTCTTGCCGGTACCGCCTTTATAAGAATGAAAACTTAATAACATTGAACTCACTCAAGTAATCTGCCAAGTTTATTTTCGATTTCCTCTACTGCAGACCAATGCTCATTATTTGTACTGTCTGTTTTATTACTTAGTGAATAGTATATTTTTTTACCTTTTCGTTCTCTTTCAAGCCATCCAGCTCTGTAAAGCTCATTAAGATACTTATTTTCTATTGAACGGTGTCTTCCTGTTATAGCACTAACCTCGTCTGCTGTACAAGATTTTAATTTAGAAACAGCAAATAAAGATTTGCGGATAGAATCAGGAACTGTGAGAAAAACAGCCATTTTATCATCGATCTGCGGAAAATTACGAGATTCAAGCTCAATTATACGTAATTCAAGCGATTTCAAACGCTCATTCATATCATCAAGATATGTTAAAATTCTGTTGTGATTATGCAGGTCAGACATGATTATCAACATAAGGAAAGCAATTTTTATTTATACTAATTGAATTGAACTGATAATATATAAGGTTGCTCAAATATGTTTGGCAAGACTAGTTAAGAAATATTCAATATTTTTTAGATTTACGACAAATTTATAAAATATCAAAGCGTATACAAATCAATGGAAAATGAGAGAACCCCATCATATATCAAAAAGCTTGATGAGCTTCTCCATGGGGGATATATAAAACCATCATCGGTCCTCATTGCAGGCTCATGTGGAACAGGCAAGACAAACATATGTATGCAATCGTTGTTCAATGCAGCAGAACAGGGGGAAAAATGTGCTTATGTATCTTTGCACTCAGAATCAGAAGATAAAATTATCCAGGCTTTATCCTCGTTTTCATTTTATGATGAAGATCTGATAACTGATAAAATGAAGATATGTTCCATTAGTTCAGATGTGATTGCTAAAGGAGATTTTGCCATATTTGAATACTTAAATGAGAAAATACTGAAACATGAAATATCACGAGTCGTCATAGACACCATAAATATTCTGGAAGAGATTGAAAGTACATTTGATGAGAGACCATTCCATAAATATGAATTAAGGTCTTTTGTCCTGAACCTATTTCATGAATTCAATGAAAAGAACATGCTGCTAATAGCCACCGCCGAGATACCTGCATCAAGCATAAACTCCAGTGTATGGCCATACATGTTTGATACAGTAATTTCGCTTGATACTGTAAGTGAAGAAGAAAAGGCACAACGATATCTTGAGATCATCAAGGAGAGAGGAAGTGATTTTTCTATGGGAAAGCATAAATTCAGCATCACGGAAAATGGAATTATTCTTTAAAATTATTAGGATAAGCAAATAATTCAAAGCAGTGATCTTCAAATTAAAGCTCAATATCCATGGCCTTAAGTTCATGTTGGCTATGGTCTTTTATAATATTATTAAGTTTCATTCGTACGTTTTTTATTCCTTCGTCACTGGTAAAGTGAGAAAGGATCTCTGTAAGTTGCTCAATCATAAACTGATAATCACGTTCGGTTCCTGAATCTCTTAATTTCTGCATTGCTGATTCAGCTGTTTCAGAAGTCCACTCGTTATTTTTATAGTATAACTTGTCATCGACTTCAAGTTTTTTCCTGGCAACATCATTATTGACCCTGGCAAAGATCAGCTCCACAGTATGAGAATCTCCAACAAATTCATTCATGAATTGCATGATGTCCATTACAACTTCAAAATAAGGAATTTGGGGGTTCTCACACTCCTTGAACATCTGCGATAATTCCAGGCGTATATTCCTTTCTGTAGGCTTAAGAATATGCTTTGTAATATCATCTATAGCAGCAACGCAGTTTTCAATATCCATATCATCAGATAGCTCATAAGTATTGCCTGGCAACACATTATATTTACCATAATATTTTAATAAATTCTTACGCAAACGTTGAACATCTAAATTTGCCAAAATATCACCTGATAATAGTACCATTAATTAGTTATCAAATACTTTAATAAATAAATCTATTTCATGCATTAGTTTATTATCCAGAAGTTCTCTTGAATTTTCAAAAAGAATCTGGAACTCGCTGACATCTTCCTTTGATATAGATTTACCCATATTGAATTTAAACTTCAATGACTCATATCTGCCTATGAGTTCAGGCATAACCACTCGAGGATAATTGACAGCCATGGTCTTTAACATATTCTTAGCACGCGGATATGGAAGTATCAGATAATCCTTGTATCTGGAAGAAAGACCATTGTTACCTGGATTTAGTAGCTGGAATTTGAGTTTTTCTTTAAAGAAATGAGCTGCTCCAGAGTTATCAGGCAGTGTTATAACATTGGTTTTCAAGTGTTTAACAGCAACAGAGAACAACAAACGTCCTATACCCACATGCCGATGACCCGGATGGACCTCTATACTCCTGAGCAAATGAACAGAATAATTGACAATGTTAGTTTTACCCTTGTAGGTCTTCTGCGTTTCTTCTGATATTTTTTCAAATCGTGCAAAACCCACAAGTTTATCTGAACCATGAACAGCAACAAAAAGAGAGTGACTGGAGTTTATTGAACTTTTCAACAGAAAGTCATAGGGTATCCCAAACTTATTGTGGAAATAATTGAAACCGACATTATTAGATTGTCCAATATCTATATTGAGCTGATCTACCGATGAGCCACTTTCTAATACACCATAGCTGATACTTCCAGCCATGTGCAGCATATTCAAACCTTCAACTGACATTTTTTATCATCTGATTTATCAAACATTCATGATTTCTGTAACAGAATAGAAAGTATGTCGTCCCTTTTTCGTTGAACTAACAAGTTCTTCCTGTTCCAGATATGCTATTACAAGGGCTAGCTTTTCAAAATCAACCGAAAATCCATTTTTATTCATTTGTTTTTCAAGTTGCTTGAGGGTTGCAGAACCAAGAAGGGATAGTTGGCCGGTAATTGCATCCTCTATCGGGATTTCTGAAAGTTTTATGGGTTTTGCTTCTTCTGTACAATTTATCGATTTTAATTCTTCTACATCATTTATAAATTTAGACTCTTCTACAATATTTATGGATTTTAATTCTTCTTCAACATTTGTGGATTTTGGCTCTTCTACAACATTAAGAGTCTGAAGTTCTTCCTGTACTTCTGATAGTTCAGCCTCTATTCCATTTAATTTTTGGGAGCTTATCATGCTCTCCTGAACTTGTTGTTGGATTGTAGAGAACATATTTTCCACATTGGCTTTGAAAGATTCCATCTCACCGGATATTGTCAGTATTTCATCCCTGCTTGCCTTTGTGACCAGCATTTCATCTATTCTGGATAGATCAGGAACATCAGTGAGTTCCAAAACACGGTTTTTAGTAGTAGCTAGATCCTGAAATTCAGCAAGGGTTTTATTCAGTTTATTTATTGCCTTGGTGTGCAGATTGACAGCTTTTGCTACACTCTTCATTTGTTCCCTTATCGCACTGATTTCCTGGGAATTAGAACTTGTTTCTTCAAGCTGGTTATTTTGTAATTCAGCTATAAAACTAACATTTTCCGTGATATTAGATACTTCATCCCTGAAGCTGTCAATTTCAGAAATGATCTTATCAATACGTCCTTCATGAACTACTACTTTTTTAATTGTGTATTCCCGGCTACCAGTTTCAACAAATGAGCGGAAATCCTGTGAATTATAATTAGGAACATACTGGAAAAGAATTTTAAATAATTCTATATAGGTCCCATGTATCTGTTTTACAGAAACTATCTTGGAAGCTATAGCTTCAGAAAGACCTCTTATTACGAAAGATTCATCCTCAAACCTGAAAAAATCAATACCTGCACTGAACTGGCGTACACTGTCCCTGGCCTTTTCCACCATCTCAGCAGCTTCGCTGTCACCATATATACCAAGCATGGCAGCATAGAGGTCATTCAGAGTTTTTGCATAAGTGATTTCAAGAACGTCCGGAGGCACTTTTGTTGCATCAAGAGATTCCGCATTTACTGAATCTTCTGCTTGAACAACACGTTTTAACCTTTTAGAGAATAATTTAAAATTATTTTTCAATTCTTTCAGATCAGCCTCATCTGCTCTTGTTTGAAGCTCATTCTCTATAGAAGATAATAAACTTTCATTCGAATTGAGGGTTTCATCTATTCTTGTTTGAAGCTCAGTGAATCTGTCCTCGAATGCAAATAATCGGGATTCCATTTCAGCATTATGCATTCCAGCTTCTTTTAACCTGGATAACATAGCCTTATCCGTTTCCTGAAAAGAAGCTTCATGACTAATCTCTGAAGTTCTTTCCCGGCTTAAATCTTCAGCCGAAACTGAAATATCTGAATTTTCAGTAATGACTGGCAAAGAATTGGAATTTTCATACTTTAATTCATCTTCATTATCAGAATCATGTATGTGATCTGGATCATCCCTTTTGTCTTCAGCATCAAGCAGCAGCTGATCCATGTCTGTGTCAGGAACCTCTTCAGGAATTACAACTGCATAATTGTCTGTTTCAATCACCCCTTCATCAATCACCCCTTCATCAATCACCCCTTCATCATCATAAATCGGACTTTCCGAATTGCAGGTTCCAGAGTTACATATTTCATCGTCCATAGCAGATCACCATATCATACGAAAGACTCAAGTTTGTGATTTATATCCGGTATCCATTCAGCTTCACAGATATCTGCCACATAATCACCATGTAACGGACGTATCTGGTCATTGATTATCATTTCAACAAGCAAAGGCCACAGATCTTCGGTCATCCATTTTGGAGATGAGGCAATCTCATTGAAAGCCATTGCAAGCACTTGTTCAACCTCTCCTCTGCCCATGACACCCGTGATCTTTTCTTTAATATCTGCAAGAATCTGCATATTCTTTTTATACTCAGAGGATTGAGTATACATTTCATTGAACACTATCTTGGACAATATACGCAACTCTGCAGCCACTTCTTCAGAATAGGTTGCCAACTGTTCTTCTGTCATAGGACGCTGTTCAAAGATATGCAGCATCACACTTTTAGCGACATCTATCTTGTCCATGTTCTCTGATAGATCGACCTTTCCTGTAAACAAAGATATTAAAAGTGCTCCACGACCGACTGAAGAGAAAATAACAGTACCAAACTCGTATTCAATGACCGATTGTTTAAGTCCCATTGCAAGCTGCTGACTCACATGTAGCAGATTATGGGTGATAAGGTTTGTAAGCTCAAATATTTTCGGCCCGATACTTTCGGGTATGTAGGATGCATATATCTTTCCGTCTGCACCTGCAAACAAAAGGACATCCACATCACTGGATTGATGTGTCCTTTTTAGCTGTGCGACCAGAGCAAACTTCAGAAGGGAAACATCCTCAAGGTCATCTTTTGATTTTTTCACTGCCACGTCAACCCACCTCAGGCTATCATTTGATCAATTCTTCCAGTTCACTAAGACTGTCAATTTCTATTAGCCCTTCATCATCTGAGGGTAGCACATCCTCTGACATAACGACATCCTCAACTTGTAGAGTTCCACCGGATAGTTCACCGATATCTAATGGGACTTCCGCAGAACTTTCTTCCTCTCCTTTTCTTCTTGCAAGATCATCTTTGGTCAATGTATCATTGAGACCCTGGGATTCGAAGAATATCTGCAGCGTTTCCTTTGGAGAGAACGGATATGACCAGTTCTCCTTAACGTAAACAAGACGTTCAAGTATTTTCTCGTTAACTCTAAGGTCTGCAGCAGTTCTTATAGCTTTATCAAAGACATCATCATACTTGCGTACATCTTCCGCAGACATCAGCGGAGTGGTCCTTACAACAACTCCAACACCACGAACAAATATGTATGGATAGACCTCTTCACCATGTCTTGTCGCACGCATCTTTATAATTTCAAGAGCCCTGTTAAAAGCACCCCCGATTGGCCTGTAACTAAGGTGTACAGCACCATCAGACATGTAAATAGGGATCAAGACATCCTCACCGACAGTCTCCCCGGGAGAGGCGTGTTCTTCAGTTGTGATAAGAACAGGACCAAGCTGCTTTAAAGTATAGAACAATTTAGTGATAACCTCACGCTGCTCCTGTTTATCCTGTATAGCCCATGTAAGAGGAGTCAATGGATCAATTACAACACGGGTCTTTACTGCATAATTTTGATTAGCTGCCACAAGTGCAGGAAGTTGTTCATCTACAAGTTTTACGAAATCCTTACCTTTTGAGTGGAAAAAGAAAAGCTCCTTTTCATAATACTCATCAAGATTGAAACCCAGCATCTTTGCTTCACGCATGATCTGCTCAGGGGGCTCTTCCATACTAATATAGAGAGCATTCTCACCATGTTCAAGGCCATAATTCAGATACTGCATAGCAAAGGTAGATTTACCGGTACCACTTGAACCAACTACCAGAAGAGTTGTGTTGTCACGCACTCCACCTTCGATCACTCTGTCAAGACCTGCAATTCCTGTTGGTATTCTTTTCTCAATGCTCATACCTGTTCCTCCGAACATTCTAATTCATTTAAGCTGTCCAATTCTTTTGTAACTGGATTTGAATCCGATTGTAATGAACCATCTTCAATAGCGAGTATTAATGATTCATTACTATCAAAAGGAAAACTCTTTTCTATGTAGACTGACTCGATGGCATGTCCCATCACCAGCAGGTAATCACTAAGATCAATCCACCCAGCATCGTTTTTTATCACAACATCCTTCAAAAGGACATTGTTACTGTTTCGGTCTATCTTTGCACATTCACCTCTGTAATGTGAATTATTCGTAATAACCCTTACAAATTCACCTACAAAATCCCGTAGATGATCATTCAATGAAACTGACCCGTAACCTGACATTCATATCCCTACTGATCTTTTTTCATTTTTGCAAGAAGCTCGGCAAAACTATCTGTTTTTTTGGCTTCTTCCTGCAATTTTTGGGTTTCTTCAGATACAACTGGTTGAGGAGCTGCAGTTTCATCTTTTTGCTGTTCAAGCACTGTTTTGGTCATTGCACCAAAGGCACCACCAAAAGTACTATGCTTATCAGCAATTGAAGAGAGTTCTTCCTTGAGTTTCCACGGTGGATCGAATATCTTCTCCTCGACCTTCATGTTACTTGCAAATTGCATGTAAGCACTGCCAATTTCTGATAAACGGCCATTTTCCAATAATTTGTATACTGTCAATGCCCTCACCTTGTCCTTCAATTCATTTTCATCAATAGGTGGTTTGAAGCCCGAGAGTATCATTTTATCGTGTTCATCGAGCATTATCTGGTATGCTGATATTGGCTGGAGGTCTACTTTGAACTTGCATATTTCGTTGCCATTTTTGATACACTCGATCTCTTCAACGGAACATTCAAGTTCCAGATCCTCCCGGAAGAACCTGTGAAGAGCATCTGTTGTAGCCACGCATACTTTCTGATTATTCAATGCCGGATAAAAATTACATACAGGATTATTGGGAACTGCATAAATATAGTGCATTGGAGCATATGAGATCAATTGCATGTTGCCAAGACCTATTTCCTGGAAGAAATCCATGTGGAAACGGTAAAGTGGAGTAGCTCTTATCATCTCAATAGTGCTTGCCTTGAGGAAGTCTCTGGTTTCATTCCACGGAACCTTTGCTTTTGGGAATCTATCACTGATATTTTGCTGTAATTTAAGCAATGCTCCAAAAGCACCCATTGACTGTCCAAAACTGCCATCTGACACAGGAGGACCTCCAGCAGAAGCAGTCATGAATGGGGGAAGACCTGGGTCAGTCACTCAAAATACCTCCTTTTTGGTGATTAAGTTCATTTCACATCATCTCCATAATTTGTTTTTGACCCTCTTCTGTAAGTGCACCTGAAGTATCACACATATTTTGCTCCCTCAAACTCTTGAAACTGTTTGCAAGTGTATCGTTGTCAACTCCTATGAAGAAAATGAGCTTCTGCGGGTCATTCACACCTGTAGAAAGCATGTAAAGAAGCTTTTTATCAATATCAGAAAGCGACTGTTTCTTTGGAGGGGTGCCACACATTGGTTGTAAATAAGCCTTCAATGTATTGATCATCGCTTCATTGCCTGCCAGTAATGCAGTAGCTGAAGCTGCTGCTCCTTCTACAACCGATGATGGCTGGAGATAATCGATTATTAATACATGTGAAGTTCCAATTGTTCGCTGTGCTTTTACACGAATAGGATCGGCAACCTCTCTTCCTACCATACTGATGTTTTTCAAAGGTATTGTTATCCATCCACCTCCCTCTGAGAACCATAAGTTCAGGTTGGTAAGATAGAGAACCCCTTTTTCCCAATTATCGGAATAAAGGGAATTACCCATCATCACTGCCTTATAAATATAAGTAAGATCAACTTTTGCTATACCCTGCTCTTGAGCCATATGGGAGAACCCCGTAGTAATCATTTATATGTTCAATATTATATTTATAATTAATATTGTATTTACCATATTAATAACCTTCTGTTGAGCACAGGAAATGAAAACACTCTGTTTTAAAAATGGAACTTTTGCACTCTGATAAAAAAATAAGGTCAGTAAGAGTCCAACAAAAAATGACACTTTATGGTTTTAAAATATGGATGTTAAAATAATGGTCTTAGCATAGAAGAATAAGTTTTTATCTGTAGCACTTAAATTATGGTTATGGTTCAAAATATTTACCTGTATTCCTTTGCTGTCTGGGTGATGCTGGTCTTTCTTGCAATGATCAATGGTATATCAAGAGGTCTTTATGCACCTTATACAGGCGAACTTCTTGCTCATCAGATAAGTTCGGTGATCTTCAGTGCGGTCATATTTACAATGACCTATATTTTTCTGAAATATTCCGGGGTTTCGGGAACATCTGTCCAATTTATTTATGTCGGTCTGTTGTGGGTGTTGCTGACAGTATCCTTTGAATTTCTCTTCGGATATTTTATTGCAGGTCACACGTGGGAACACCTGTTGAATGATTATAATATCTTCAAAGGACGCATCTGGCTACTCGTGCTAATTGTAACAGCAATATCTCCTTGGCTTGCTAACAGGATACTAACTAGTTAAGTTGAACAATTACGGCTTTGTAGAAAAACAATCATTGTTCATCTGTCCCTTTTTCAGTCCGAATTTCTCCTATTTGTGAACGCACTTTCATAAAATAAGTAAGTGCTATTATAGGTAAGCCATAGCCTATTCCGTAAATAGCCAGGTTGATATCCTGGTTATCAAAGACCATGCCCATGAAGTTGACGGCAAGCACAACAATTGTGAGTCCCACAAGATTTATTTCAAGTTCTTCAATGCTTTTGGTCCTCAGCCACGGTGGTAGGGGAAGAGAATCAATAAACAATTCGTAGATTCCCAGTGAAGTGATGAAGAGCACTGTTCCGACTAAAAACAAATGGACAATTTCCACAATATCTACAATGATGTTCCCTTGTGGGTCCATCCCTCCACCTCCGAAAATAAGTTCCCAGAGGAAATGAACAAGATCGATGCCACCTTTAACGAACAAAACATCAGCTGCGATTGTCAACCCGATAAACGGAATTAAGGCAAAAAAGCGCATTCCTGCGATAATTTTTACGGTCCTGACCATTATATTCCTTTTTACTTTTTTGCTGCTTCTATTAGCAACACCCTATAATATATTATCCCTGATATGCCGACGCTGCGTTTGCTGGTTTTCTGAAAAGCGTACCTCAAATGGACCCTGGAGAAAAACTCTCATATTCAGTTATTGTGCTTTAGTTTATTGACTTTGGGTGACTTAGGTATATTTGTGGTTCACAGTGGCATCAGTTATATTTCAGAAATCATATAAGATGATTTATGAAGGTATAGAACTAAGATTTAAACGGAGTGGAAGATCCATTGCCATCTGAGATTGGAAAAAATGAAAATGATGAACTTTTTGAGCTGATAAGTTCCTACTTTCCTAAACTTGATGAAAATGATGTTTCTTCTATCTTAAATGGTTTTAAACACCTATCCAAAATTGAACTTAAAACCCCGCTTGAACCCGGAACAAAGGTTTTAAAAAAAGGAACACGGGTTCTTATGGCCTATCTGAGGGTAGCACCATCGGTATATTCCCTGATAAAAGATGATGCCTACACAAAATGGTTTTCCATATCAATGGAAGTATTAGAATTGAATATTTTCTCTTTTGAGGGTTTTCTGGATGCCTCACCAACAATTATCAAAAAAGGTGGTCTCCAGCTTCTTGAGAAATGGGCCTGTATAGGATCCTCAATTGCACAGGACAATAAACGGATTGCAATGGCCTATTTTAAAAACTGCGGTTCGGTGATTGTTTCCACCGAATTGGAGAAGTTCTGGGAATTGGTTTTGATTGGAAAAGACCTTGCAAAATTAGATATAAGGGTTGGTGAATCATACTTTGAATATCTTCCAGGCTTGGCGGATTTACTCTCACCTGAGGAATTCAGGTCATTTTTCCTCGTCCTTAAAAATATCCATCATAAAGACTGGACAGTTGCCGTTGAGATACTGGCCAAAAGCAAAACGGTATTTTCAGCGATCCCGCCAGGTCAAAAAAAGACAGTTCTAAATTCAATGAACTTAACTTTACAACACAGTGAGAAACTTACACTGGCATTGTTTATAAATTTCCCAGAAGCAATGACCATCCTTAAAGACAGAGATCTTGATGAATGGACGATCATTGCTTCTAAAATCGCTAAAATTGACAAGACTGCTGCAATTTCATTCCTGGACCATAGTACGGAAGTTCTTGATAGCATTGAAATGAAAGAGATAGAGGAATGGGTAGACAAAAGCATCCATATCTTTGGGACTGACAGGCAGGCTTTTCAGGCATTTATTCACAGTTCGTTTAAAGGACTGGGCAAACATGCAACAAAAACACTCAAAGAAGAACGTTCATATCTGCTTGATATGGGATCAAGACTTACAGATATAAATCCGGATTGTGTGGAAAGTTATTTTGAGCATTCCCCAGAAGCTTTAAAAATACTTAGCAGGGACAAATTCAATGACTGGATCTATGTAGGAGAAGAAATATCACGTAATGTTTCTGGTTTTGGTTCCGGCTATTATAGGAATTCGGTCTTTGTTTTCAAAAGGATCAACGCCACATTTCACGGAGATATACTCAAAACAGCAGATATGCTACTTGAAAAAGACTGGCTCCTTGCAGGTATTTTCTTTAATACTCTACCTTCTGTGATTGAAAAACTGGATATTTCCCAAATAAAGGAATGGGCAGAAATTGGAGCAAAAGTATGCGAGCAGGATGTAAAACTGGCAGTTGATTTTTTTTCCAGTTCACCCCTGCTAATGTCTGATCTGGATATCAGCGAACTGGAGCAATGGGCCTTGAACGGTATACTCATCTCAGAAGATAATCTGCCCCTTGGAAGGTCCTACTTTTCCCTTAGCTCAAGGAGTTCTAAAGATACCATAGCAAAACTTAGCGGCTCTGTGGCACTCAAAAAAGTATCAAATGTCCTGCGTTACTATGGACTGGGACTTTCAGGTGTTAATTTCAGCATACGCTCCCGTAAGGCCCTTTCGATCAAGGATGAAAAGGATGACATTTATCCGATAATTGAAGGAAAAAAAATATATTTAGCACCAAAGATGAGTGTATATAACGACTTTGAAGATAATTTCAAGATATACAAATTGAGCGTCATGCACGAAGTGGGACACGCTAAGTTCAGTTCTACAGTATTTTCAGTGAATGATTCATCCGAGCTTATGAAAAAAATGAAGCAGAGCTATCCGCAGGAACAATATGCCAAAATGTCGGATGTATCACAGGACATAATCGATGTCTCATATCTTATAAGCATGTTCCCAAATCCGATTCTTGCATCAACCCTGTTTGGTCTGCTGGAGGATGCCCGGGTAGAGTACATGATAATGGACCAATACAAAGGCGTACACAGGCAACTTGAAAGAATACGACATGAAATGCTTTTGGCAAGACCTGTACCTGAAGATGATCTTGAAAAGTTCATGGATGCACTCCTGTGGATCTCAGCCGGTAATAAACCTGATTTTAAGATCATGGGAACGAATATGTCAATTCTCGATAAAGCAAGCATGCTGTTGCGTGAGAGGCTATTCAGGCATGGATCCCAGACCCTGGATTCCCTGGATGTCGCTTTTGAGATATACGAAATGCTTGATGAGAATTTTGGACCATTAAAAGCAAGAAAATATAAGATGCTGAAGAACTTAGATTATCGTGGGGTTGGCATTGGTGTTTATAGGCCAAAAGCTGTGACGTCTTCTCCTGCAAGCAGCTCAATTGACACGCTGATCAGAAACTTCATCCCTGAAACCCAGCCTGAAATAAGATCAGAGGAGAAAAAAACTCATAAAGAGGAGAAAGAGCCATCAACCTATACAATGGAGAAGGACTTGAAGATACTTGGCAGTTACAAGTATGATGAGTGGGACTTTGCGATCAATGACTATAAGTCGGACTGGTGCACTGTGAACGAGATCGAACCAACTGGTGGCAATGATGATTATTATGTAGCTGCAAGCAAACGTTACAGCAATGAAATAGCTCTTATAAAAAGTATTTTCAGTATCATGAAACCTAAAGAATTCTACAAGCAGAAACAACAGACAGATGGTACTGAGATAGATATCGATGCTTTGATAGATTCAATTATACAGAAAAAGTGTGGTATCAATCCCGATGACGGAATCTATGTAAGATGGGACAAAAAGGAAAGGGACGTTGCAACACTTTTTCTTGTTGATGTGAGTGCTTCTACCAAAAAAGTACTGGGTAATGAAGGAAGGACCATAATGGATGTAGAAAAGGATGCACTCATAATCATGATCCAGGCCCTTGAGAGCATCGGGGACAAATATGCGATCAATGCATTTTCCGGTCATAAGCGCGAGGGTGTTGAATATTTTATCATTAAAGACTTTGAAGAGGAAATTTCCCATAAGGTTGCACGCAGGATAGGTTTGCTGGAACCAACATCCAATACCCGGCTTGGTCCTGCTATCCGCCATTCCATCACTAAACTTGAAAAGATCAAAGCTCAGACCAGGATGATCATACTGTTATCAGATGGAGAACCATATGATACCTGCAAAGGTGAAGGGGCTTACCAGGGTCAGCTTGCCGAGGAAGATACAAGAATGGCCATAAAGGAAGGAGATGCAAAAGGCATGCATTTTTTCTGCATTACTGTTGATTCAAACCCGGGAGAATATCTGGACAGGATATTTTCAGATGGCGCTTATACAATAATAGATGATGCCCAAATGTTGCCGGAAACCCTTCCTGTACTGTACAAAAAGATCACAACATGAAATAGAGAAAGAGACTTCTTGGCTTGGAATATAAAATTTTAACCTCCAAAAAATAAGTCCAATACATTTGAAGCTGTAGAAGTTTCTTTGTTATATAGTTCTGAGTATCCACAGTTTTTGCAATATACAACTAAAAATCGATTGTGCTGTACATCGAATATTTTAGAAAATCCAGTACCATTAGCTGTTATTTCTTTAGTTCCTGCCTCCATACTGCCACATTTTATACAACCTTTTTTTTCTATAAAATCCCTCCTATTTACTTGAGCTTTATCCAGCTGATATTATATAAGACTAGATTTTGAAGCTTTTCTGCCTGAATTTCCAAATAATTTATGTTAAAAAACCATAAAAAACTTATTATTATATACCAAAATGCTAAAATAGAAAGATTATCTGTTATGTTATCCCATAAATTTTTAGAAGTAAAAAATATCCCCAAGCCATTGATACAAGCAAATAAGTAACAGGTACAACTGTATGTATTAAAGCATATGAATATTTTTTGATTTTATACTTACTCAAAACCTAATCTTCCTTTAAATATTTCACCTTAACCAAATTTAATAAATATAATCGAAGATTTGATGGGAGCCTCATTTAGAATAAATGAAACCGGTGGATGAATTACGTCCCCTACTGGAACTAGCATCAGTATATTTCTTAGCAGATACATGACATGAGTAGCAATATAATAGCTTGGTGAGCACAGTTGTTTTCCCCAAAATTCTTAATCGTGCTCTAGGGACTACAGTTCAAGCTTGGGGAATTGAGCCGTTGGTCGATAATGAAACAAGAAGCCACCCTATAAATAGGGTGGCAGTTCACCTCATATCTATTTTTTCAAATATTCCCTTAGATAAGGCTATAAATAACAAACTAATCAATGTATTATACAAAATTAGTACTAAGTATGTAGCTTGACCAGCAGTATACTCATTTATAAAGAATCCAATAAAAAAAGATAGAATTAGTCCTGGAATTAATACCACAGCTATAATTAAAAATCTAATCAATCTTTCAGCAAATACACTTAACCCCACTCCTAGAATTCTTCTGATTATTAAATCTGAAAATAAAATTACACAAGTAAAACTACCATAAGTTATACCTAATATGAGTCCTTCTATTAAACCTATGTCATAGATAAATGTGGCTATTATGAAGGTTATTAAGCCAGTTATTAACGCTTTAATGTTCTCTAGCAAGGTAGCATATACAATCTTTTTGATGGAGCTTTCTGGAATTAAATATATATAGTGTTTTTCTAGTTCCTTATACCATTGATTAGACTGGGAAAATATAATATTAATGTATATCATCATATACAATAAAGAGTTTACTCCAGCATTCTGCATAATATATGCAAAGATCAAGCTAAAACCTGAAATAAAAAGAGTTGATTTATCTATAAAAATTAATCCTATCTTTCTTGCTTCTAAAATTTGCTTAGAAAGAATAGCTCTTCCCCTAGTATAATTAATCTTGCCTGTAGTTTTTCTAATTTTGGTATCAAATTGATTCCAAACTACCTTACCACTTTTAGCTTTAGATAATCGTTCTTCTTTAGTAATACTATTATTTAAAGCATCTTCATAATAATCTAAGTCTAAATTATAAATGATAAATAAGAATCCGATTCCAGATAGTATTATTAAACAAATATATATTACTGTGGTAAAGTTAAATCCTAAAACAGCTGATATGTATATATTGAGCAACCAACCTATAATTGGAATATAATTAAAAAAACTCATGTTTAAGAAGTCTACAGTACCTTGCAAAGGTTCCCCACTCTTAATAACATTATATATTAACCCAGAAAGGATTAATCCTGTAAGACCATATACTGCATAACTAACAACATTTTTATATTTTTCTTTAATGTTTCCTACAGAATAGACTAAAACCCCCATTATAGATGCCAATAAGGCTAATAGAAAAGTACCTAATAATATTATTGCCCATCCATAATTTTTTATAGGAAAGTTGTTATAAAGATGTGGCATTAGAAATGCTAATAAAATAAAAAATATAAAATTATTTCCCATCTGTTTTGCGAACCCATAAAAAAGTATTAATTGGGGTTTTATAGGTGCTGTAAATAAAAAGTTAGCATCCGATAATCTAAAGAAAGTATTTCCCTTTTCTATACCGACTTTTAAAGCTATAAATAAAAACATTAAAATAAAGCCTAAAAATATAGATTTATATATATGGATATTTGTATCTGATAATTGAGTACTAACTTTTATAGATAGTATTAAACTAAATGTTATAAATAATGCCACGCCTATATCGAGAATTAACTTCAAGGGTCTTTTTCTAAGTTCTTTTAGGGAGTTGATTATGTTTTTTTGAAGTAAATATATTATAGATCTCATGTTATATCCCCGTCGCCCTAAAAAAGACTTCCTCTAAAGTTTCATCGCTTTCTGTTAGTTCTTCCTTACTTCTTTCATAAATTATATTCCCATCTTTCATTATAAGTGCTTTATCCCATAATCCAATTATAGAATCTATTATATGGGTGCTTATTATAATGCCAACACCTGCATCTCTTAATTCAAGAAATAAACTTTTTAACTCTTTAATAGCTTTAGGGTCTAATCCCATCATTGGTTCATCAAACAAAATCAGCTTAGGATTAGTTATAAGTCCACAGATTATACTGACCTTTTGTTGCATACCTTTAGAAAGTTCTTTTCCTAATTTATTCTTTTTATCCAATAAATCAAATCTCTCATATAATTCCTCTGCTCTATTTTCATAATCCTTAATATTATAAGCCTTAGCTACGAAATCCACGTGTTCACTTACAGTTAACAACTCGTATAAGGAAGGTGTTTCTGGTATGTAACTTAATATCCTTTTAGCCTCTAAAGTCTTGTTCTTTAAACTATTTATCCAAATATCCCCCTCATATCTCAATAGTCCTGCTATGCATTTAATGACCGTGCTTTTTCCTGCTCCATTAGGTCCAAGGATAATGACTATTTCTCCCGTTGAGACTTTAAAACTAATACCTTTTACAGCCTCTACTTTGTGATAACTCTTTTTTAAATCTGATACATCTAACATAATCCTCACCTCTGTAGTTAATACAACTTTTTTAATTTCAATAAATAGTTTGTTGCTATTTATTTTCTTTGTGTTTTACTCATTCTTTATTGTGACAAACTCAATTTATTATTATTATTATTATTATTATTATTATTATTATTATTATTATTATAAATCGATCTATACTCTATCTATCTTCATTTCCTTTTAAAATGTATCAAATTACTTAGGTTCTCTTCTTTGTTTAGTTCAACATTTTTCTTTGTTATGATTCTTATCTAAATTAACTTCTAGTTTAACTTCTAGTTCTTTAACTTTTTCAAGTTATAAATCTAATATTTTAATTTAATTCTTATCATTATGACTTAATTATAGTTATTGATCAAGTAATTTATATAAATTTTCTTTCACTGGGGAATAATTCCAGTAATAGCTGCAAGATCGAATTGTGTAGGAAATATTCTAAAAACTGATAGTTGTAAGCATTTTAGAGCAGTTTTTATTCCAAGAAAATATCACCTATTTATTTAAAAGATATATGACATAAGGACTACAGTCAAACGTAAAAAACTCATTTGAAGTTGTTATATAATCGCTCAAAAATGTTGAGCAAGGACATAGAAGCTGCTAGGATATGTTTATGAGCATAGCTAACATTACTGCGTTATTGATGGCATTGAATGTTTTCAAAGTAAAAAGAAATGACCTTATAAGAGCACAAAAGAGATCTAAAAAGAGATCTATTATCAAACTAAAGAATACAGAGCATTAATGCTTAAGGCTCATTTACAATGGTTCATTTACAATTATTCAGTCTGTCAAGAATCTAATTGAGTAAAACAGAGTAAAACTCAAGAACAAGAAATGAAATTATTGATATCAGCCGATAAAGTAAACTTATTTAACTCGCTTATTTGAGGTTCATTGATTTAGAATGCAATGTAAGAGGTGTTTTTTTGGAAATGCTTGGGATTGAAACTTCGGTATTGAAGATAGTTTTAGCTTTGATCACGGGTTTGATTTTGGGATTAGAGAGAGAAGGTAAACATAAGTCACTTGGATTAAAAACGTGCGTTATTATTTCGATTACAAGTTGCTTATTGACTATTGTTTCGATCGAGTTTGCATTAACTACCTATAATGATACTGTTTTCAATAATGCAGATCCAATGCGTTTAGCAGCACAAATTGTTAGTGGTATAGGTTTTCTTGGTGCCGGGGTCATTTTTCGAAGAAGAGATGACGATGTTATCTCTGGACTGACCACCGCTGCCATTGTTTGGACAGCTGCTGGCTTTGGGATTGCTATTGGAGCAGGTTATTATTTTGAGGTTGTGCTAGGTATTGTATTAGTTCATATTGCAGTGAACTTTCTTCCTTCCATTATGCGAAAGATCGGTCCATCTTCTTTAAAAGAGAAAAAAATTTACTTGGCAGTTAATGCTGATTCTACTGCTCAGATTGATACAGTAGTTAAAGAAATCGAGGGTTTTATGCTTAGGATCGAAAATGTGAGAATAAAAGGTGATAGTGATGGTCATCGGATTGTGATGTATTGTTTTATTGATGATAAGGAAGATAGTATTTTTTTCAAGTATGATAAGATCAAAAATATCAATGGTGTTAATCAGATAGAAATTACGATTGTTTAATAGGTTTGATTGTTTAATAAATTTATAATTTTATCATCATCGAAGCACTTCATGCCTAGGCATGAAGATCCTTAGAAGTAACTACGATTTGTAGCTCTGCTTGCAAAAAAGCAGGTTTTTAAGGATCTACACTAAAAAAGATCACATGGCATCTTTTGATGCCTTTGTGAAATACTCTACGGCCTGTGCAAGTTCCTCATGGTCTTTGGCATATTCTTCAATATTTACATCCTTAAGATATGCATCACATGCCTGAACCAGAGCCTGAGCACCTGCCTTTGTGCCACCTGGGTGAGCATGAACACCAGAGCCCATGGTTGTTATGAAATCCACATTCTTCATTACATCGATAAAAGGCTTCAGCCTTACAGGGTTCAAGCCACCTGAAACGATAGGACAGCATTTTTTCATGCCTCTCCAGCTATCATCCTCAAGGATCACACGGTTTGCCATATCCTCATTCACAAGAGCTATGGCGTCTTTATCTGTCTCGGGAATCTTTGACCAGCTTTGATGGAAGAAATGACCTTTTGAACTCATGTACTGTATCCCATGTGCAGCCACAATATCATCTTCAGGGGTTCCTTTCATCTTACCCACACCTGCAGTTCCGGTATGGATTCCCGAAGCACCTGCAAGCCTTGCAAACTTGGACAGGACCAATACTGAGAATCCAAGTGGGTTCTCCGGTCTTGTGAAAGCACCATGTCCCGCTCTGTGGAAATGAATGAACACATTAGGGTACCTTCGCCTAAGCGTCTGTACAGCCATCCAGCCAGCAGTGATGCCATCAATGAGAAATGCATAACTTCCAGGTTCAAAGCCAGCATCGATTATCATTTCACATCTTTGGATCATGGTGTCAAAATCTGCAGCTGAAACGTTAAAAGAATGAACTTTTTTCTGCCCAGTCTCCCTGACCACTTTATCCATGGCCTCCTTTACATATTTTACCATCTTATCATACGGACAGAAATCCTGGTTTGCCTGTGGCTCATCATTCTTGACAAAATCCCCGCCACCTGCCCAGAAATCATAACAGATCTCTGCATACTCTGCTGAAGTGAGCCCCATCTTTGGTTTTATAATGGTCCCAAGAATAGGACGATCATATACGTTGAGGTATTTTCTCATATCATCCAAAGTATAGCCTGGGCCATCATACTGCTCTAGCATGGAAGGTGGGAACCAGACATCCAGTAGTTTCAAAGCTGCCACTTCCTTAATTCCAAGGACATTACCCACAACATAGGTCAGTATGTTCTGAACATTGCCTCCCCTATCAAAAAGTCTCCATGGATAGGCTATACATATAAGTTCCTTTTCCAGATCGATCTTATAGACCAGTGCATTCATTGTTCTGGAAAATGAAGTTTCGGTACTAACTTTGAAATTAGTACCTGTGGACGACTCAGCAGCGATCTCTGCTGCAGTCTGAAGAACATTGAACTTTCCTCCTGGAACCATGTGGAATGCACAAAGAAGATACTCCCCGTTGTAGGGGTCGGGTAATTCCAGATTCACATATGCTTTCTGTTTAGAATTTAACGACTTGACCAGATCACTTTGAATTAAACTCATGCAATAAAAAAGCCTCAATCTATTATTAACCTTTGGCAGCTTAAGCAAGTATTTCTATTTGAGTCCATATTACAGATAGAATAAATGCAATGTTTTAAAATTTCTTTTCTGCCGGATCTGTTAAGTTTTGCAAAAACATTTAATCATGGAGTGAGTATTGTCAGTTATGGATGGAGAGGTTAGTTGGTATAGGGCAACTATTGAGGAAACCTTCAGCCTTCTTGGAACAGGGAAGGAAGGGATTAGCAAAGATGAGGCGTCTGCGCGTCTTTTAAAACATGGTTATAATGAAGTTGAAAGCAAGAAAAAGCATGGGCCGGTCTATAAATTTTTAAAACAGTTTGCTAATCCTCTTATCTATGTGCTCATAGCAGCAGCCATAGTAACCTTCTTCCTGAATGAATACGCAGATTCCGCTGTTATTACGGCTGTTGTTTTTGCCAATGCGATAATTGGTTTTATCCAGGAACGCAAGGCAGAAAATGCCCTTGAGTCGCTTGCCAGGATGATGGAATCCGAAGCCACGGTGTTAAGAGGGGGGTTGAGAGAGCGGATCGCCAGCAGAGAACTGGTTGTAGGGGACGTTGTACTTCTGGAAGCAGGCGCAAGGGTACCGGCTGATCTGCGTCTTTTCCAGGTCAAGAATCTCCGTATTGATGAATCGGCACTTACCGGTGAATCCATTGCTGTTGAAAAGAACATCGGCACAATTTCAGGTGAGGATAAAGCTCTTGGCGATCAGAAGAATATGGTATTCTCGGCCACACTCATCACACAGGGTGTGGGCATGGGAGTAGTGACGGCAACGGGTGCAAGGACCGAAATAGGCAGAATATCAGAACTCATAAAGGAATCCGAGGCCATCGTCACACCTTTGACACGTACCGTTAACCGTCTTGGAAAGTTGCTTTTCATAGTTATCATCTTTGTTGCGTTTATCACATATGTTATAGGCAAGCTGAGGGGATTTGAAAATCTGGAATTGTTTTTAGCAGCTGTAAGCTTGGCAGTTGCGGCCATACCTGAAGGACTCCCCGCCCTGATCACCATATCCCTTGCCATTGGTGTCAAGTCAATGGCCTCAAAAAATGCCATAATAAGAAACCTGCCTTCTGTAGAGACCCTTGGTTCGGCAACAGTGATCTGTTCAGATAAAACGGGTACACTCACAATGAATCAGATGACGGTGACCTCCATCTACACCCTGGAAGGTCAGTTTGATGTCACCGGGGACGGGTATTCCACGCAGGGTGAGTTCTTGCTGGATAAAAAGCAGATCGATACTCAGAAATACAAATCCCTGCTGGCTACTCTCAAAGCAGGAGCTCTGTGTAATGACGCTTATATGAGGGAAGAGGGGGCTATAGATGGTGATCCCACCGAAGGTGCACTGCTAGTATCGGCCATGAAGGTGGCTCCTTCTCATCTTCCAAGAATTGATTCTATACCCTTTGAGTCTGAAAAGAGGCTCATGGTCACTCTTCATGAAGAAAACAGCAGTTCTAACGTAATATATGTAAAAGGTTCACCTGAGAAGATCATCGACATGTCCGCTTTCCAGTATGACGGAAATAAGAAAACTGAGCTCGAAGCTGAAAAGATACTTGAAGCGGCCTCCAAGATGGCATCAAGTGGGTTGCGTGTTATCGCAATGGCATGCAGGCATGTAGGACCGGATAAAAAAGAAGTGTCACTGGATGATGTGCATGATCTGACCTTCCTTGGTTTACAGGGGATGATGGACCCGCCAAGGGAAGAAGCCAGGGAAGCCATTCAAAAATGTAATACTGCTGGTGTCAGGGTAATAATGATAACGGGTGACCATACACTTACAGCCAACAGTATTGCCAGGCAACTTGGCATCACAACAGAAGGCACCCTCTCTGGAGCAGATATTGATGCCATGTCCGATGAACATCTTCAGGAGAATCTGAAAAAAATATCTGTCTTTGCACGCACATCCCCTGAGAACAAATCCCGCATTGTGCGCCTGCTACAGGAAAAAGGAGATGTTGTGGCGGTCACCGGAGATGGGATCAATGATGCACCGGCTCTTAAAAAAGCGGATATCGGAATCGCCATGGGTAAATCCGGTACAGAAGTTGCCAAGGAAGCCTCGGACATGGTGCTTGCAGATGATAATTTCGCATCCATTGTGAACGCCATCGAGGAAGGAAGGGATGTCTATAATAAGATACAGAAGGTCATTCTCTGGACATTGCCCACCAATGCGGCGGAGGGTCTTATCATAATGGCAGCAATACTGCTGGGAATGTCAGATCCTGCACTCCTTCCTCTTCATATACTATGGATCAATACTGTAACAGCCATAGGGCTGGGCGTACCCATCGTATTTGAACAAAAAGAAAAGGATCTTCTGATGAGAAAACCACGTCCTCAAAATGAGCCGATTCTGCTGCCGGTCATAAAACGCAGAATAGTGATGGTGGCCCTTCTAATGGTAATTGCAAGTTTCCTGTTGTTCTTCTTTGAAATGAATAATCGCCATGTGAATATATCAAAGGCTCAGACAATAGTATTGAATACTATTGTGTTTTTTGAGATCTTTTATCTGTTCAGCTCTAAATCCATTTATGGAAGCGTTATTGGACGCCTGTTCTCAAATAAGATCATGCTGGGCGGAGTAGGCCTGGTCATTCTACTACAGCTTTTTATCACCTACAGCCCCTTCATGAATGATATAATGCGTACAGCTCCCCTGGAGATCATTGACTGGATAGCTATAGTGCTAATATCAAGTACAGTGTTCTTCTTAGTAGAAGCAGAAAAGCTTGTGCACAGGAAACGTAGTAAAGAAGAATGAGCATATATTCCACTACCCTGAGTGAACATATTGAGAGTATAAAAGCAATAAATATGTAAAAAGGGTAGTGGAAAATTGTCATAAATTACATGAATGGATACCCAGAAATGCTGTTATTGAACAGAACAACAGTTCATCTCACTGAGCATTCCACATCTGGACAACTCCCCCGGTGTCCATGTCAACAAGTGCGGATAACGAATGATCCAGCCAGGTCACGCTGATTAAGGTCTTTCCAGTATGGAACTTCTCTGATGTTTCAGGTAATATTTGTTTTACGGATGAAACTCCGTAAGCATTCGTAGCAGGACCCAGAACACTGGCAACGTTTTCATTTTGCATAGCTATGCCAATAGCTTCAGAGCGGACAGATTCAGGAATGGCTTCAAGGACATATCCAACCCGTATCAAGTCGTTGTCACGGTATCTGAAGTCATATCTATCAGAATACCTGGAATCTGACGAATCAGCAATCGCATGTATGCGGAGTTTATCATTTTCTCTTGATGCACTAAGCGTGATATTATCGTATTCTATACCAGGATACGGACTAATTTGCTGCTTGATCTTTGTCTCGACCATGTCCATCTCTGCCGGTGCTGTGCTCACCCATATGAATTCATAACTGGATGATGATTTTTCAGAAGCATTGATGGATACAGCAGCTGCAAAGAGTAATATTACGATCAATGCAGCTATGAATAATTTTGATAGATAGCCCATAAATTTCACCTGACAAAAAAAGACCGGGCTTAATAAGCCCTTATCTATGTATTCATTCTACAGCTCCAATAGTTATCGAATAGTCGAAGCGTTCTGTATTTACTGGGAGAATGCCAAGCGTCCATTCTCCTATAGCACCGGGTGCCTCATAGGTCTGAACGTAGACTTCAGCAGCATCATTATAGATCCCTACACCATCGATCTCCCATGGAGGAAATTCAGAGGCTCCAAGAGTGACAGTACCACTGTAAGTAGTTTTGATAAGATCCAGTTCAACCTTACCTGATACATCTTCCAGTTCTACATCAAAGGATGCTTCTGCTTTCTCGTTCTGGCTGCCTGCACCCATCCACCTACCATAATTGAACTCATTGGATGACACTTCAATGGTAATGGTGCCTTCGGTGCTGGTGATGAACTTCTTTATGTACGGCTCGTCTGGCTGAGTCCATACATTGAAATTCAATTGGACCTGACCTTCCCATTCATTAATAGATGGATCATCGATATTCAGATTAATGGCTCCATTGTATGCACCCTTTGCGTCATCAGGTACTTCAATATGCACATTAACAACGGCTGTATCACCTGCTTTAACTGTTGAAGGTCCAGTGATCGTGATCGCATCATCTTCAAATGCAGGACCTGCCATATTGTATGGACCATAATAATTCCATTGATTATCACTTATTTTAGGGTCGATAGCAATATCCATGTCAGCTACGTTCTTGAGCTTGATCTCATAATCATATTCTTCCCCTGCTTCAACACGATCACTAAGATATGGCGTCTGGATCTGGACCTTTGGAGGGGTCCAGACATCGATATAAAGATGCATGCTATTGATATATTGAGGATAAGGCGCTGGATAAGGTGTTGCCAGCACATCATCGGTAAATGTGATTTCAATTCCATAGTCTCCAATATCAGCATGCTCTGGAATATTCACCTTGATAGTGAACTCCTGTTTGGCATCTGGTTCGATGTCTTTGCTTGCAGGTGTTATACTGATCCATCTTTGGTCGAAGATATTCTCTTCGTATGGAGAGGCTACAGCCTTAGGTTCTAATGTAATGGTTTTGTTATCTTTGTTTATAACAGTTACAGTTATTTCATCACTGCTTCCCGGTTTTAACTGCATACGTGAATGACGTGGATTAATATTGAGTTTTGCAAAATCCATATCCGGATCTAAGACTATTTCAGTATCATCCACGATCATCTTCTCTTCTGAAATTGAATATAACTCAACTTCAGCACTAACGGCGGATATAAACGCCATACTTACAAACAGTATTGTAAGGATTAACCCACTAATCTGTATCCCTTTGCTTTTAATCATACTTTCTTTTCTCCTGAATGTTTTCCAAAAGTAAAACCAGTGATCTTTAAGCATTGTTAAGATCAACTTGATTTTGCTTTTTGGACCCAGAGGTCCAAGCTTAGTTAACACTTTAAATTTGAACCCCACCCCATATTATTACAATATGGATAAGTACAGATATGTTAGCTTCTATAAAATAAATTTGGTCATTAATCAAAATATACATAAGTATTATGAAAATAGATAGAGTCTTCAATATGAAATTGAAAAATGAAATGAAGTGAAATGAAAGAAACTAAGATAGGTTATTAAATCGTAACTATTCAGCCTGATAAAAACGCTATCAACATCAATCTTGACAAAAAGTTGAAATGTAAATTTCATTATGAACATTTATTTTGATTGTTATTATTGATTGCTTTTTTGATTCTTAGATTATTAGTGAGCAGATATCTCAATTTCGATGAAATCAGTACCAATAGGCAGATTGTGCTAGGCTGAATAGTTACATTAAATCTAAAATATAAGATATTTAGTTGAAATTTTCTATATCCAGTTATACACAGAAACATGACTAAATCTTAAATAACGACTAATTGAACGAAATCCTAACCCTTCAAGATAAAGTTGTAAAGCCTGCCGTTTAACTGATTCAGGCTTGGCAGTTGATTTAGCCCCACTGAAAAGTTATATCCACAATCATGATATTTGTAGCATTGGTGACCAGCAGCCATACCATTCTTTTTATGGCTGGAACTCATACATTTGAGTCAGTTCATACATAAAGTTGGGCTCTCATGACATGTAACAAGAGGGTGTCTAATTAGAATTTTAGCTTAAAAGTCTATTCTTTTTTTCATAGCTCCACCACCTTTTTTTTTGATAGGAGCAATTCTTTTAAGAAAATGTTGTCTAATTAGAAAAGGAATCATTGGAGCTAATTAGATAACCTCTTCTACAATTCAAAACAAAATAGACCCCTTTATACTTGAAAAATAGCAGATGGCGAAAATACACCAGACAACTAACTCTTAAGTGGAAGGAAATACCTTTCAATATTACAATTAGCACAAATAAAAGCAGTACCTTTCTTCGTACTTGTGACCTGATATTTATGTACTAAGTAATGGCCACATTTGCAGGGAGACATCATTTTTTGCTCCCCTATGAGTTTGCCGTCAAAAATAAAAGATTCCTGCGAATCAAAGGTTCCTTTATCATCTGATCCAAGTAATACATCTACTTCATTTTCAGTAGTTACAGTATTATCCTCGATTAAAGTCCATCTGGCTGATGATGATGAATCAGCTTCTTTTTTTGCAGCTTCAAGGCAGATCTCTTTTGGGAACAATTTACGCTTACAGGACATTATGTTCTCATCAAGCAAAGAAATGCCATCATAAGAAAGTGCTTCTTTCTTGTCTTCTGTAAGTATCATATAACCGGGATGATCACTAAGGTTTAGCAGGGAATTACCAGATGGATCAATAAAGCCGAGGGATTCGAAGAATAATTTTGCAGTTTTATTTACAGGCTTTGTAATAACATGTCCAAGGAGTAAATTGGATATCAGGAAAAACATATTCTTTCCCATACCTCTTCTTGCAAGCTGTGGAGATATCTCAATACCACGTAAAACATAAACAGGCCTCCCATCTTTTGAAGGAGAACTCCATTTTTCATTCATGGACCATCCAATAACAGTGTTACCTGATATTGCCAGTACTAATGCTACAGTAGGTCTTTTAAGCCAACTTTGGAAATTTGCGAAATAATCAGCCATGCCAAGATATTTTCTGAAGTAACTGAATTCCCCTATATTTAACTTGTCAAGCTCAAAAGCATGCTCAAGTTTATAAAAGGATATACCATCATCAGTTCTTGCAAGTTCAAACATTTAATCAACTACCTTTTTAAGTACAGGCTCACAAACTCCAGTATGGCCCTAATCTTGTTTTCAAAATGGACAAGTTATTGTTGAAATCTTTCCTGGTTTTCACATGCCTCGAAGCAAGCAGATCTATTAGGTTCACATCATCCTGAATATTGTTTTCACCAGCCATTGCCCTCAGAACTACTGATGTGAGCAGATCAAGATCATCATGGTACCCACCTTCCAGCAAAGATACAATGCTCCATTTTCTTGCTAATTTAAATATAATTTGGTAGTAGCCATCAATTGTAAGATTCAGTTTTGTCAGAGCCTCTTTATGATAAGCATCAAAACCACATTCGAGTATAACTATTTGCGGATCAAAATTTGTTAGTACTTTTTCCATCACTTCATCATAGAATACATTATATTCGGGATTGCTTGCTCCAGGCGGCATCTCCATATTAATACAATAACCAAGTGCAGGCCTAACACCAATATCCCGGATAAAACCCTTGTAGGGATAAAGGGTTGAAGGGTCCTGGTGAATAGATATGCAAAGGACACTGGGATCGGCTTCAAATACCGACTGAGTACCATCAGAAGCATGGGCATCAATATTTACTATTGCAATTCGCTCAAGTCCATGCACTTCCTGAAGATACCGGGCAAGTACTCCCGAATTATTGAAAATACAGAATCCGCTGGAAGTATCAGGGCCGGCATGATGGCCAGGCGGACGTATCAGAGCGAAAGAATGTTTGCACTTGCCAGTAACAACAAGGTCACCTGCACTTAGAACACATCCTGTAGCATCTAAAAGCACCTCAAAAGAAGAAGAACATAAATATACATCTTTACCCGGACTTAGCTGAGAATCTTTTGTACATGCCTTTACAAATTCAATATATTCTTTTGTGTGAACGCGTAAAAGATCCCTGATTATTGCAGGCTCTGATTCATATATATGACACCTTTCACCATCAAGTAGATCTGTTGATTCCAGATATTTCAGAATATCCTTTAAGCGGGATGGGCTTTCAGGACAGGGAAAACCATTAAGCAATGAATCGTGCAAGTAATGACTCTCATTAATAGTAAGACCAACATGAACCATCATGGCACCTGCAAAGAAAGAATAGGGCTATGTTTTTTCGATTCTTCTACCTTTTTTTGTGTGGCAGCAAATATTTGTTTTTGCTGATTTATCTTATAGCTTGAGATTTCCTGACGATCATTTACAGGATTGGGTTTCCTATGAAGGGAACTAAGAACACTATGGCATAGCTGGCCATTGAAATTATGATAGCCACCTTCCATCAGAAAGACCATTGGACCAGAAAACACTGAACTTACCTTTCTTGTCATCTGATGATAAGCATCTGAATCCAGCATCAAACCAATATTCTTTTCCTTATAATATGCATCGAAGCCACAGCTGAATATAATGATCTCAGGAGCAAAATGACTGATCATGGGTACAATAATCTCATCGAATGCCAGCATATATTCATCATTACCGGAACCTTCTGGTATTTCAACATTCAAAGTGTACCCTTTACCTGCATTTTCCCCATTCTGTGTACTAAATCCTTTACGTGGATAAAAACCATGAGGATCCCGATGAATTGACAGGAACATGACAGTCGGATCATCATAGAATATCTCCATAGTACCGTCACCTGCATGGGCATCCCAGTCAAGTATCAGTATTTTCCCCATATTTCTGCGCTTTTGCAGGTATCTTGCAAGAATTGCTGCATTATTGAAAAGACAAAAACCTCCATACTTCTGGGAACTTGCATGATGACCAGGTGGGCGCGTTAGTACAAAAGCATGAGAGAACTTATTATCCATAAGCAGATCACCTGCTTTTATGGCTGCGCCAGCCGCCATCTTTGCAATATCGTATGATGTAGATGTTATGTAAGTACTATCACCTAAAAAACCTCCGCCTGCGCTTGCATAGGAACGGACGAATGAGATATATGATTCATCGTGTACCCTCAATAGATCAGATTCATCGGCCATCCCGAATTCATCAATTAATGTACATGTGCCATCCTCGAAAACCTTGTTCTTTTCTAGATACCACATAGCTTTAATCAGACGCTCGGGCTTCTCAGGAGTATTAATAGATAAAGAGGCAGCGTCGTGACTTGTATGATCCTTGTTGTAAAGGAAAGCAATAGTTGTAGGATTATCAGGCACATTTTCCTTTGGCTTTCCTGAAGCCCTGTGTGTTTTTACATCTTCTGAAATATCTGAAGAAGATGGGATCGGCAAAGCACTCCTAGGCTTTTGCACTTTCGATTTACCAATGGTCATAGCTTCTTTTGGTTTAGAGGATATGATAAAGGAAGGAACTGAATCTGATGACACAATTCTAGTGTGATTGTTCATGATGCGTGGGTCTTCTGATCCCAATCCGGGTTTGACAGCTTGTTCCTGTGGTTTTTTTGTAGTAGCAGCAGATAAATCTGTCTTTTCAGAATCAGGCGCCTTAGATCGTTTGGGTTCAGATTTATTCGAATCAGGTTTATCGTGCGCATACAATGGGGTATCAGATGAACTGGTATTTTTAAGCATAGAAAATGAAGTATTGAAACCCTTTGGAGTCTTTTTCCAAATATCGAAAACAACTTCAGAGTAGCGGGATTCCCCATCATCCTCTGCATTGTCATCTGTTTCATTTAATTCAATCTCAACAGATTGGTACTGAACATCATCAAAAACACCGGAAAGAACATCTGGTATTTGCGTGTTGACATTAATGTTATCAGGTTCATCATCTTCTGGAAAAAACGATATTTCACATTCATTATTAACAATCTCTTTTGCAGGGATGCCCTCAGCGACTTCCCCGTGCTCAGACTCTTCAACATGACTTTGTTTTTCAGCTATACAAGAACGCAACAATTCCAGAAGAGAATTCTTTTCTGATGCATCATTATCTTTTGCTGTTGATCCAGTTCCATCAAAATGAGAGGAAAATGCATCATTTAATTTTTTCATAATATCCGGAGAAATTTTCTTTGAGGAATCTCCTGCTTCATTATTATTTGATGACATCAATATAATCTCCAATTATCATTGGACCTGTATCCATACAGGGTCAAGTACACCGATATATTTTGTATCCAAGTACTCAAATATCACAGTTGGCTCTTCGATGGACACCCAGCCAGCAAGTTTAGGTTTTACTATCCATGTCCTTTTTGCAGTTTCACCTGGTGCAATGGTATCAAAAAAGAGATCCACTTTCTCCGGTTCAAGAGAATTTCCAAATTTAGCTTTCATTGCAAAATTAACATAGGATTTTTGAGTAAAATTCTTGACCCAGACATCAATACTTGTGACATTGCCAACAGTAATCTGTTGTGCCGGAACAAACCTTACATGTTGCGCAATAGCCTCTTTTTGAATAGGAACTGCACCTGAAACATCTATTGTACGGCTATTTTCCTTTTTCTTAGCTTTGTCCTTTTTGTCCAGATAAACTCCTGACCCAAGCATGGCAAAGGCAAGTACAGTTATAAGGGGAGCATTATCAACAATTACATCAATAGATGTACTTTCAGCTTCAATGGTCATAATCTCAGAATTTTCAAGAGTCAATGGTACTATGAAAGAAACCCGTGTTATTACCCAGCCTACTTCACTGTCCTGTAACCTGAAATAAATAGGGACGATATTAGCACCTCTCGCATTTCCTGAAAGGTCAAGTGCAGATACGGAACATTCAACCTTCACAATAGCAAGATTGTCAACGATATCCTGAGAAACAATGTTAACCTCTGCAAGACTTCCCGGTTCCATGCCCTTATTCTCGAAACTCATCTTAATACTTGCTGTTGCGAGAAAATCCTTACCTTGGTACATATTATAAGCGGTATTGTAATCACCTTCATTGATAGCACTTAAGAAGCCAAGAACTTTCGAAGGCACTTCTTCGTCAGGTGATTTGCTGACACAACCGCTACTATATATGCTAATCAGAATAACAAACAATAAGGCTATAGAACAATACTTGTGTTTCATTTAAGCACCTGAGCTAATCGAGTATTATTATCAACTTATTATAATATACACATAGTACTTAATTATATCCATCTTATAAATATATAATATGTCTTAGAAAAGTGGACAACAAAAACAACATTTTCTTAAAAGAATCGCTCCTACCAAAAAAAGGTGGTGGAGTTATGAAAAAAAGAATAGACTTTTAAGTTAAAATTCTATTTGACAAACTCAAATAAAGATAAGTCTGCAATAAAAGCAGACTTATAAGTATCAATTAAAACAGCATACTCGAACGTCTGGCGTTCTTTTGCCATAAAAGAGCGTATTCCACTACGACCTTCAAGTAGCACCCGGCCATTATTCCTGCTTTGTTCGAGGTAATCCAACCCGTCAACATTTAAGATTTGTGTACCTTGTGGAATGGAAATTGACATGCGTTCTATAGATGGATGCCCAAGTACCCATACGCTATGTTTACCTGTTGCCAAAGAACTTGAGAAGTTATAGCGTATATTAGTCTGAACGTGTATTTCAGAACTGTTCTCAGAACCTTCAGCACCCATCACTTCAAGGTTAAAAGAGCTTATTGACAGAGGTATATCACCATCGTCAATAATAATATACCCGAGGTATTGGGCATTATTATTTGTTGCAAACTCATTTACGAACATATCTACTTCAAGAGTGCTGACTTCACCATTTTCGTCAATATCCAGACTATTCCTGAAAGCATCTGCATCAACACCAGTGTAGAATTCATTGATGACAAAATCGATTGAAGCATCCTGAATATTTAAGTCGTTTGTAAATGAGGCTTCAGCCGCTGCATTTGAAATAAAAAATAATGAAACCACAATACAGAGTGTTAAAATAATTTTTTCTGACATACTAACCCTCAAAAAGTAAAGATTATAGAATCACCTTATGGATATAATTGTATGGTTTCTCTGGTACCATATGAAGACGGAGTAATAAATTCCGCAATCGTCATAGCTCCAGCTTCCGGAGTCATCACTATGCTAACAGAAGCACGAGGTGCAATATCAAGATTAGAATCTTTCTGCTCACCAGAAGTAGATATATCACCTATTGTTTTGTAAGAAAGGTCAGCATCAGAAACAACTGATATATATATTGTCACCAGATCCCCTGTGTTCATTATCGGATTGCCCTGAGAGAATGAAAGGTCTTCATCCCTTATCTTTTTAGCAGTGAAAAAATACTTAGCATTAGCACCAGGATTTTCCTGAGTGTCATTTAACAGATAAGCCAGATTCGTATTTGCTGACGCAGATGATGAAAAGTTAGCCATGGGTCTACCATATGTTTTATCGTTATTAGCATATAGAAGATCATTAGTGTTTGAACCATCTGACAAAGTTACTATCAACTGATTCAGATCAACTGGAGAGCTACCCACATTCAATCCAACTTTTACCTTTAAAAGCGAGATATTAGAAGCCATGACTGTTGGCGAGTCCTTTGCACGTACACCCTCTATACTTTTTACAATAAGATTTGATGATACTTCCTGCGTTGCCTGCTTACCGGTAGATTGAGCCTGTTGTTGCAGTACACCAGAAGTCTGGATAAGTACCGATGCAGCAACTGCAGCAATCAGAACCATCGCTATGAAAATAATAAGAGTACCAATGCCCACCTGGGCAGTGTTATTCTTAAAAAGCTTTACATCAGAATTCATGAGAACTCCTAAATATAAAAATATGCAATGAGACATCACTGCATATCTGAAATACATTATGGATAAAGCTGTACTGTTTCCTTCACACCATAGGATGACGGAGTAACGAAATCAGCCGTAGTTGCAGCACCGGATTCAGGTGTAAGGACGATATTGACAGTTGTCCTTGGAACAAGCTGAAGACCTGATGGTTTAAGCTCAGCATCCACAGTTGAACTTCCCACTTTATTATAAGTTGTACCACTTGCTTCATCGGACGTTGTTGCAATATAGAGAGTGATCAAGTCTCCTGTATTCATTACAGGATTGACCTGAGAGAATGATGAATCTTCATCACGGATCTTCTCTACTGTATAGAAGTGGTCTGAATTGTTTTGGCTACTACTATTGTTGGTCATAAGTTGTTTCAGATTATCACTTGCAGAATCAGAAGTGAAACCAGGCATTCCAGGAACATCAGTATAAGATTTATCATTGGCTGCATAAACAAGGTTATTTGCAGTAGTACCATCAGTAATTGAAACAACTACCTGATTAACATCTACAGGAGCACTTCCTACGTTAAGACCAACTTTAAGTTTCAGGAGGTCGATTGTGTTTGACATGTTGTCTGTACCGTTTACTGCACGCACACCTTCAATATTCTTGACCATCAGGTTAGATGAAACTTCCTGAGTTGCCTGTTTTCCTGTGGACTGGGCTTTTTGCTGGAGTACACCAGATGTTTGAATAAGAACTGCAGCAGCAACCGCTGCAACAAGCACCATTGCGATGAATATGATAAGAGTACCTATACCCACCTGGGCATGTGTATCTTTTTTCATTATTAATCTTTTGTTTGCTTTCATGTAATATCCTCCTATAAATCCACATGTATGGATGCTTTATTATAAAATTTAATAATATATATATCAATTGGTTGGAAATATTAAACAGCAAGTTGAGAAGTTACATGATTAGCAAACATTATATATTAATGATGTCTAAATAAAAGAATACGAGGGATTAAATGAATGCCGGCTTATTACTAAATGCAACTATATGTTTTGCAATTACAATATCATCATTTACTTTTGCATGGGTACTGGCACGCAGCGAGCAGGAACATTCAAAAAAAAGCAACCCTGCACTTTGGGCATTGGTCATCTTATGGTCGCTTGTGGGGCTTACATACCTGCCCACCACAATAAGAATGATTGCTGCATATCTGGATATGCCTGCACTTGATTTTATGATGTATAACCTGGCAGCTATACCATTCTCATTTGTCACTGTGCCCCTGGTATTTTTCATAATGTATGTAATAGTAGGGGACAAAAAAATAAGTGCTTACACATCATTATTTTTTGTTTTTTTCGGATTTGCATACCTGACCTTTTTGTACACAAAAGGAGTTATCGGGCCTGATGTTTCAAGTCTAGCATCCATTTTTGTGATCAACAGTGATACTGCAATAAACATCTACCTGGCAGGGCTTTTTGTAATTCCAACTGCAATGATACTTGGTCTTTTGTTATTGATATTCCTTCAGCGTATGCCTAAAAGGATCAGATACCGAACTGCATTGCCACTTGTAGCAATATCATTTGTTTTTGATTTTATGCTTACGGATATGATAACTTTGACAGATGTCATGCAACTAGGTGCAAGGATGTTTGTGCTTATTGGAACAGTTCAGGCATTTTTAGCATATTTTCCACCATTGACATTACAGGAAAAGCTGGGGATAAAAAAGTACTCATCTGAATTATATGAAAGTGAAGAAGACATCGATGGTAACTATGAAGAGGAGGAGCTCGATGTCTGAAGAGATAAATGTTGCACTGGAGCAGGAAGTAGCCGAGTTTTACCAGTCATTGGGAATACACCAGGGACCTGGCGACATACAGTACAGAATAATACTGAAAGTCCTTGGAAAGAATGAAGGCAAGATAACAGAATTTGCAGAAATCAGAAAGTATACTGACCAATTCGCAGATAAGGGAAGTATCGGAAGCAAAATGAAAACCGTATTCCAGCTTGAAAATCTGGCTGAAAAGGTCAAAAGAGGTGGATATATCATTACAGATAAAGGAGTTACAGCAGCCAACTTCCTCAAAGACAGCACTGCATTCTACAAAAAGAACAAAAGAATGGTCGAGATCATAGAACTCACATTCCGCAGGTCGACAATAAAAGTTCATCATTTTGCTTGGTAATGATTTTGATTATATGCTCTGGAAAATATGTTCTGCTTGTTCAATAAGAATGCAACCAAAACAAGCTTTTCCTGAATATATAAAAATAAGATTGATATTAATTATGTTTGAAAAACGCTATCATGCAAAATTGTTCAAAATGGAATTATACCTGCGGAATGTGAGATAGAAAGAATGCCTTGAAAAAGGCACTCTTTTTAGCATACTGTTTTGACCTGAAATGACTTATAATAATTACTTTTTTTGTAACTATTCAGCCTTATTCATTTCCACTAACCCGATTTCTTCATCCCTGATCAATTTTGCATCTTTGGAACAATTAGCTTCATAAGCTGCAAGTATTTCTTCGCATTCTTATAATAAATCAATAAGATTATATCTGTTTGTAGCGTTTTGTACAATGGGACTTATACAAAGATTTTTTAACGAGCATTTGTTATTTATTCATGGGGTGGTATGAGTGAAGAAAGAGTTGCTTGATGTTATGCTAATGTCAGAGAGGAGAAAAAGAGTTCTCCTATTGCTAAAAGATGGAGCAAAGGAAATGGGGGATATTCTCAAAATCTTATGCACTACCAGACAGGCACTACTTCCTCAGATAAGGATGCTTGAAAAACACTTTCTTGTTTCTCATTATGAAGATACTTACGAATTGACAAGTATAGGAGAAATATTAGTCGATGATGCAGCGCCCCTTTTAAACACTCTTGAAGTTTTGGATTCGAATATTGCTTTTTGGGGGACCCATAATCTAGATTTTATCCCACTTCATCTCTTGAAAAGAATTAGTGAACTGCAAAAGTGTGAGATGAAAAAACCTTCTTATGCAGATATATACGACCTTAATAAAACAGTTATTAAATCATCCTTCATGTCAAATTTTCACCGTGCGCTTTGTACGTTTTATCATCCAAATTTTCCCGAGTTCTTCTCAGGCTTGATGCAGAATAATGCAAATGTATACTTTGTTACAACTCCGGAAGTATTTGATAAATTAAAAAAACAGCACATAGAAGACTTTGAAAATCTTCTAAAAAATGAATTGTTCCACTTTTATGTCTGCTCTGTAAAAATGAATTTTTTAGCTATGGTATATAATGACTACCATCTCCTCCTGCGCCTACTAAAAAATAACGGAGAGGTTGATAGTAGCTATGTTCTATGTTCAAATCCAGATTCGTTTGTGTGGGGTAAGGATCTCTTTGAATATTACATAAAGGATTCAATCCATATAACTGAGATCTGATTGCTATTTACTTTTTAGTTTTAGTCCTCTTGACGCCGGAACATAAATGCCGATCCAATATAACAGCGATTAGAAGAGTGATTGTTGGGAATTCGACACTTTTCATTTGAAAAGTCTATTCAATTTTCCTCCTCTTCATTTTTAAAGTTTATTTTAAGAGCCTCTCCATATCCTCTTCTACGGTGGTGCTCGGCGCTATGTTGAACTTCTCCACCAGGACATTGAGGACATTGGGTGAAACAAATGCTGGCAGCGTTGGACCAAGGGTAATATTCTGTATTTCAAGCCTCAGGAGGGTGAGCAACACAAGAACTGCCTTTTGTTCGTACCAGGCGATGTTGTAAGAAATAGGGGCTTCGTTAACATCTGTAAATCCAAGTCTGGCCATAAGTCCTTGTGCAATAACTATCAGCGAAAAGGAATCATTGCACTGTCCTGCATCAAGTACCCTTGGAATTCCATCGATCTCTCCAAGCTTAAGTTTATTGTAGCGATATTTTGCACACCCAGCGGTAAGTATGACAGTATCTTTGGGTAATGCCTCTGCAAAATACGTGTAGTACTGCCTGTTCTTATGGCGTCCGTCACAGCCTGCCATGACAATGAACTTCTTTATCTTGCCTGTTTTTACAGCATTAACTATCTTGTCTGCATTAGATAGCACGGAGTTGTAAGCAAAGCCGCCCATGATGCTACCTTCTTCCAGTTGTACCGGAGGTTCACAGGTCTTTGCCTGCTCGATGATAGCCGAGAAATCTTTCTTACCGTCCTTAGCTACGATGTGTGTGACATCGTCATAACCTACGGAACCGGTGGTGTACAATCTGTCAATATAGCTCTTCTTTGGAGGGACTATACAGTTGCTCGTCAGTAATATTGGTCCGTTGAAGCTCTCGAACTCCTGCTTCTGGCGCCACCATGAACCACCGTAGTTGCCTGCCAGATGTTCGTACTCCTTAAACACCGGATATGAATTTGCAGGCAGCATCTCACCGTGAGTATAGACATCAACACCGCTTCCTTCTGTCTGGTCAAGAAGCTGTTTCATGTCATTTAGATCATGTCCGCTTATGAGGATTCCTGGCTTGTCCCTTGTTCCGATATTGACCTCTGTGGGTTCAGGATTTCCAAATGTTGCAGTATTTACCCTATCAAGGTCTGCCATTACATCGAAACCTTTTTCCCCACATTTGAGAACCAACGAGATCAGGTTCTTATCAGTCAGGCTGTCATCTGTGGTCGCCACAAGGCCTTCTTCTATAAATGAATTAACTTTTTTATTGACATTTCCAAGCATCATGGAATGGTGTGCATATGCTGCAATTCCTTTGATACCATAGATCAACAGTTCTCTTAATGACCTGATATCTTCGTTCTCTGTTGCAAGTATGCTGGTATCCCTGTCCCTGAGGTTTTCCGGGCTCAGAGTTGCTATCTCAGGCAAATCGCTTTCATCAAGTGCATTGTTATCCAGAAGTTTCTGTTTGATCTGGCTTTGAATCCTGAATCCCTTATCAATGCGCTCCTGAATTCCGGTCACTCTGAAATCGGTATTCGTTATGGTTGCGAACAGCGCATCGAGCATAAAATCATCTGTGCTCTCTTCAGAAATCTTTGCTTCTCTTGCTTTCTGGTTGTAGAATGCAACGCTTTTAAGCACATAGATGAGATCATCCTGAATATCTGCAACTTCCCCTTTCTTTCCGCACATACCGCTCTTTGTGCAGCCTTCTCCGTTCATTGTTTCTTCACATTGGTAGCAGAACATATTGTCACCTTCATTTTATAGGTATGATGATAGGTATGTCTATTTGCACTCTATTCTTATATCCTTTTTTTGCATGCGAAGGCAATAGCTAAGGAAAGCAAATAGCTTAATAGTATAAAAATATCAGAAAAGATAGTTTACCGGCCTGAACACTCTTGTTCAGAATAAAACCAATAGTTATATAGATAGTATAAACAAAAAATTACAAAGAAAAAATAGCATTATTGAGAATGAAAAAGGAAAACCAATAAATTGGTCTTCCGATTAGATGCTCAATTAGTTAGTAACTGTGAGATTAAGCAAGTTCGCCAAATGCGAATTTACTCATTACTTTTGTTACTTTAATGCTTACTTCGTCACCGACCTTTGTTTCGGGGACAAATACTACGAATCCGCTGACTCTTGCGATTCCGTCGCCTTCTCTTGCGATATCTTCAATGGTTACATCATAAGATTCTCCAGCTTCTACCGGAGCGTCTGACTGCATATTATTAAACAAATATTTCACGTCCTTATTAATTAGCTTTAAAAGAAATACAACCATTTGGGTAAAAGTATGAAAAAGCAGTAAATTCGATTAAAAAATACTATCTAAATCTATAATTTATCAAACCGGTTTAAACCTCTAAAAGCAGATGTACTACACAAGGATAGTATATATAGCTATGTTTTGCTGCCAGAGAATTTTGAATAGAAGAGATAATGGGTGCTGATGGGGGAGTTGTTGGGACTCTAAAAAGGAGACGCCTGAAGCCTACTAGATGTGTATCGGCAAGGAAGCAAACAATAATGATGAACAGGAATTGAATGTAAAGCAAGCTCAAGAGTTCAGGGATAAAGAGAAGGAGATGCAAAGGATTCTCAATATATCTGTATCTGAAGCTAAAGAGTTAGGATTTCCAAAGACTACATTATGGGATATGCAGAAAAGAATAAGGGAAACAGGGGATTTGAATCTAAATACTCCGGCGGCTAGGAGACTTACAACAATATTTTAAATACGAGTGTTTGATTGTGAGGTAAATGAACTACATAAATTTAGATGAGATTAAATTTGTATAAGTGGCCTATAGACACAAAATCTATGTTTTTGGGAGTATTGCTCACACGTCCTGAACCATAAGCACATCATACTATTTTTTATTTAATATATGAATGCAGCATACTATCAACAAACACGTAATTGTAAATATGGCTTGAAATCCGGACAAATCCCTTTCCTGAGTAGACGCATCATCTATTTGATTAGTATCGTTTTTAGCTGTTTCATTAATCACAATTATAGAATTAAACTTCGGCTCAAAATAAGAAGGGTTCCATCCAGTTTCATTTGGAATCAAGAATGCCGTTCCTCTCACTTTTATGTATTTTGTTTCATTGCCTGAGAAATATTGGATTATTTTACTATCTGAGATTCTTTGTTCACCACTATAAACAAAGGTATCCATTGGCTCAATTATCTCATTACAAGAAAAGATACCTCTGGGTAAAGTGCTATTAAGCTTTAGTTTTTCATCTTTTTTGTGCATTGCGAATACTTCATATTCTAATTCAGAAATGATAAGAGCTACATTGTTTGGATTATGAATTGAAATATTGGTGGTGGTGATAATCTCTACTACTTCCCCTTCTTCATCAAATAATCTATGTATATAATAATCACTAGCAGTTACATTAGGGCTTGTTGTATGCTTGCCCTCTTCCGTATTAAGAATTAATGTTATTTCTTTATGGAATGGGACCTCAAAAGCACGTGTTCCTTCTTCAAGAAAAAGTGATCCGGTGACTGTGATGTTTGCTGAACCTGTCTGGTAAAATCTTAACAGAGGGTCACCCCCTATGAGGGAGTGTTTATTCCTGTACTTAGTGGATTCATTTGCTTTGAGAAGCAGAGGTGTTTTCCACTTTGATGAAAGGTCTGCCCCTACGGGATCTGAAATTGACAGATCGAGACCTGTTAAATATAACTCTGTTTGACTTGGATTATTGATTATAATATCCAAATATATGGAGTCGAGTTCAGCCATGGTGGCATTAATCTCCACGGTTGGATTCTCTGCAGCTACACAATAAGGTGTGACCATAACCATGCAGATCATAGTCACAAATAAAATTGAAATACAGTTCAAGTATATTACCACCTTTTCATAGTGCCATTTGTTCTTCATCGATCACAAATGAATTAATCGAGGTTTCTAACATATCTCCATACTGATCGTAATTATTGGTGAAAGCTATTACTTGATAATAATAATCATCTACATCGAACACAATAAACCACACAGTACTTTCATCTGGACCTTCATAACTCCCTTTACTTAGCAACTTCCAAGGATCATATATTGTTTCAAAGCCCTCTCTGCCATTTATAGTAACGTTTTCAAATTTATATAATGCACCACTTTCTTTCAGACTTTCAATATCATACATCTCAGGATCTTGTAGCCACCATTTTGCATTTTTTTCATTTGAAAAGACTGTCACACCCAGGGTGGCCATAGACCCTACTTCATTCTGACTGGGAGCGGAGAATGCTACACCGCCTACAACCGTATTTCCACCTGCTCCACCTAATTTCCAATCATCTGGATAATCAATCAAAAATCCGAGGACATCATCTGAATAGCGTGTATATCCTTCTTTCAGCGGCACTTCCATTATAGCTGTCTCATCTATATTTGATTCATCAGTATCGTTGACAGAAATGTTTTCCTCTGGAGAAAATGTATCTTCATCAACACATCCTGACATAAAGACAATACATAATATCAAAGAATAAACGATCCAATTCTGCTTTTTTTGCATATTTACTTCCCCTATTATTTTTAAAAAACACTCCCAATTTATATGTATATAGCATTTTGTTTTTTACTATATACATGTTTTGAAACAATAGTTGCTTTTTAACAGTGTTAACCGATATCTAAGGACATTTGAAGGAGATGTTGGGATTCTACAAAGAATACCTCTCAAGCCTAAAGGATGCGTGTATATTGGCAAGGAAGCAAATAAGGTTGAAATGCAGGAGTTGGAGAGCAATAGGATTGAGACGTATCATGATAGAGAAATGAATGAATTTGATGTTTTGGCTTTGGACTTAATTAATTCCAAAGCTTATCTCTGTGAAGTCAGCACTCATCTTAATGGGTTCAATTATGGAAAAGGGAATAAAAATACAATTGAGAAACTAACTAATAAATTTATAAACCTTCAAGAATATGCCAAAATTACTCTATCAGATTTTGAAATTCACTATATGTTTTGGGCTCCCTGTGTTCCAAAAGGTTATTTGACTCAAGAAATTGAACAGCTTGAAGCACAAGGCCTTGAAGCAATAATTAATTCGAGGTACACAGATTGTGTTAAACAGCTAAGAGAAGAAGCTGAAACCTCAACTAAAGATTACGATAATCCATTTAACTTATCACTTCATATATAGAGTCATTTAAAGAAACGAAATGTTTATGGATGCTTAGTAAGGTAGGTTGGAAGTTGATTTCAGCTTAATAGTAAACAATGTATTAAATCATAAGTTTATTTTGCCAATCATCCTTTAATACTTGAATTTCATCATTTGCCATTTGCAAATTTTCGTTAATGCTTTGAACATTTTCTTTAATTTCTCTGTACTTAATTAGGCATTGAGGTATATTAATAACAATATTTTGTAAATCGGAGAATGAATTTTCAATAAATATAATTATAGTTACACCCTCAATCAATTACACTTCCAAGACAAGATTTGAATTTTTCTATCCATCTCTTTGCAAATGATAATGATCTTGCTAATTTTGTAAATTCGTCTCTGATTATGTTTCTCAAATGGTAACTATTCAGCCTAGCACAATATGCCTATTGGTGCTGATTTCATCGAAATTGAGATATCTGCCCACTAACAATCTAAGAATCAAAAAAGCAATCAATAATAACAATCAAAATAAATGTTCATAATGAAATTTACATTTCAACTTTTTGTCAAGATTGTTATAGATAGCGTTTTTATCAGGCTGAATAGTTAC
>JAVEPM010000099.1:0-8937 GCA_034008115.1 Methanolobus sp.
CCGCCTTTCTTTTAGCGGTGTGCGTTAGCACAGCCCAACTTAACTCAAAGTAAACAGTTCAGATTTTTCTTGACACAAAACAATAATCTCTCATTTATTGTATCAAATATAAAACAGGAGATTAAGATGATTAATCAGAAACAACTCTATGATGCGTTCCGTGCTTGTAAACAAATCTACGGAGTAGACCGTGTTCACGTGAGCTTAATTGCCATACAGCTTGGTGTATTGGCTATTGATGTAATTACTTATATCAATGACAACCCAACTCTTGTTGGCACAAGATTTGAGGCTGCAAATAGTGGCTTTGTAAAACCTGAAACAGCAAACTATCCTGGCACGTATGTAACAGGGGTAACATTAATTCCATTCATTTCAACCGTGAGCGTTCCAAAGGTTGAAGAAGATGGTGCAACCATTGTGCTAACTCTTTCTGGCGACACATTTGCTGCCGCTGCTGAAACAATTGAGAATTTCACGGTTGACGCAGGAACTACTGGGCTCACGCTTTCAACATCAACAAAGGATAGCGACACTCAAGTAACTCTTGTTTTCACCGGAACTGTTGGCGCAGGAACGCTATCAATTGGAGCGAAAGCAGCCGCATTAACCGGAACTATGGCAAGCGACATTGTTTATCTTGTTGTCAAATAAAAGCTCAGTTACGCTTATTGACATTTCAGAAGGCGAATGGCTTTTGATTTAACTCACACAAACCATACTCTCACCCCTCCATTCTCATATCGGGTTTGGAGGGATTTTTTTGTGTTTAGTTTTTATAAGAAAGAAAGAAAAGAACCAAAAGAAAGAAAGAATAGGTATTTCTTTATATATATTATATATTATACTAAGAGTACTTAATAAGTATTATTATATATTCTTAAAAGATACTATTACTACGTAATAGAACTATAAAATAATCAGTTTTGAATTAAAAGCAAATAGAATTTTAGAATAAGTAAAAATACTTTTAGAACAAGCTTTACTTGAGTACTTATACTACCCCCTACCCCTTGCCCCTCCCCCCACGCAACGAGAGCCGTTTTAACGCACTTTATTTGCAAACACTATAAACTATACTAACTGGGTATAGAAAGTGCCACAGCAGGCTTCTGGTGGCGTTCTGCGCTAAATTACTGGCCTATGGCTGGGTGCTTTTACTTTGTGTGCGCATTTTCAAGCATAAACAAAAACGGATGCCAGAAGGAGGAGACTGACATCCGTGCGAGGAGAGGTATGAGATGAGTGTTAGAAATCTATTCCAAATCTCAAGCCAAATACATTATCAGTGTTTGCAAAGATTGAGACCGAATACTTATCTCTCAATTTGATTCCAGCATCAACACCAGCATTTTTCAGTCCAGCCTTATCTTCATCATCAACAAAGCCAACAGATACCCCAGAGATGAACCTAATCAACCTTGGCTTCTGAGTTATATACTTAGTGGTCTCAATTACAGTCTCTTTGTGATTTGTTTTTATGCCTATGTCAGAGTCAAACCTATTCTGCTCTATGAAATACCTAACCTTAACATCAACCTGAGTATCAAGTGTGTCCTTCTTTGTCTCATAAATAGCAATAGGTTGTGGCTTATTATCAATGTAAACCGTATCAACCGCGCCTTCTACGTATCTTTCAACTATGCGCACTTCAACCGGCTTGATTATCTCGCGATTAATAGTTTCTGTGCGAACGTCAGGAAGCCTTTTCCATGACCAGAAACTAAATATCAATAGCCCTGCAATTACCAGTGCAACAATGATATAAAAGACATACTTTAACAAATTACTTCACTTTCTCGATAGAATTGAATATATTATAAGCACTTCCAACTGCAATGGCAATCTGAAACCAGATATTTCCAGTAATAAATCCATACCAACATAGCAAGCCAGAACCAACGACAGCCAAAATAGATACAATAAACTCACGGCTGAACATTGATACAATCCTGCTCCAAATGGTGGGATGGTTAATCAATCCATGCTTTTTGTCAATAGTTTTGGCAACGGTATAACTCACAACCGTTGCCATAATAATAATACTCCAGCTATTCTGGTCAATCATTCCTTTCATCAGAAATGCAGTAGCCATGACAGCCAGCAAAACTGATAAAATAAACTTTCTACTTAAAAACTTAATATCCATCTTAATCTCCATTTAGTGTTTTTGTCCAGTATTTTTCCAATTCAAAACTGCCCAGTAATTCTTCTCTGAACAGCACTTCTCGAAACCATGTCATATCAATATTTGGACAAGTTCTACCATTTTGTTTCTCATAGTGACCATAAACATCCTTAACGCCAAGGTCATACTTGAGCAACAAAAACTCTATGGTGTGCTTAACTTTCCAAAACTGAGGTACAGTAAACTTTTCCTTACCTATCAAGCAATAGCCAACACTCGTAGAATTATAGCCAAGAGCGTGTGCTCCAATTTCATTATCAGAGATAAAGTTATCTCCATCAAGATATCTGCCCACCTCAAGACTGCCATCCATTTCAGGAATATAGAACTGCGGTCTAACAAAACCATTGCAGCCCACAAAGTGATAGCCTATGTCACGCCAGCCGTTAGACAAGTGCCATCTCCTTATTTCTGAGGCAGAGCCCCACAGTGAATCGGAGCAGTGCAGAATTATCTCGCTGATACGTTTCACTACACTATCCAGTTGCCAGCAAGCAGTCTCAGCAACACATTGTAGCCAAGAAAGAATCCAGCATTGCCAGCCAAGATATCAACCAAGCTATCCAGCCCACGCTGTTTGAGTAGCACCATAAACGGCTTTCCGCTTCGTGACCATTGCCGATATTCTACCCATACCGTAATCATAAATGCAGCAATATTCGGGAAGTATCCCAATCCCTGCGCCTTGCCGAGAAATGCAAATGCCCATGCGAGTATGCCTACTGCCAGCATAACGCCGAAATGTTTCCATGTGTTAGTTAATTTTTTCATCTTCCACCTCCAGGATTTCTAAGTTATTGTCTTCTATGTATTGCAGCATCTCTGCCTCGGTATCGAACCATAACAACTCATAGCGAGTACCTACCGTATTCGGCTCTGCTGTACCTGTGTGGAGTATCTGGTTTCCGTTTTTAATTATGTAATACATATTATTCTCCTGTGTATTCTTTCCAATTTAGTGGCCAGCTTCCGCCACCTGTTGTTAGCCACGCGCTAGGTATTATAGTCCAAGCTGCTTTGGTGAGTAGCACAGCTACATGAGCTTTTACGCTGTCCCAATCAGGGCAGTTTTCATTTGTCCCTGCGTCTATCCTGAATGGATATGCTCCGCTCCATGTTGCAGTTGCCGCGTCGTGAATTAACCGTGCATATTCTGCTGCCGTTGCAAACACTGTGTCGCCCAAGAGTTGGATGCCATTGTTATTCGTTAAATTCAGCTGATTCGTTCCATATGTCAGAGATGAGCCGAGGTTGTTGAGGTACAGGAATGTCAACTTCATGCCCGTTATGTCGCCTGTGATGACAGATGATGAGCCGAGGTTTTGGAGGCGCAGGTATGTCAACTTCATGCCCGTTATGTCGCCTGTGATGGCAGATGATGAGCCGAGGTTGTTGAGGTACAGGAATGTCAACTTCATGTCCGTTATGTCGCCTGTGATGGCAGATGATGAGCCGAGGTTTTGGAAATTCAGGTATGTCAACTTCATGCCCGTTATGTCGCCAGTGATTATAGATGAGCCGAGGTTGGCAAGGAACAGGACTGTCAGCCCCATGCCAGTAATATCACCTGTGATAACAGATGAGCCGAGGTTGACGATGTATAGGTATATCACCAATTTGCGCCGAGGGATGGTAAAGCTTCCAGCGCCATTGAAGTAGATATCTTGTGTGGTATTAGCGGCAAGGGTTAGCGGAGTAGTAACAAAATCACCGCTACTGCCAATTTTAATGCTTGTGCCGCCAGCAGGTGTTACAGTTGTTGTTTCCGATACTTGAACACGAATGTAATCCGTGCCATCGCCAGAGGTGACTGTGAAGGTGGCAGGTTTGTTGCCTGCGTCTCCCACCTTCCGATGCGCTCCGAGACCGAAACTGAGTGCTAATTGAAGTCTCATCACTAACCTCCCATTATTTCACTTATCTTATTTAATTGCTTCTGCTGATTTTCAAGAATATTATTATTCTGATTATTTAGTATACCGCCATAAACAATCACGGCAAGAAGAGCAATAACCGCAATCACCTTTACAGTTTTTGTCCAAAAAGCAGACCATGCCGAAATATCATCACGCTTCCTGTCAAGATAACTGTCTGCTAAATGCTTAAACTTCATTTTACCATTTTCGCTACACAAGAAATCTGATGTTGCCGAATATATTACATTTTTAACTTCTGGATGAACAAGACCCATAATAAGTGTTTGATGAAAATCATCATTAAGCAGGTATCTATCATCATATTTCTCATTATCAGTTTTTCTGTCCATTTCGACTATGTGTTTAAGCTCCATTATGCTTTTCTCAAGATTAGCGAAACCGCTGTCCATTTTTCTCTCCATGTCAGACATTCCCTTTTGAAACTCTTGTCTTGATACCATATCTTTTTCTTCCATCAGTGTTTACCGATAATACTATTTATCTATACGCAATCAAAACCGAATCAGTCGAGGTTATCGGAATTGTTACCTTTTGAAAAGCACCCATGATTAGCGTTCCAGCAGAGGCATCATTTAGATTAGACATATTCTTGCCTGCTCCGTTAACGATAACGCTGGTCAAATCATCTGCAAACACACATTCTGTGATTAATTCAATGCCAGAATAGTTGCGCTTATAGCCAAGTAATTTCACCTTGTCACCGGTAACCAAGGCAATGTCAGATGTTAATGTTCCGGTCGCAGAGTCACTAAAGGGTATTTTGCTATTCACAGCAGCTTTTGTAACCACATGAATAACTGCGCCCTGAGGAATAACGTCTCCAGCCGTGCTATATTCTGTCACCTTAATAATATCAAAGTCGTCTGGCATCGACTGATATTCCTTCTGATTTATGTCTCTTTCAGCCATAATAAATACTCCTTATCTTTATATATCTATTTTTTTTCTTTACGATATAGTGTCAAGCAATTTGTTCTTTTCTTGCAGTGATTTCATTTTCTGTTTACTTATTCTTCCACAAGTCTATATCTTATGACTATCTGATATGCTGTTCCAGGCTCAACATCTCCTATTGTGATAGATGAAAGGAGGTTGTCGGAAATTGATATATTTATACTAGAAAGATTGATTAGTTTCCTTGATAAACTACCTGTTTGCTCATACACAGATATAGATAATGAATCTGGGTTAATCTTATATTCAGATATTGATGAAGCGTGTATTGTAATAGACGTTGCTGCAGCTCCTATTCCAACTGAATAAATCTTATCTGCCTGCAATGCATTAACTGCTAATTCTAAATCATCAATACGATTTTCAATCGTAAGAATATCACCACCAAGACTGTTAAGTGCATTCTGAACGTTCTGACCAAGGCCACTAAGAAAGTTCATTTGAGTAGCCGTTACATCCCAACTAAGCGTCACTTCGTCGTTAAACGATGGTTCATAAAGCATTTTGTACGCAAGTATTTGTTCGTCACCATTTGTCACTATGTCACGCGAACCAGCACCGCCAATTACTCTATCGCCCAATACATATTGACGAATTGTTGACATCGCAATTTTGTAATTTTCACCAGCATGAGCCACAACAATATTTGCGGTATCTGCTATGCTTCCGTAAATCCATTCTGTTAATGCGCTAATTTTTTTATCTTGAGCAGCCATTTATATCTCCTTATATTTCTGATTCTGGTATTTCGTTGCCATAATATATTCCCTCTGCTACGATTGCCCCGCCACTATTATCTTCAAGAAGTATTTTACCAATATCATCTTCAAGCAAGATATAGCTTATTTCGAAATCATCGCCATAGTTGAGAAAGTTATTTGTATTTTTATTCATAAACTCAAGCGGGACTGTCTGACCAGCATTGCCTTTTGAGCTCGCTTCTAATAATTTGAAATTGCCAATAAATAAAGCATCATTAATAGTTCCGTAGTCAGCAAGAGAACGATACTGAATTCTAAGTCTGTATAAGTCTGGAGCGTTATTTATACTGTTAATCATAGATATAATTGGTAGAATTTTATTATCATCAACATCGGGTCTTGCCTTGTTAAACATTGAAAACCTAACAACCTTTCTATACCCATAGAAATCCTTAACAAGATTATCTTCTATATTTGTAAATATTTCAGTAAAATCCGAGTCAACATCCTCCTCGTCGAATGTTGCATACTCAATAGTAGCTTTATTGATGATACGATACGGTGAGAATCTTTGCCTCAAAGTGAACGTAGCAGTGCCAGCAAGACCATTGATTGGTCTATATATAATAGACATTAAATTCCTCCAATCAAGGTAATGTTTAATATGCCATTGCTCAGGTTAATATTCTTTTCCATAACAAAGTACACTTTGGATTTATAGATTATTTTGTCAAGCAATTTTATTTCAGAAGTTTGACCATATATTTGCATATCAATTCGCTCCTTATAATTATAATTGATTGACTTATAAAATGATACAATGGATGGCAGAAACTTATCGTAGCCAGCAACTTTTTTTAGTTGGTCAAACTCAAGCTCGTCAATGTCAGTGTTTTGCGATATGCTTTCCTCAATTATCTGCCCATCAATTGTTGCTGTGTTATCCCACAAAACACTGCCTAACTGAATTTTGCCTGTGCCATCAACATATAATAACTTCTTAGCACACTGAATCGCCATAACAATAGCCTTGTCTGTTTCAATTGTATCAAGTAATTTATTCTCAAGACCACTATTATTCCCAATGTCAAATAAGCTACTGGCGAGACTGTGTTCATATGGAAACGGTGTTTTGATAAGTGTTTCAGTAAATTGCTTGAGAGTTGTGCCTGCCTTTTTCTCTGCAATTGTGCCGTCACCGCCTGTGTCAAACTGTGAAAAATGCACAATGCCATTTAGTTTCCGAGCATTATCCGCAAGCAAACCAATTGCATCGATGGCTTCAAATGTAATTGCTTTTTTGGTTCTTTCTACGGTATTGAAATCAATCAAGCCAGTGAATAAAACCTTATTAGTTGAGACGTCTTTTAGTTGAACTAATATGTCAGTAACATTTGATGCCGATTTTGTGTAATACTTTTGGAAGTAGTCACGATATATGTATAAGCCATAATTATCTACTTGCGATTCATCTTCAAGGTCAAACACTGAGATGTTGTCGACAAATGTATCTTCATCTGGAGTTAAGATACGCTCCTTGCACTTAATAGAATCAAAATACATCCAATTAGTTTCGGTAAAGCCAGTCGTAAAAAGAAAAGAGTCGGGGCTTGAAAGCAATTCGCTTATGCTAATATTGTCAAGATAGAGCGAAAATACATCATTATCAAAACCTGGATTAAAATAGTAAATTGGGTCAATATAATATGTTCTTTCAACAGGGATAAAGTTATTCCAATATTCTTCTATATACTCTTCATTTTCCGTCAAGACAGGAATCTGACCATCTGTCTCGCTGGACATTGTTTTGGTTTGAGTTCTGCCAATTTGTAATCCAGACTCTTGGTGATGGCTACAGGTCTTAATTAATATTGAGTTTGACGCCTTCATAAAGGTAGATATATTTGAGTATAGTATTTCTTCCGTAAAGACAGAACCACCCATTACAACTTGCTTGTTAAGATAAAATGGAGTGTAATATGAATTCCTGTTTCCTGAAACGGTATATGAGTTAACATTCCACATAACTGTCTGCCTGCTTAGTTTTTGGCCAGTCATTCTATTGAGTTGATAAGATGTAACAAGCGAACTATAGTCATCAATACTGAATAAACTTGCAAAAAAGTCTGCTATCATCCAGGCTTTTGAATCTATATTAGTGTTTGTGTTATCTGCATATTGGCTTCCGCTATCAGTTGTTGTTGTGCCAGAGTTTTCATTTGTATAAACAACATTTTCAATTAGGTTTCCTGTGCCAAAATGTAATGACAATACACTGTATAAATCATCAATTTTCATATATGCGGTGTCTCTATCGTAAACATGATATTGCAGGAATGGAAGCACTGCATTTGAAATTTCTGTAACCTCAGACCAGCCATAACCCATCCTGTCACTAATATATTGATAAACATGTCCAATGCCAATGGGCGTTGTTATTGGCACAGAATAATGATTAAGCATCGCAGCAACAAGCATCGCCGTTAGGTTATTAAAGAAGTCGTTGCCATTTCCATTCGAGCCACTAACCATATCTCTTTTTAGCGTATTATAAAATATGTTTCTTAGCACAATTGATTGAACAGCAATAGTTCCATCTCCGTAATCCCATGTGTGATTGCCAGACCATTTATCGATGGCAAACAGTCTTTCCCTGCTAAATGCCTCGTGCGCCTTTTCATTTGAAAACAAAATAGCAGAAACATTTTCCGTTTCCATACTATCTTTAAGCAAGCGTGTCTTATCCGTGAGTGAGTCAATAATATCCTGATTCTGTGACTGATTTGTATTCAACAACCTTATCTCAGCCTTGCAACGCCTTGCGTCTATAGTAAAGTCCTCGATACCTGCCAGCTTTTCACCGTCAATGGTCAAGCTATCCTTTGGCACAAGCCTTGAAACATCAGTTAATTCAAGCATTTAACCTCCTGCGTTTTTTGCCACCAATTTCCACAATTCTATTAAGCTCGATTGGGTCAAGAACACGAGCCCCGCTGAGATTGATTTGTATGCTTCCAAATGAGCTGGGCTGACCAACATACCCACCCTGAGCGAAAAGTCTGCCATTGGCGGGATGAAGGTTATTCTTGGGCATTCCACCAAGCAGATACTTGGACATAAAGCTACCCATGTTGCCGCCCGACTTCATATGCTCATA
>JAVEPM010000100.1:0-8907 GCA_034008115.1 Methanolobus sp.
CCCATGCACTATTAAAATTACAAGAGAATCCATATTCATTTTTAGCACTCTTTTTATTTGAAAAGACTCACTAAAAACAAAATTAAAAGCACCACTTGAAATTTAGCCGAGACAATGTGTGCTAACGGATGCGGCTAAAAGCTGGCGGGTATTTTGGAGCTCGTCACTGTCAACCTGCGATAAAGTTTATTAGATGCACTACCCTTCAAATCAGCACTATCTGCCCGCTTGATTTTAGCCTTTGTTAGCGTTTTGTTGGTTCTTTCGTCTATACGGTGCGTCATGTTTTTCCTTTGTCTTTCCTGTATTAGTTTCCCAATTTGTTTTGCATCAGATTTTGTAAACTTATTTCCAATTATTTCTCCTGCACCGAATGTTTTAATTATGATGTCAGTACCCCAGAGATTGGTATCTAGTTCAAAAGACGAAATTTTTGAAATAGGTACAGTAATTGAGTCAACATTAATTAAATACTTTTCCTTCCTTTTGTAGGTTACAGAATCATTGTCATTAATTATTTTGTCGGGAGTTAATATTCCGCCACCTTCTGTTATTGCTGACTTAAATGTAAAAGTCTCATTATCTTCAATTTCGTTTTCTTCTAATTCTGAATTATCAGGAAAGATTTCTGAGAATAAAAAACAATGAATAGTAATTATTTAAGAATCTTTAAAACCTAACAGTAATGGGTAGTGTAGCCCTGGTAGGACAACAAAAAAACTATACTTCCTCTACAAAAAAGAAACTGCTTCGCTCACTGAATCAAAAACATTAACATAATCTTTGATTCCGCTTATTTCAAATACCTCTGTTACCATTTCGTTTGGTGAAATGATTCCAATCTTTTTATTAACGGATTCGTATTCATTTATTAACAGTAAAAAAACTCTAAGGCCTGCACTGCTTATATATTCAAGGTTTTCAACATCAAAAACAGGACAATTGCTGTGGCCTGATAAAAGTTCTTTTACTGAAGTTTCGAAAGTAGAAGCAGTAAGTGCATCTAACCGGCCACTTAGCTTTAAAATTAAAGGATTTTCTTTTTGAGTAACTGAAATTTGAATCATAGCATCGGGTGTTATTGTTTGATTATTTTAAAACTAATTATGTTCTTACCGTCATCTCTTACATAACTTAAATTATCCGTTATTTTCCCAACCAATAGTAGTCCTCTTTTTCCTATTACCTGGGCATTGGAAGCGTTATTGACTGAGTGAGTTATGGCATTTTCGATATCGAATGGTTTGCCAGTATCGGATAACAAAATCTCAAGATGGTCTGGCTTTTCCTTAATCCTTATTTCTATTTCTGAGAGGGTCTGTTCGGAAGAACCGTACTTGAACGTATTGGTAATCAGCTCTTCGAGTACAAGGATCAAACGGTGAGTTGTTCTGGACGACGTATCCGAATCTTTGAAAAATTCATCGATTTTAACCCTCACCTCATCCAGAATTTCGAGGTTTTTGATGTCGTTTAAGACGATCTGAAAGTTATTGCTTGTTGATTTGTTTAGTGTATTCAGGCACAACATAGTTATATCGTCATATTGAGCCGCAGTTTGAGTAAACATCATCAGGTTTTTGTTTATGACGTCTATTAAATTTTTGGGCGTTGACTTTGCATTTCCGGTCAACAATTCGAGTAAGGCTTTCGATGTAAAAAGTTCTTCTTTATTGTTCATTGCTTCTGTGAGGCCGTCGGTGTATAGAAAGAGCTTATCGTTATGGTGTAAAACCAGGCTGGACTGCGTAATTTTTTTAGATTTAATAATTCCCAGCGGAGGCAGGTGTGTTTTGTTCAATATTCGGGTGTCTGAATTTTCGGAAATGATTACAGGATAATTATGCCCTGCATTGATGTAGTTCAATTCATTGGTTTCCATATTCAAAATACCTGCAAAAATAGTAACAAAGTATTTTTCCGAATTATTGTTGCACAAGTACTCTGATGTGAGCCCTACGGCTTTGCACAAATCATTTCCTGAGGTTTTGGCGTAAGCTCTGAGCAGCGTAATTGCGGACGACATATACAATGCTGCACCCACTCCTTTACCTGAAACATCACCAATGGCAATAAACAAATGGTTGTCGTCAAGAAAGAAGTAATCGTAAAAATCGCCCCCAACTTCTCTTGCTGGTTTTATGAAGGAAGCGATACTGATTTTGTCTGAAAAGCCCGACAATTGAGCATTTGGCAGCATGCTCAACTGAAGTTTTCTGGCAATGTTTATTTCGCTTTCAATGCGTTCCTTTGTAGCCGTAACATCTTTGAGGTTACTTATATATTTTTTCAGTTCACCTTGAAGCAATTGGAATGACTTACTTAACGATTCGATTTCGGAACTGCCGCCAATATCAGGTATTTGTGTGGTGATAAAAGTTTCGCTGTCTTTACCCATTATCAGGGCAAGTTTACGAATCGGTTTTGTGATTCGACCTGAAAGAAAAACTATGAAAATAAATAGCAACAATATACCTGATACAAGGATGATAATGAGCTTTTTGTTAAGTAAGGTCAGGTCTGCATAAAGTTCAGATTCAGGAAATACAAATCCCAGCGACCAGGAATTGTTTTGAAGGGGGGAGTAATAAACTAAACTCTTTTCGTTAAAAAAACCTTTGTCCACGGTCTCAAAACCCTCTTTTCCGTCAAGCATGTTATGAATAAGATTTTCAAATGGTTTGTCATTTAATTCTCTGGCTAACTCAATTATGCCCTTCTTCATAATTAAAGAAGTATCGGGATGAGAGATAATATTGCCTTTGCTTGAAATAAGAAATGCGAATCCAGATTCAAAAAACTTCATCTGCGACAGCATTTCATTGAGCCATTTAAGGGAAACATCGACGGTTTGAACAGCAACAAAACTGCTTGTGTCTCCCAGTGTTCTGTACGAAGGAACGGAGAATGTTGTCATAAGGGCGTCGCCACCGCCATCGTCATAGTATGGTTCGCTCCACACATTACGCGACTCCTGAACCGGAATCGTGTACCAATCCCACAAAAGATAGTTGTAATCTTTATTGGCAAGATTTCTGAATTTTATCTCTGAATGCTCTTTCCAGCCGTAAGGTGCGTTTAAAATAGTGTCGTTGTTCGATATAATTGGTTTGTAGGCAATGCAACTGCCATAAACATCGGGATTTGCGATCAATATGTCTGCCAGAATAGATTCGGTATGATCGAAGAAGTAGCTCTCGTCCGAAATAAATAGGGCGCTGTTTATGGCAACTTTTTCAATCCCTAAAAAGAAACCTTCGCTTTTATTGATAGCCGATGAAGTTAAATTTCGGGTGATCTCTTTCACGCTTTTCAGCAAAAGATTACGAGATACAAAATAATTATACGTTATCAGAAAACTAAAAACAATAATAACAATACTGAGTATAGAAATACTCATGTAGAAAGCAAAGCTTTTTTTGTCTTTAAATATTTTGGTTCGGGTCATGTTTTTGTATATATGTAAGTAATTCTCTGGCAAAATCTGAAAACAGCGTAAGCGTATTGTAGGTATAAACCTGATTGTTCAAGTATTGAAGCATTAAAAAATCCATATTGTCTTTTTGCTGAACAATACCTCCAAAGAAAAATCGCAGCGATTCAAATTCCGCACAATAAGAAATCGTTTCGGCACATTCAAGAGGCAGATACAAATAGATGCTTTCTATCCTGTTTACACACATAGATTTAAGCGTTTTGTCTATGATTGTTTTCGCATTCTTACCGTAGCGTTTTAAAAATATGTGTGAACATCCATAGCTGTCGGCCGAAACCTCTATTTCGGTCAGCTCGTTTTCTGTGACGGATTCTGGATATTCAGAAATGATATTTACGGCTTGTCTTATATTTTCATAGATGCCTAAAATCATCTCCGAATGATGTTTGGGTGCATAGATTGTTTTTGTTTCCTGTGATTTGAGATGAATATACATGCGCAATAAGCTTTCACGCGGCTGATCGTCAGCTTTTATCTCATTCATCAACAAGGGAGTTAGCCTCGAAATAAACAAAGCCGTTTCTTTCATATCCAATTTAAGGGCGGCTTTTTGACTGTAAGGATGAGTTGTAACGGCATGTACAAGAACGCCATCCGCATTTTGCTCTTTAAGCAACTCGAAAAGATACTTCGAACCTTTGTGTAAGCAGCCACCACCTCTGTATTGAGGATTTACAAAAGCAACTGCCATCTCGGGCATTCCACTCAAATCTTCAACCATTGCAGCAACGTGGCCAATAATATCCTCGTTTTCTTTGTTCACAGCCACTACGCTAAGCATTTCACCCTCTTCATTTAATTTTCGTACGCTTTCAGGGTAATAAATGGTATCGTAAATATAACTAACGTGATACGCATAATAGGCTAATTGCGAAATAAACAGGGCTTCTTCTGGTTTTAGACGCCTCATATAAAAGTCGAAATCAGATTTAACTTTTACTTCTGATTCTGATTGGTCGAATAGGTTATTTTCTACTGCTGCTTGCTGCGGAAGGTTTTTTTCAAAATAAATAAACTGACCCTCCTTGCCTTTGTTGGTGTAGGTTAAACTATCGGCAAGCTTGTTTATAATAAAAGTGCCCAAACCAGACGCATTGTGCTTTAATATCTCTTCTTTATCAACGCTTGCAAAAGAATTTAACTTTTCAATATCCAGCGGAATGCTTTTAGAGTGAATAGATAGCGCCATGCCTAAGGTTGTCTTCTCGAAGCAAATATTGATATCTTCTTTTTGCCCGGGCATGAAATCGTATTTTATTGTATTTGAGAGTATTTCTTCAAGCAGCAACTCAATATGATAGCATTCTTTGTTTTTAAAGCCCAGTATGCTTGCATAGGCCTTAGCAGCAGCTTGAACCGGATAAATTAACCCAAGCTCGTTCTGGATGGAAATCCTAAAATTATGTGTGTTGTTTGCCATTGTTTTAGTTTTTAGCTTACCCTGTTGTCAACAATTCTTCTTACTTTTCCACTTCTCACTATTCGGGGCAGAAAACCCGGCTCAACAAGGCTTACTTCAAAAAGCGAAACCATATTTTCTTCTTTGTGCTGTTTGAGTACAGGAATCTTTTCAAAGAGGTTTTCTTTTAATTCCTCAAGCAGCGCATTATCATTGAATTGCTGTGTTTCTACCTGGAGTTTTAGGCTGGTGTAAATGCCGTCGGGACTTAATACCAATTGTAAAATAAAACCATCACTCACCGTTGATTGCACTGTTTTTTCTACCTCCTCAAAATAGATTTCGCTATAACCGGATATTCTGATTTTCTCGCCACTGCGGCCCAATAATTTAAACTTTGGACTCAGTCTGCCACACGAACATGGTTCCTTCACAAATTCAATTAAATCGCCTACTTTGTACCTCACAATCGGTTGAAGTTGTTTGTATAAGCAGGTTACAAGCGCATCATCGTTTTCATCTGATTCTACATAAACCCATTCTTCTTCCACATGAAATTCGTTGTCGTTGCAGCAGGAGCATTGATACCCTATGGGTCCGGTTTCTACCGCAGCATAACCGAAGGAGCTTATTTTATCGGTATGAAAAACACTGCGGATATATGATTTTGCATCGGCAGTCATATGTTCAGCGGCATAAATGATATTTTTAATGGTAATATCATAGCCGTTCTGCGCCGCAAATTGCGCCATCGGAATAAGAAATGAGGGCAATCCAAAGATGGTATCAGGCTTAAATAATTTGAAATAATCTAATGTTTCCTGATGGGAAAGATTGCCGGTAACCGAAAGAATCCTGCAACCAGTCTCCTCCAATCCTTTGTTGATGGCTAAAAAAGCGGTGTAAAATGCTCCCGAAGGGAAAAGATTGGCGATTACATTGTTTTTGTTCAGGCCCAATGCCCGGAAACCTTTGCCAAACAACTCCTTAGATTTGGAAAACTCATCGTTGGAATACAAAACGTATTTTTTTAATCCGGTACTTCCTCCGGCAGAAAAAATATAGCAGCCCACAGCTTCGTCGCTAAATGCCTGACTTGAGTGATGCGCACTTATTTCAGCCATCTCGTCTTTTTCCAACGGGCTTAAGGCCTCAAATTCTTTAAAGCTTTTCAAGGGCAATTGTAAATTGGGGTATTTTTTTTGGTAGTAGGGCGTTTTCAAAGCCTTGGTAAGGACGGTATTTATCTGACTTAATAGTATAGGTGTTTTATCTGATTTATTCATAAAATCAAGGCCAATCGCCTGATCGTTGAAGTCTTCAAAATTTATATATTTAATCAGTGATTCTACGATAAATTTACCATCGTGCGCATTGGCAGCACCGGAACCGGAAGACATTAAGCCCGGCGAACAAAAACGCATAACTCCAAATTGCAAAAACCCATCTATAATTTCCTGTTTCTTTTCGGAAGCTATCGCAATGGTGGACATAAAATATTTTAACAAACGAACGGAACCCTTTAAAATGGAAGTCCAGTCATCAATCAGATTTACAATAACCGTTCTTTCTAATGGGGAATCACTTAAATCATTTGAGTTTTTAACGATAATGGTATGGTTTGAAGTTACTCCTTCCAATACTTGCCCATTCTCATTAAATTGTTCCCATAAGGCAATTTCCCGTTGTTTTCTGATTTCTACTGCGGCATCAAAATCAATGGGCTCCTGAGGGTATTCCAGGCCTGTTTTTTCTAACTCGTCGAAGAGCATTTTGATAAACAGGTCTGAATTATCCGATTTTTCCAGAAAAATATTCTGGCAAGCTGTGCAGGCGCGCTGTTCCCAAAAAACCACATCCGTGGCAAACCCCTTTGCGGCCGCAGCCAATTCATCCACAGACTGTTCGGCAGTTACAATTCCGAAACTAACTTTTGGCCCGAATGCCAAAACTTCACATTTGGGAGCGACCTCTTTTTTAAACGATTTCACCGCTTCTTCGCCACCAAACAGTAGAATAACATCGGAATTCTGTTTCACAACATCCATCACATCCAGGTTGGACTGACTCCAATAAGTTACCGCAAGATAAGGGAACAATATTTTCTCCGTATCCGCTTCCTTCAATGCCTCCATAAATACGATAGGGAAAAAGCGATCGCTTGAAGACATTTTTAGGATGTTGATATTCTTGGTAATTATTCCATATAAAATAGAATCAATGGCACCGAGAAACGTATTTCCGGCAGCAATGTGGCAAACTACACCGGCGGGAATGGCTCTTAGTACACGACCGTTGCCATTGTAAACAGGATAATCCATCAGATGATGGTTTCCTAAATGGGATATTCTATCTAACATGGTTTGGCGGCACAAAAGATACGGGATCATTGCTAAGCCTGTATCTACCATCCTGGGAGCATAATTTAAGAGTGCTGGTAATTCTTTTTGGCATTGCCGGTAATAGGGTTTGTCTTGATTCACCAGCAGTTGACCTGTTTTCTCGATTACAGCCAGAATAGAATCCAACGGGATCTTCATAAAACTGCTTAAGAGATTATGCAGATATTCATCTGAAAAATAATGAGCCGCTTCACCGGCGCTAATCTCTTTCGTTTCAATTTTATATCCAAAAATATATTGTGTCCAACTCATGATGTACCTCCTTACTTTTTATCTAATAATTCTTGTGCTGCAATGGCACAACCTCTGTTTTTTGAAATTCCGCCTCTTCGGATAGATGCGATATATTTACCCTGAATTCCGCATGAACAGTTCTCTTTAACCACTGCCAAATCGGTTGCCAATACCGATAAATTTGGTTGTGCCATATTGTATGGAGTTATTAAGTTCATTAGCCCCTCTTGTCCGTCAGGCAGCACATTTAGTGATAACGGATCTCTAATCAAAATTCTGGAATATATGGGGATGTGATAATTGCCAGCACTGCATGAGCAAAAGGGAACGCCGTGTTCGGCCATACCAAATGTATCTCGGATAGATGTTGCCGGTATTCCCATATTTTCTTCCATCAAAGCTGCAAAATCCTTATGGGTAAGTTGTGCGCCTTTATGATTTTTCCAACCACCACCTGCTGTAATAAAGCTACCTTCTTTTGCTTTAAACCCGGGGTTTATTTTTGCTATTTCATAAGCCAACTGGCACATAAAAGCCGGGAAGCCTGTGAAACGTATAGGTGCATCAGCTCCCAGCTCTACAACTTTTTTTGCCCAGTACTGAGAATCAAATTCAAATTCGCCTTTATCGTTTTTAAGGATGGTCCAATTAACGCTTTTGTTAGGCGCTAAGGATAAAAACTGGTTGTTGCTCCAGGATGTTCCTAAGTTTTTTTCTTCCCGTATATCATAACCCATCACAAAAATATGTGAAGGAACAGTTGAAGTCCAACCTGAATCTTTAAAACATGACATTGCCATACCGGAAAGCCTCTCTAAGGATTTTGAGTCAAAAAAAGATTGCGTTTTTTGTCCTTTGGTTCCTGAGCTGGTTAAGACCATGGCAATATCATCCGTCTCGAAATTACAAAATGAACTTATTTTCATGGTCCCAACAAAAAGAGGAGGGATTTTGGATAAGTCATCTATTGAGTTTAACATGTCAATAGAAAATCCTCTTTGTTGAGCAAGGTAATTTATAAACGGTTGTTTTTGAGACTGGAAAGCATAGTTTTCTTTTATGGCTTCCAAAAAAAGCTGGTCTCGTTCTATGGTATTTGAATAGGGCTTATCCAATGCACATAGTTCTTCTACTGAATGGTTTTTCATTTTCCTTAGAGCTTATTTATTTTATCCAATATTACTTCACTTCGTCACAACATATCGCACAATTATTTTTTTCCTGGTTTGTCTTTTTTCTGCCAATAAACGCTAACGTATCGCAGCTATGTATTGGGCGCATGATACAGATTTCATTATCTTTTACGCACTTAGCAAAACCGCTGATAAATTAAATTGTTAATAATAAATTTTCTGTTACAAATATAGATAAAATTT
>JAVEPM010000012.1:0-49743 GCA_034008115.1 Methanolobus sp.
AAGCTGCGCTCCATCTGTCTCTGTTGTGGTTTATTAGGATAGATGCGGAACTTGTATGTCTTACGCATTATACCTTAATATGGTTAATTGCTAAAAAATGTTATGTTTAAGTTAGATTAACTAAGAGCTGGGGTACGATTCATCCCACGACTAAAGTCAAGGGCTTTCTCTAACCCTACGCCCCATTAATCGTAATAACGAACGAATTCTTCAAATTGTTCATAATGGCTGGCTCTTTCTATCAGGTTTTCGAAATATTCATCCATGTATTTCACCTCAGGTACTAGATTGTCATATGCATATATTAAGCAACGTCAAGTAGGGTGAAAGTATTGCTTGAATCACATGGGCAGATGATCTATCCTAGTGCTGCGGTAGTTTTTTTTCAAGAATCTTAACGACAGTGCAATACTCAATATTCTCTAAAAGAAGAGATTTTTTAGAATTATGCATACCATTAACAATGGAAATGTCAGCTGACCTTAGTTGAAAAAGATCAGCCAGGCTTGCTACAAGCTGTTCATTGGCCTTGCCTTTCTGGGCATTTTGTGACAAACGCACTTCTATGCGTTTTCTCCATAGATTATAGCCGCTTGGGACAGAAAGTTTCTTTGATCCCGGGCTAACTTCAATATCAATAATGATTCCTGCATCAATCTTTTTCAATGCATCCTCAAAAGACATTCATTGCACCATCAAATAATCAATTAAGCTAAAACAGATTATGAGGATAGGATAATGCTGTCGTCTGACGCACTAACTCCGGGATATCATCCTATGGATTTTCCGCTGTCCATCCCAGTTTCCCTCGTGACAGGCTTTATCGCACTATCCAGTGTAGCGTATTGAGGTTGTCTGTACAATCACTGATAGGCTCTGCCATGTTCTCATGCAAGGACCTAACAATACGCACTATTAATACAACGCGTGACGCATATAAAGGTGGCGTCTTGAATCTCTACAAATACTTAACAACGCTTATACTCTCTGCACTTTTCCACAAAACTCTTCACAGGGAAGGAAGCAGGGTGAGCATGCATATAGCTTGCAAGTGCATTATGTTCAGTAAGGCCATCCTTACCATCAACTATTCCTTTTCCCCTCTTCATTTCGTATGCAAATTTTGCATCATTGTCGCAATATGTCACAGAATAATGGAACTCATGCCCTCTTATTGGTCCCTTGATAAAGTCTCCGTTGGCCTGTCCTTCTGTATAACCCAGGGCCTGCAGTTTCTTTGTCTGCACAGTCTGCGCAGGGAGTACGTCTGCCATTTTATGAACGCTTCCTTCTATTTCATATGATGTGGAAAGATACTGCAAACCACCACATTCTCCATAGATGGGTATTCCCTCGGCAGCCAGATCTTTAAGGGATTTTGTGGTCTTTGATTTCTCAAGCTCTGAAATATAGAGTTCAGGATAGCCACCTCCAAAATACAGCCCATCAACTTCGGGAAGTTCCTCCTTCAAAGGACTGAAGAAAACTGGCTCAGCACCTGCTTTTCTAAAAGCATCGAACATTTCCTGATAATAGAAGCAAAAGGCACTGTCATATGCAATACCAATTTTCACATCGGATTCTCTTTCTTCTTCTGCTGGATATTTGTCTGCATCAGAGGCTGTTTCCGAAAGTGATATTATGGCATCAAGATCGATATTTTCCTCAATGAAAGATGCAAGTGTTCCTAGATCAAAGTCCTGTTCATGTGCCATATAAAGTCCAAGATGTCGCGAAGGAACGGTCAGATCTTTGTTACGTGGCAGGCTTCCCACAATAGGGATGTCGGGTATAGAATCAATTATCATCTGTGCGTGTCTTGGGCTTCCGACCTTGTTCAGTATCACTCCGGCAATGTTTACATCCTTATCAAATTCAGAAAAACCCTTGACAATGGCTGCAGCGCTTCTTGACATCCCGTGTACATTCACAATAAGTATGACTGGTAAGCCAAGTGTCTTTGCAACATGTGCGGAACTTGCGATCTCAGTTGCTTCCATTCCATCAAAAAATCCCATTACTCCTTCAACAATGTTGATATCGGCATTTTCAGAGTGTTGTGAAAATGTATTTTTCACCCCTTCCTCCTGCATCATGAATGTATCCAAATTTCTTGAGGGCTTGCCGCAGATAGCTGTGTGGTATGTAGGATCGATGTAATCGGGTCCAACCTTGAAGGGCTGCACATCTATTTTTCTTCTCTTCAGGGCTGCCATAATGCCCATGGAAACCGTTGTTTTTCCAACGCCACTATTTGTTCCTGCAAGTAACACCGCTTTTGTCATGGGTTTAATTGTGTACAGTTTCTATATATGTGTTATTCTTCTGGGGGGAGGATTCAATATGTTTATATAAATAACGCATATCTAAGTACTATGTCTCCCGCAGGAAAAGGGGAAGTTCTCACAGACTCATACGGTCGTACGCTCAGGAGTCTGAGGATGTCCATAACGGATCGTTGTAATCTTAATTGTATATACTGCCACAATGAAGGTCATGTTGGCCACAGTCCTGAGATGTCAGTAGATACTATCGTCAACATCGTAGAGGTTGGTTCACAATTCGGGATAGACTGCCTGAAACTCTCAGGAGGAGAGCCACTTGTAAGGAAGGATCTTGAAGAAGCACTTGTCCGCCTGCCGGATATGAAAGATGTATCCCTTACCACCAATGGCACTATGCTGAGGGCCAGGGCATCATCACTTAAAGATGCAGGTCTTGACAGGGTAAACATAAGTCTTGATTCCCTTGATCCTGAAAAATATCAAAAGATAAGCAATTGTGTCAAAGGTACATTTGATAAAGTCCTTGATGGCATCCACGAAGCAGTTGATGCAGGTCTTACTCCTGTTAAACTGAATATGGTCCTTTTGAAAGATTTCAATGATGATGAGATAAAAGACATGCTGGACTTCACTCGCAGTTACAATGGTGATGTGATACTGCAGCTTATTGAACTTATGGATTTTGGGGACCTTTCTCAATATAAGATAAATGCCAATGAGGTGGAAAGGTCTTTACTGTCTGCTTCCTCGGAGGTCAAGGTCCGTGAATTACACAAGAGGAAAAAATATATCATCAATAGTGCAGAAGTTGAGTTTGTCAGACCAGTGGATAATACGGAATTTTGTGCAAACTGCAACAGACTGAGGGTCACTGCAGATGGGAAGCTCAAACCATGCCTGCTGGTAAACGACAATCTGGTGGATGTCTCAAATGCCAGCAAAGATGAATTACCTGATCTTTTCAGGCTGGCAGTGAGCAGACGTGTGCCTTTTTGCAAAAGCTTACAGGAGTTTTAAAATGGAAGTTGAATTAATAGTGGACGGAAAAAATATTGAGATCAATCACTTTGTCAAGGCCATGTTGGGCAATACGGTGCTTGCTGCCGCCACAACCTTGCATGGTGTTGACAAAGATAGTAAAGAAATTATCATCAAATTAAAACAATAATTTGAATTTTCTTCTTTTTATTTGTTTTAAAAGCTGCCTTAGAGCAGCTGCTCAATTTCTGAAAAGTCTATTGGGGAAGTCGCATCAAGTGATATTGGTGTCACTGAAACATTTTTATTCTGCATTATGGCATGGACATCAGTACCTTCTTCTTCTTCTGCGTTCAATTCTCCTGCTATCCAGTAATAAGGTCTTCCCCTGGGGTCATATCTCTCTTCTACACCGGTCTTGAAGAATTTTCTTGCAAGGCGTGTGATCTCTATCTCCGGGTCATTTTCAACACGGTATGGGATATTGACATTGAGCAGATCTACTTTATCAGGGAGCCCATGTTTCAGGACTTTCTTTGCTATCCTGTTGACAACCTCTATGGCCACATCAAAGTCGTGCTTGGATTCCCTGTTGTCATCAAACTTGTCCCCTTCTTCCATAACCTGTATGGATGCAGCAATGGCCGGGATGCCATAACTTGCACCTTCAAGGGCAGCACCTATTGTTCCTGATGTGGTTATGGTATCTGTGCTGATATTCTCCCCTATATTAAAACCTGAGAGGATGAGGTCAGGCATCTGCTTCATAACTGTGAACATTCCAAGTATGACTGAATCTGTGGGTGTACCGGCAACAGCATTTACCTCAATTCCATTAATTGTGGTGTTTGTTATCCTGAGTGGTTCAAAAATTGATATTGAGCGGCCGACGCCACTCTGCTGCGTCATAGGGGCAGAGACGGTTACATCTCCCAGTTCTGCAACACTTTTATGGGCAGCATGTATGCCTGTAGAATAAACACCATCATCATTTGTGACTAATATCTTTTTTGACATGTTTATATCATTGTAAGTTCATGCCTTAAAATTAATGGATAAAAAAAGTAAGTCTTTCTGGGCGCATTCAAACGTTTGCATATATCCTGTCTTTTCGGTGTGTGGATCTGGCAACTTTTTCCTGTTCACCCATGTCTGCAAGTGCTTTGATTTTTCCAAGTACTTCGATATTTTCACTCATTTCATCAAGATCGAGTATCATTTGAATTATATTATTGTTCTGTTCGCTGCTAAGACATGGACTGTCCTTTACAATTTCAAGCAGTATGGATGCATCATCGATTACCTGCGCCAGTATGGTCCTGTCCATATATTCTTTTGCAAGCTCAGAATCACTGCCTTCAAGGGTCTCATTGAACTGGTTAAGCTGCTCCTCAAATAATCCAACGTCATAATGTGAAGTTCTGAAGATTTTCTTGATATAATCTTCTCTGTACACATGTTTTGAATTTTTAAGAACCTTCAAAAATTTCCTGTAGTCCATTGTTTTTCTTCCCAAAACTGTATATAGGCACCTATTACTTCATTCCCGTGCCTTTATTCTCTCAACAGGCCCTATATTCCGATCGATTGAAAATCTTTACTGGCTGAGACTTGCTTCACTTTCAAGATTGTATTTTATTGACTCGTTGAGGAATGCCTTGTTCATAATGTACGCTTGAGCGAACTGTCCGCCATTCACATTATATTCACTTTCTACATCAATTCCAAAATTATCTTCCACTTCATCGATTATCGAATCGCAAAGATATACCTGGAGGTCGCCTCTGGCATCCATAAATATAGACGGTCTGACGCCTGTGTTATTATACTCTTCTACAATACCCCTGAATACTAATGACATATAACGCATTGATTCCATCGATCATCACCAATACCCTCCTTCATGTGACCATACACTTAAAGGTAATGTCATGTTAATTCAATAAATGTACAAGAATCAGTTATTCTATGTTCATAAAGTATTCTTAAATCATGGGTTTTTTAAGTCCACTACTATGCATGTGGCACGATGTTGTTTCATGTATATCTATATGGGTGGATATACTATGGATATTAATATCTCATTTGAATGTTATTGTTTTGATAAGAAATGTTTTTAATCATTGGGATGATACTTGGAAGAATAAATTAGACTAGAAACGAATTAGGCTAAAAACGAATTAGACTAAAAACGAATTAGACTAAAAAAGAGTTATACTTAAACAATCATCCAGTTGGAATATTTATGCTTGAAGACGAATATCAACTTGATTTTTTTTCTGAGAACGGATTTGTTCGTAAACAGTGTTCCAAATGTGGAAGTCATTTTTGGACCCGTGACCTTGAAAGAGCAACATGTGGGGATGCCCCCTGTGATCCTTATTCTTTTATTGGCAATCCTGTTTTTAAGAAAAAGTTCGACCTTGCAGAAATGAGAGAATATTATCTTGATTTCTTCGAGGAAAGGGGTCACACAAGACTTGAAAGATATCCTGTGGTAGCAAGGTGGAGAGATGATATATATCTGACAATTGCTTCGATCGCAGATTTTCAGCCATTCGTCACTTCAGGAGAAGTCCAGCCACCAGCTAATCCATTAACTATTTCTCAGCCATGCATACGCCTGTCTGATCTTGACGCTGTGGGACGAAGCGGTCGCCATTTGACAAGCTTTGAAATGATGGCCCACCATGCTTTCAATAAGCAGGGAGATGAAATCTACTGGAAGGACCACACAGTGGAATTGTGTGATGAATTCCTTAATTCGCTTGGTGCCGATCCAATGGCCGTTACTTATAAAGAGGAACCATGGGCAGGTGGCGGTAACGCAGGTCCATGTGTTGAGGTGCTCATTGGTGGCCTTGAAGTTGGAACCCTTGTGTTCATGAATATGCAGCAATCAGAAGATGGCGACATTGTGATCAAGGGTGAGAACTACCGCAAGATGGACAACTACATTGTTGACACAGGTTATGGTCTTGAAAGACTTGTATGGGCATCAAAAGGTTCACCTACGATCTATGATGCCGTGTTCCCGGGCATTGTAAATGAACTCATGGGTCTTGCAGGTGTTCAACATGAACTTGACAATTCTGAATATGCTAACATCCTTTCCCAGAATGCCCGGCTGGCAGGTCTTATGGATGTAAGTGAAAAGGCCAATCTCTTTGAACTCAGGAAACAGGTTGCTTCCAGTATAGGGACAACGGTTGATAAACTATCATCTATTATGGAACCTGTTGAGAGTGTGTACGCTATAACCGATCATACCCGCTGTCTTACATTCATGCTTGCAGATGGTATAATTCCTTCTAATGTGAAGGCAGGTTATCTTGCCCGGCTGGTAATTCGCCGGACCCTGAGGATGATGAAGGATATGGGAATATCCATTCCTCTGTCTGAAATAGTTAAAATGCATATCGATAATCTTCCTGAATATCCTGAGTTCCTGGAAAAGTTTGACGTCATTGAAGATATACTCTCTCATGAGGAGCAGAAGTTTGCATATACACTTGAACGTGGAAAGCGCATGATCCAGAAGTCTGCTAAACACTACAAAGATACAGGTGAAAAGATCCCTCTTGAAACTCTGATCGAAATGTATGACAGCCATGGGATTCCTCCAGAGATATCAAAAGAAGCAGCTTCTGAAGTTGGCGTGGATGTAGACCTCCCGGATAACTTTTATTCTCTTGTTGCTGAAAGGTACAGCAAGGCAGAAGCAAAAGAGGTCAAGGTCTTCCCTTATTCAGACAGGGTTGAAAAGCTGCCAAATACAAAGAAATTGTTCTATGACGAGCCTACCAGAATGAACTTTGAGGCTGTGGTGCTGGATATCTTTGATAATCATATTGTGCTTGACAGTACTCTCTTTTATCCTGAAGGTGGCGGACAGCCTGCAGACCATGGTACCATCACTGTTGAGGATAATGTCCTGAACGTTGTAGATGTACAGTCCGTTGGCGATGTAGTTGTACACATCATTGAGGACATGGAAGATGAACTCCACCTCAGAAAGGGCGATATGGTTCAAGGAGAAGTAAACGAGGACCGCCGTATGGCACATGCATGCCATCATACTGCAACCCATATTGTCAATGATGCAGCACGTAAGGTTCTTGGTGATCATGTATGGCAGGCAGGGGCCCAGAAGCTCGTGAACAAAGCCCGACTTGATATATCTCACTATAAGCGCATCTCCCAGGAAGAAATGAATCGTATAGAGTTAATTGCCAACCGTACGGTGATGGATAACCAGCGAGTGATCGCAGAATGGATGGAAAGAGCAGACGCCGAAAAGACATATGGTTTTAATCTTTATCAGGGAGGCGTTCCACCTGGAAATATTATTCGTGTCCTGAAAGTGGCCGATGATATAGAGGCATGTGGTGGTACTCACTGTGTTAGTACCGGACTTGTAGGTCCTATCAAATTGTTGAAGACCGAACGCATTCAGGATGGTGTGGAACGTATTGAGTATTCCGCAGGCCTTGCAGCAGTAAGGGCCATGCAAAAAATGGAATCATATCTAAACCAATCCGCTGACGCCCTTCGTGTCAGGCCGGAACATCTTCCTTCCACCATTGAACGTTTCTTCAATGAATGGAAGGAGTTCAAAAAAGAGAACCAGAGATTGAAAGATGAACTTGCACATGTGCTTGTTAGCCAGATGGTCAATGAGGCGGTCAGTATAGGCAATATTCGTCTTGTGACAAAGCTCATTCCAAACGCTGATATTGACGAACTTGTGAAGATTGCTGGTGAGCTGACTACAAACAAAGACATGGTCGTGCTTCTGGCCAGTGGTTCTACAGAGGTTAATATAGTGGGTGCCGCAGGAGATAATGCACTGGCAGCCGGAGCAAATGCTGGCAAGATTGTCAGGGAAATGTCAGGTGTAGTTGGTGGTGGTGGCGGCGGTAAGCCCGCTATGGCTCGTGGTGGCGGCACTGATGCCAGCAAGATAGATGCGGCTCTTGAAACTGGTCACAATATGCTTGTAGAACAGATTAGCAACTAATATTACAATAAATATATTATAATAAATATGAGGAATTGAAATGATACCTGGTGAGATTGAGGAGTTCTTTTCATCCCAGTTTGGCAAGTCTCTTCTTGTAAAAGGAAAACCTGGCACAGGAAAGACAAGTTTTGTCTTTGCTATACTCGAAGAGGTTTGTTCAGAGGGCAATTGTATCTATATATCGCCACGTATCGATAAATCCTCTGAGTATGGGAAATACCCCTGGATAGAGGGTGATTTCAATAACAATGAGGATTTCATCAGGATGCTTGCATCCCGCATAAAAGTGATATGGGAATCCAGTGAATCCAAACCGATCATAGTTGTGGATTCTATTGATTCACTAAGTATCGCCACAACACGATCTGCAAACTGGGAAGATAACAAGTTTGAACTTGAACGTTTGCTATTTGATTTTTCCAGAAAGGTAAATGCAGATCTTATTATGATTACCGAGCAAACGGGTGTTACCTCTCTTGACTATCTGGTAGATGGTGTCGTTTCCCTTGAAATAATTGATATATCAGATAATGACATCCGAAAAGTCAATTTGCTAAAGATACGTGGTGTGGAACTGTCCCAACCAAGATATCCTTTTACTCTTGATAGTGGTAAGTTCAACAGCTTTGAACCATTCACGGTATCGTATCCCGAACACACGCAGGTTCCAAAACCTTTCCCTGACCCCATTGAAAGTAAGATCTCCACTGGTATTCGTGATTTTGATGAGATATTAAGAGGCGGTTATCAGAAAGGAAGTTTTAATCTTTTTGAGATAACAAGTGGTGTAGGTGACTCTTTTTATAGTTTATTTTTACCAACTTTTATCAATCATCTGAACATGGGTCGGGGACTTCTAAGTATGCCTACGGAAGGTACAGGTGTTGAAACTGAAAAGCGTATGATAGTTCCTTTTACAGGTGATAATCACTTCCAGGGCCAGTTCGTTGGGTTTGAGATTCGTGACCTCAAAGGACGAATTCCTGCATACATTGCGCCATTTTCAGGGAACGTTTACAAAGACATGGATATATTCCATAAAGCCAAAAATGATATGATGCTGCAATATGGCTCGCCGATTCTGGACTATATTGGTCTTGATAGCATGGAATACAACTATGGCTGGGAGAATATTGGCTCTATAATCGGTCAAATGGCATCCATTACAAAGACCACTGAGAATGTCGTCCTTGCAGTTACAAAACATGGACAAAGGATAGGTGAAACTGTGGCACATATGGCCACAACTCATTGGAAATTTGAAAACGTTGACAAGACTCTTGTTATGTATGGGGTCGTGCCCAAAACCGGTATTTTTGCGGTCCAGATGGAATTCGTTCAAGGATATCCTCAGGTTCGTTTAGTTCCTATGAAATGAATATTTTAATAGGGTAAGTGTATTTTTTGCCCAAACATTAATAAGAAAATACAACGAATGATATTTACTAAACAAAATTAAAAGGTACTTGTCAATGAATGCTCAAACGCAGGAAATCCTTTCAACCCTCAGGGAGGAATTGTCCAACAAGAATGCACTATTCTTTGCTCCAGTTGATAGTTTCATAGAGCGCCTGGTGTATTTTTTTGTATCGAATATACTAAAAGAGGATACTGAGCGGACAGTAGTCTGGTTGTGCCTGAATGCTTCACGGGATAAGATATTTAATCGCTTTGAGGATTTTGGCTTTGATATTGAACCAAGCAGCAGGTTGTTCTTCATTGACATCGATGCTCCAGGCAAACAGCATCATGAAGATACTTTTTATTGCAGTTCAGTAGTCGACTATACAAAAATGGCTTCACATATATCTAATATCTTTCAAAATAATCCGCACAGCCTGCTTATTATAGATAATATGAATGTGCTGGCAAGCGACACGATACAGGTTGTTGAGAATTTCATTAAGTTCATCGAAAAGAAAGTAGCTGAAAATAATGGAAGCATTCTCTCTATGCTTTCCAAGAACATTCTGCCATCTGAAACAGAAGTCCTTATAAAATCTTTCTTTGATGTGGTCATTGAGATCAGCAATGTGGGTGAGATACACACGGAGATCGGTTTAAAGGATTTTGATTTCCGATATTCGGTTGAGGATGGTTCTATTGAATTTGAGCCGATGCAGAAGAAAATCAAACGGGAAAGGCTTAAGATCCTCCTTGTGGATGATGAACCGGATATTCTGGAATTACTAAAACTTTCTCTTATAAGTGAACCCTATGATTTCTTAATGGCGCACAATGGGAAAGAAGCTATTGAACTTGCTCTTAAGGAACTTCCTGACCTTATTCTTCTTGATATCATGATGCCTGATATGGATGGCTACGAGGTTGTGGAGAATCTCAAATTAAGCAAAGCTGCAAGTGACATTCCTGTAATAATGATATCTGCCAAGACTGCCATTGAGGATAAAGTAAAGGGGATGGATCTTGGTATTGATGATTACATTGCCAAACCATTTGATAGACGTGAGGTTAAAGCAAGGATAAAAATGGTTATGAGGCGTATGGGTTGGTTTGAAGATGAATAATAATATATCAACTAACGATACTATATATTTCATCAAAATGCTTTAATTAATTCTTTTCAGGAGCTGTTAATTAATTATGTGTCCCAAAGTTATGGTTGTGGATGATGAAGCAGATACTATAGATCTTATAAAGTTGATCCTGGAATCTGAACAGATAGAAGTTGTCGGGGCAAAAAGTGGTTTCGAATGTCTTGAGTTGATTGATAAGGAAAGACCGGATGCTATTTTGCTTGATATCATGATGCCTGACATGAATGGGTGGGAAACTTTCCACAAATTAAAAGAAAAAGAACCTTCTTTGCCTGTGGCCATGCTTACTGTGAAAAGCCAGGAATTCGATAAAATGCTTGGTTTGGATGTGTTAAAAGCAGATGACTATATAATCAAACCTTTTAATAGGAAAGAATTTATAAAGAGAACTAAAGAACTTCTGGAAATGAAACCTCAATGATGCAACACTTCACAAATGATCGCATTATTTTTCTTTATAAAAAGATGAGCTTTTCTTTTGCCACTTAGTTTCTTTTCCAGATCATTACGTGCATCCCAATATCGTTCTGGTTCTATTGATGCTCTGATAATTACTTTTCCAAAAGAGTTCTGTTTCAGGTATGAGTTTATCTTCCCGGTATTGAATTCCATTAGCTGCAGTACTTTGTAGCTGTTTTTGAACAACTTGGATTTCAATGGAATATCAGAACTTATTAATACTCTTTTCTCATCGATCTCAAATATACCAATCTCAGCCTTCTCCTTAAAAGAAATTGCCAGTTGATCAAGAAGGCCTGCTTTTATAACACATTCTTCTGGTTCATATGCGTAAGTTCCGGGTTTATCCGTCCTATTGGTATTTATTGTTTCGCCATCTTTTCGAATAATTGTGCTACCAGGTAGTGCAATAGCAGAAACATCAGCTTTTTTCAGTTCACCAAAGTATAAATTCAAACGATTAAGTTTGCCATCAAGGGACATGTATTCCTTTTCACAATCATATGCTATCTTTTCAGGTGTGATCTGAGGTGGTGCCTCAAAAGCAAAGTTCAATGTTTTATCGGCATATGCTTTCATTACTTCCGGTATGGGTGGGCTCAGGTTATCGATGTTCCTTTCTTTTTCTGTTGGAGGTCTTGCAGGATCTGAGAATACCACATCAAGGGCAGGTAATGCTGCTATTAGATCTGTTGAAAGGGCATCTCCAGTGATGAACTCTATATTGCTGATGCCCATTATTTCAGCATTCTTTTTTGCGTAGGATATTTTTTTCTCATCGATCTCTATTGCATATACAAAATCGCAGTATTTTGCAAAATAAAGTGCCTGTCCTCCGATACCGCAACTTATATCGGCAATGACTTTGCATTGTAATCTCTTTGCCCTATACTCTGCAACAGGTGCAGGAGTTGCAAATCTAATGCCATCCTTATCGGATATCATTTTTGTTTTGAATTGTTTCTTGCGTGCCAAGTGTATCAGGTATGCAATGTCGCATAAACGATTTAAAATCATCTGCATACATTTTTTATGTCATTGAAACCAAGTTTTATTCAAAATTTATATATATTATTGATGGTATATTGGATATTGTATACATACATTTGTCATTATATTAATTATTACTAGTGAAATCATGGCCGGATTTAGCGATAAGATAAAAAAGATAACTTCTGTTCTCACCAAGAAGGATAAAAAAAAGGGAACTGATTCTCCATTTGAATCAGATGCGCCTTCTTTTCTTCAAGGTACTCCTGATCTTGGATCAGTTCCTGATCTGTCTGCCGGATTGCCACCCACACCTCCTGGCGTTCAAAATACACCGGGTATTTCTGGGAACCCTTCATTTCCACCTGGCATGGCTCCACCAGGGGGTCTGGCCCAACAGAGTCCTCCGCAATCATCTGTAAACGATGAACTGGTAGAGGAAAATCGGAAAAAAATAAAAGATGTTGAGAGTAAAATCTCAAAATCAGATGTCACTTTAAATATAGTTAAGAGAGAAAATGAAGATATCAAAAAGACCGTTGATAAGATAGATCAGAGTGTTCTTGAATTACTATCCTTATACGAGATAGTGTCCAATCAGGTCAACCCTTTTGTTGGGGATGATGTTGCTACTCGCACTACCATAGAGAGATTTGAGAAAACTGAAAACAGGATCACTGAAATGGGTGATATGCTGGTCCAGATGAAAAACGATTTTGACGTCGCATATCAGAAAATGAACATGCCTCAGGGAGTATCACCAGAAGTGGATTCAAGGATGCAGAACTTCGAATCGAAGATGGATGCATTTGCAGATGCTATGGTTATGATGCATGAAGGCATTGAAAAGTTATCTTCTAAAACAGAAGAACTTTTTTCCAGAACAGATGTTCTTGATCAGAATATGGTTGATCTGGCTGAAACAACTGCCAATATATCTTCCCGTCTTGAGACACTTGAAAATAAACCTCCATCAATCAATGATCGAATAATAGTGGAAAATGCACCTTCTATTGATGACGATGATGAGAAAATTACAGAAAATGGGGTTGTAGTAGTTTCAAATAAGGTTTCTATTCCTGTGATAAGGCTTGAATCTATCAAAGGAGATCCCACAAGTGTCGTTGTTCTGCTTAACTGGATCGAGTTTTTAATGGAGCGTGTAGGAAGGAACAACCTTATGGATGCTCTTGATTATTACATGGACATTGGGTGGATAAGCGAGGGTGTCATGTCTGATATAATGGCTTATGCACGTGGCATTGATTATTATGTGGAAAAGCCCACATGGCGACTTCTCCCGGAAGATCACACTAAATCCCTGCTATTCATAGAAAGGCTATCAGGCCGTAAGATCGATAGGAACATGCTAAGTTCAATAGACAGAGAAATGGCAAAAGTGAAACACGGTCTGGAGGAACTCTATGGGATTTGAGCTATCAGTTATAGTAGTTATTTTTTTCATATCGGCAGTGCTCATGGGAACTTTTTCCTATACTATGTTAGGTGCTTCCAATGAGTTACTTGATGATGCTGCAGCAGAGCAGTATCAAATGCAACGTACTCTTCTTCAAACTGACATCGAGGTGGAAGACTCCACGGCGACTAAAAATTTTACAGGCAAATACAATTTGACTGTAACTCTCTCCAACACAGGTAGTGAGACTCTTAATTTTGATGAGTTAAGTGTACTGGTGGATGGGAATCTGGAATCTTATACATATGATGATATCGCAGCTACATGGACTCCTGCTGAAACGAGAAACCTGACAGTAACGGGTCTTTATGGTCTGGGAGAGCACCGTGTTAAAGTTGTAACAAGAAATGGCATTTCAGCTTATGATTCATATTTGGTTTGATAGGAATAGTAGTTTTATATACCATTATTAATATATTAGTTACTACTTATTATTACATTTGGACTGGCAGAAAAACATGATTAGCATGCTAAGAACAGACAAAAATAGTCTACTAAAAGACACGAGCGCTGAAACCGCTGTTACACATATGATATTCTTCATAGCGGCATTAATGCTGGCTATTAGTGCAATTGCCTTCATATCTGCAGATGTACAGTCAATGATAGCTTCATCCGGTACAAGCAGTAAATTGCTTTCTGAACAGATGAGGACTGATATTACAATTATTAACGATCCTGAATTGATTCCTTATAATAATGCTAACAGTAAATACAAATTTTACACAAAGAACACAGGCAAAACAGAATTAGTGCCGGAGTATGTGACGGTTCTTGTGGATGGTATTCTGATAGAACCTGCAGATGTTGATATTGAACTGATGGATGGTGATGTCATATGGAGACCTGGTGATGTCATGATCCTCAATGTCACTACCGTTCCATCACCTCTGGAATCCGGCGACCATAGAATACTTGTTGCAGCTGAAAATGGTAAATCTGGTGCCATGAGCTTTAAAACATAATTAAGAGGCAAAAATGGCAAAAATAAATGAATTTGGTATCCCGCGGGATGATTTGAACGATAAATTAGGTGGAGGATTTCCTGCCGGTTCGCTTGTAGTAATAGAAGGAGGCAGTGGTAGTGGGAAGAGCTCCATCACTCAGCGTCTTTCATATGGACTTAATGAGAATGATATAAGTGTTACTTTTGTTTCCACACAAATGACAACAAAAGGCTTCATCAACCAAATGTATTCTATGGATTATCCTATAGCACCTTTCCTTTTGAATGGTTTACTATTGTATATTCCGGTAATTCCACTTGTACAAGCTGCAAAATCACGTTTCGATTTTATTGAAAGGTTAATGGCAGCTGAAGAGCTTTTCGAGAAGAACGTGATAATAATCGATACTCTTTCTTCTTTAATCAAATACAGTGTGAACACAGAGAAAAGTCTTGATTTGATCTCGTTTTTCAAGAAACTTAACGGCATGGGTAAGGTGATCATACTGACAATAGAACCTAACCAGCTTGGTGAGGATATTGCATCTATGTTCCGTTCTTCATGTGATGTTTACATAACCCTCAAGTCAAAACCTCTGGGAGGCGAGGTCAAGCGGACTATTCTTGTGAATAAATTCACGGGAGCCAAGGGCCCGGTGGGACAAATGGTAGGTTTTAGAGTAGAGCCAAAAGTAGGTCTTGTAGTAGAGATAGCTTCTGTATCATAAGACTAATAGAGTGGTTATATGGATCCAGAATTTCAAAAAGCTATAGAACGAAATCCTCATCTTGGGGAATACGTAAAGAAATTCATGCAGGAAACCGGAGCTGATGAACCTACTTTCATGGTTAGTCTTTCAAAAGACCTGGACAGCGAAAATGTCAATGTCATCCTGCCTGTGGGAGATCCGGTATTTGTTCATCTTTATGGAACTTCTGAACTTGGAGAGGTTAAATATTTTGGAATAGAGCCACAACTCAACAACACTGAAAAAAAGAAATATCAGGCTGTTTTGAATCTGATCCTTGAGAGGTCAGCCAAAGACCCTGTTCCAGAATCAGAGGCGGAGCTTAAGGATCTGATCACAAAACTTTTCAATGGAGCAATTGAGATCGGCTCTGGTGGCAATGTTGAAGAAAAACAAAGCAGCAAGTTCAGTATACTTCAAAAACTGATGCCTGTGCAACACAAGGTCCAGATGACCCAGAGAGAGTACAACAATATTCTCTATCACATAGAAAGAAATATTATTGGCTCCGGACCTATCGAACCTATTATCAGGGATCCATATCTTGAAGATATCAGCAGTATTGGTGTGGATAATGTTTTCATTGTTCACAAAATATTCGACATGATCAAAACCGATCTCACATTTGGGGATGATCAGGGTCTTGATGACTGGCTGCGTGGAATGAGTGAGCGAATAGGTCGTCCTGTAAGTGATGCCAGGCCTATTGCAGATGGAGCACTTCCGGATGGTTCACGTATTAACATTATCTACCCTATAGATGTCAGTAGGCGTGGTAGCAGTTTTACCATGCGTAAGTTCAGTGAGGTACCTGTGAGTATTATCCAGCTCATTAACTGGGGTGCCCTGGATGCAGAAATGGCAGCTTATATGTGGATGTGTCTTGAAAATGGTATGAGTATATTCTTTAGTGGTGAGACTGCAAGTGGGAAAACAACAATGCTTAATGCATGTCTTGCTTTTGTGAATCCCAGGGCAAAGATATTCTCTGCAGAAGATACAGCTGAAGTGCAACCACCCCAGCCTGTATGGCAGCAGCTGATCACCCGTGAAGAAGGCCCTGTTGATTCAAGGGTGGATACATTTGCTCTGCTTAAGGCTGCACTTCGTTCAAGGCCAAACTACATTATCGTTGGTGAAATCCGAGGAGCTGAAGGTAGCGTAGCTTTCCAGGGTATGCAAACGGGGCACCCCGTGCTTGCGACGTTCCACGCATCAGCAGTTTCGAAGATGATACAGCGTCTCACAGCAGACCCTATTAATGTTCCTGTTACATTCATTGACAATCTCAATATTGCAATGATATTATCTGCAGTGTATCGAAAAGGAAAGTTTCTCAGGCGTGCGCTTGCAATTGAAGAGATCGAAGGTTACTACGAGGAGATCGGTGGTGTGGCTACCAGAGCTGTTTTTCAATGGGAGCCGGATACTGACAAGCATAAGTTCCGTGGTCTGAATAACAGTTACATCCTTGAGGATAAGATAGCTACAAAACTTGGTTATGAGGACAAGAGGGCTATATATCAGGATCTTTTCCTCAGGGCGAAGATACTTGAAGAAATGCGGTCAAGAGGAATTGAAGACTATTATGATGTTCTTGAGGTCATAGTCAATTTCTATAAACATGGTGTAGATGGCCTTCCATTTTCAGTTTAGGTGAGTTTCATGAGCTATGAAAAGGCATTCAAAAATATTGGAATGGAACCTAAGGCCTATGCTAAAAAATTTGCCTTACCTATAATAGCATTCGGTTTTATTTTCTCTATAGTTCTCTTGACTGCCTTTCCTACACTTTTTACCGGTCCGGCCAAGTACATACCTGTATTGGTACCTGTGATATGCATCATCTTTGCTGTATCCTATCCTTTATCCATTCTTGCTGCCAAAGCAGCTCGTATTGACAACAATATGCATTACTACATCACCCAGATGGGTTCAATTGCCACAGCAGAGACCCCACGAATAGATATAGTCCGCATAGTGTCGGAAAATGAGGATTATCAGGAACTTGCAGAGGAAACAAAAAAGATATATGACCTTGTTGTGGTGTGGCATCTAAGTCTTGCTGAGGCCTGTCGTTTTGTTTCAAAAAGAACTCCTTCTATAATATTTGAGGACTTCCTTGATAGATTTGCACATGCTCTTCAGTCAGGAGAAGATGTAAAAACCTTCCTTTTCGCAGAGCAGGGAGTGGTGATGAATGAGTATGAATCCATGTATATGGGTGCTCTTTATGTTGTTGAAATAATTAAGGAACTATTCGTATCCCTTGTGATGTCTTTGATATTCATGGCATCATTTGCAGTTATAATGCCTGTTATCACAGGTATGAATGCAGAGCTATTGATGGGTATAGTCGTGCTTGTTTTCCTTGTGACGGATCTTGTTATGGTAATGTTCACAAAAAGCAAGATACCAAAGGATCCGGCATGGAGCCGTTCCAGCAATCTAACGGAAAACAAGTTAAAATTATATCGTTCGATACCTATTTCCATAGCTGGCTGCATAATTATGTTTATTGCAGTAGCTCTTTATGGAAAGATTGAAACACCCATTGCTGTAGCCATGGTCCTAACTCCACTTGCTTACACCGGCCATGTTTCAAAAAAGATCGAGCGGAGTATCAGAAGGAAAGATGAGAACTTCCCTGCATTTATCCGTTCTCTTGGAAGCTCTGCCGGTGCAAGGGGTGGTGTTATTGATGATGCGCTCAAAGCTTTGAGGGCTCATGATTTTGGCCCTCTTACACAAGATGTGAACAATCTCTATAAGATGCTGGTGACCAGGATTGATAAATTTGGTTCATGGGACCATTTTTCAGCTAACACTGGCAGCAATCTTATACAGCGTTTTTCTGTGATGTTTGTGCAGGCAACCAATCTGGGTGGCCAGCCAGAGGTCATAGGAGATATAATAGCAACCAATTTCCATAAGATCGTAACTCTCAGGAAAAAGAGGTCTCAATCTGCTGGAAGTCTTGTTGGGGTACTGTATGGTCTGACAGGTGGTATAGGCTTTACAATGTACATCTCACTTGGTGTGGTCGGACTTATGCAGGATATGTTCTCAGCTGTAGAAATGCCTCCTGGAATGTCCATGGGAATGGTATTGTATACAAATATAGGCAGTATTGATACACTTTCAAACATGGTCCTGTTGATAATGGTTGGTCATTCCCTTATGTCTGCTATTCTAATCAGGATAGTGGATGGAGGACATATGCTGAGCGCTACCACTGATTTTGTGTTAATGGTCTGGATATCCGGTGCAAGTGCGATTGTCACCATGGCAGGTGTATCCTCCTTGCTGAATCTAAGTTGAAAAAGACTTTAAATATAAGGCTCTGTAAGAAAACATCACTGCTTTTAATTAGCGTATGCAGAAGAAAAGTTGGAAGCAACAGATTATTTTATTCAACTTTTCGGATTGTGCCGGCTTCACCAGAAGCTCCGGGACGCTTTTATAAACAAATAACAAAACGACCATCCGCCGCAGGCGGAGCGTTCCTTTATTATAATCCTGCATACTATTGAAGAAAAATATACCTGTTGAAGTTTGCTGAGTTAAAACTTGTAAGCAACAGATTATTTATTTCATCTTATTGGACTGCGCCGGCTTCGCCGGACCCTCCGGGATGGGTATTATAAACAAAAAATAATGCAAGCATCCGCCGCAGGTGGCATGTTCCTTTGCTTCTATCCTGAAGGCTATTGAAATAATGCAGTTATTGAATACTACTGAGTTTTAAAATGGAATTTACAGGATTTCTACAGAACCAAATATAACAAAGAATAAAAAGCCTTTGTGGCTTTTATCACGTTGGAGCAAGAAGCCACTCTATGAATAGGGTGGTAGTTCACTCTAATCTTGTTTTTATATATTGCGCAATAATATCACCAACTTCAGAAGTAGTATATTTGCCACCAAGGTCCGGCGTGCAAATGCCCATGTTGAGTGCGGCATTGATGGCTTCCTCGACAATGGCTGCCTCTGCAAGATCGCCATGCCATTCAAGGAGCATTTCCAGACTAAGTATCGCAGCAATGGGATTTGCAATATTCTTGCCAGCGATATCAGGGGCACTGCCATGCACTGGTTCAAAAAAGGCATATTTTTCTCCGATATTGGCACTGGGTAGAAGGCCGAGTCCTCCTACCAAGGCACCTGACATATCGCTTAAGATGTCTCCAAAAAGGTTGCTTGTAACTATGACATCATAATTCCAGGGAGATGTAATGAGATTATAGGCAAAAGAGTCCACAAGTTCATCCCGGTGCACTACCCCTGTGTCTATTGCAGCCTGACGGGAAACATTAAGAAAGAGATTGTCAGACTTCATGACGTTGGATTTATGGACTATTGTCAGTTTGTTCATTCTGCTTTTGGCAAGTTTGCATGCGTAATCAGCAATTCTTTTTGAGCCTTTTCTTGTGATCACTCTTTTAGTGGTAGAGACATCGTCTCCTATTTCCTCAATACCCGAATAGAGTCCTTCTGTATTTTCCCTGACGATGATAAAATTAAAATCGTTGCGCTCATGAATGCCTTTCACAGAGGGCAAAGGGCGGATTGGACGAATATTTGCATACATGTCCAGTTCTTTGCGGATTGTAAGAAGTACACTTTTGTAATCAGGATCAGGTACTGTTGTCACGGCACCGAAGAATACACAATCACACTCTTTCAGTGTCACTATATCTTCATCACTTATTGCAGAGCCTGTCCTCTCCCACTTTCCATAACCAAGTTCAACAGGTACTTTTTCAATATCAAGACAGAGTGCGTCAAGTATCTTTATTGCTGCTGGAATTACTTCTTTACCGACCCCATCACCTTCGACAACTGCCAGTTTCATGCTTGTTCCTCTTCATTTTTCCTTATATCCGCAATAAGATCCCATATTGCTTTTGCAACATCGAATTCCGATGCTCCCCAGTGTACCATTGCTCCACGTATGCCATTAATGGTGACGATTCCTGATTTTTCAGAGCGGCAACATCTTGTTATGAAAGGTTTTGATGGTTTGAAAACATCGGATTTGAAAGGGCATATATTCACAAATGAATACTTGCGTTCCGGGAATCTTGATTCAAAAAGGGTTTTTGATATCTCACACCCAACCAACAATGCACCATCATCTTCAATCGTATCGCAATCAAGGCATTTTCCTTTCAGGCCGGAAGACGAACACGGAAATACAGTATTTTCGCCCTCAAATCTTCTCAGGTCTGTAAGGTTCTCTGTGAACCTGATCGTAAGATCTCCGAATATTCCGCTTTTTTCCAGCCTTCGTACAACACTTGCAAGCCAGGAAGGTTCTGGTGGCACTACATCCACTATCTCAATATCCAGAATTGCGGAAAGATCGGGTTTATGTACAAAGGTCAGATGTTTGTCGATGCCTGTGAATATTACTGTGTTGATATTTCCCTTGCAGATATTTGATGCAGTTTCTATGAGAAGTGTCCTGTCTTTGATGTTCAGTTCTTTATCATAGTGGACTATCTCTTCACCTGAAGCCAGTACTTTTAGGGATTCAACATCTCTTAGCAGTTTTTCTCCATGATGATTCACTTCATAAAGAGTGTAGCTTCTCTTAGCATTACAGTGTTCGACTATCATGTACTTCGTAAGGAAGTATATGCGTTTATCTTCAGCATCGTGTAGTTCCCTGCTGTGCCCTACACGTTTGTATTCATCAGGAAATATCATATCCATCATATCTTACTGTGAGCTTTTCCTTGCTTTGCGCTGGGCTACAAGCCCGCCATTTGTCAGCATTTCAAGAAGGAAGTCCGGAAGTTTGTTTCCATGAAATACTTTGCCATTTACTTTTACAGTTCCCTGGAGCAGATCGATCTCAAGTTCATCTCCTTCACTGCATTGTACATCTGCTTCCATGAGTGGCAGTCCTACATTGATGGCGTTCCTGAAGAATATCCTTCCAAAAGACTTTGCTACCACACATGCAACGCCTGCATATTTCAGGGCCAATGCTGCCTGTTCTCTGGATGAGCCACAGCCAAAATTGTCATCGGCAACAATTACGTCTCCTTTTTTAATCTTTTTTGAGAACCCGGGGTCTATTCCTTCCATAGCATGATCTGCAAAGACCTGCATATCCGTTGTGCGCAGGTATTTTCCGGGAATTATGACATCGGTATCGATATCGCTGCCGAATGTCCATGCTTTTCCCTTAATTATATTGTCCATTATAGTCACCTGTTGCTAGGTTTTAACCGATTATATATCTATGTGGCGGCTACTATCCCATCATGGCTTTGTAGATTTTATCGGCTCTGTAGAAATCCTTCAAATTTAGGAACCAGGGATAAACACGGATACATTCCACCTGCTGTGCAGTTGAAAGCACGTTAATTAGGGGGTAGTTGACACTGCCTCGACTTCTTCCAGGATATATTTTCCAATTAATGGCTTCAAAGCTCTTTTTGGGACAAGGTCGACCTTGACTCCAAGGATCTCTGAGAGATGGTTCTCAAGGTTTACAAATTCCAATAATCCGGGTGCTTTGCTAAACTCCACAAGAATATCAAGATCGCTACCTGGCTTTTGCTCTCCCCTGACATGAGATCCAAACACCCCTAGATATTTAACATTATATCTTTTTCTAAGTTCTGGCAGGTTTTCATGCAGGATATTTTTGTACTCGTCCAGTTTTTTTGATCCCATGTTCTCATCTCCATAATTTAGTATGTCATATTGTATTATATACTCATTTGTTCTGTATACTGAACAGATATTGAGGTTTTCTCATATCTTGGTGTACTTTGGATACGAAGATATCACGGATGAACACGGATCTAACCTTGAGTCTGCGTTTACCTGTGTTACCTACTATCGAAAAATCAGCAGGCATTCAACTCCAAAGGAGCTGAGTGTATCTGCGTTTCATAAATGATTATGTATTTCTACAATGCCAAAATTTTAAAAATAAAACAAAAAATATAATTATTCATAGAAGAGGTTGGACACGCTTTTAGCGTGTCTCACATCTCTATCAGGTTTCCGTTCAGGACGTCCTCTTCTGTGACCCTGACCTGCGCTGTCACATTTCCATATGTGACTGTGTATGGGCCAGTTGGCATTGTGTCAAATTGTGTCTGACCTGATATCGGTCCTTCAGTCGAGTATGGCACAGTGAAGGAATATGTGCCATCAGAGGTCGCAGACTGCGTGTATGTGAAGGTCCTTCCAAGGTTTGTCTGTACAGGCACACTGATTGTAACAGTTTCACCTGCAGTTGACTCGCCTTCGATCTTTGCACCTTCCATGTATTCGAATATCTTGACATACCCGGTGTTTTCTTCAGCCAGTGTTCCGCCATAGAGTACATTATAGATGTTCTTATATCCTGGCTCCTGTGTGTATCCAATGGGTGATTCATGTACCATGCGGTATTGCTTCAGTCCGTTAGCATCGAATATATGGAGTCTTGCTTCCATTGAATCATAATATCTTTGACCGGGCACGTTCTGGTACCCCTGGTCAGTTTGCACTGGTATGTAGTAGTTTTCAGTGTCCAGTGTCCAGGCACTCATGGCATAGAATTTACCTGTGGCCATTTCAACATCTGAAACAATATAACGTGCCCCTGCTTTTTCAGGATCAGGGTGTATAGCTTCAAGCACTTTACTTGCTTCTTCTTCAGAAGGAGCTGTGAAGAAAGTGGAGGCACCTGGTCTGTTTTCTTCATCCATGCTATTTGTGCGTCCTCCTATTCCCTGCTGGAACGGATTGGCGTTTGGAATACGGTGTCCGATCACTTCTATCCAGTGACCGTAATCCCACCAGGACATCACACCATATGCTTCTTCAGGGTACTGGAAAGACTCACCTGCTGCAGGTTTCTCATAGCTCTCGTAATAATCCAGTCCAGGGTCAGGAGTGTTGTATCTGAGCCATTGGGTTGCTTCTATCCAGTAACCATTGGGACCACCGGTGCCCTGGTTCTGCTGCATTGCAAGGCTGTAGCTTGGGTATATGAGTATAAGTATAATGAATGCTGCTGAAAGTATGTGCATTATTTTTATACTCTTAGTATTGAAGGTTTTTGCTCTGATACTGCTCATAAGATCCTGCCAGCCAGCAAATTCAAGCACCTTGATACCTACCCATGCGCTGAGTATTGCGGCATTTACTGAGTAGTAGTATGCGAACCTGTTCTGCTGTAGCATGGCCCAGATTATCATGAGCGTCCAGATTACCAGGAACGTTTTCTCAGGTGTATTCTTCTGGGTGAATGCTTTGTAGATGAGTATTCCCAGTGCGATGAAAGAGATGTATCCCAGTGTCCCGAAGTTGTACCAGAGAGGTTGCAGGGAGAACTGGCCACCTATGGAGAGGAGTGGGGATGCTTCTGCTACTGTTAACCCTCCTCCAGTTTGTGTGAAGTAACTGAAAACACTTGTTACTAATTCATAGGCGGATGGAGATACTAATTTTGCGATGAGGACTCCAGCTGCGAATAATAAAGCTATAGATATGGGGTAATAATATCTATTCACTTCTTTCTTTTTCATCATGTTTGATAGCAATGTAAGGACAGGTATTGCAATTAAACCAGTAACTAATCCTTTCAATGTTATTGCTCTTGTACCTCCAATATCTTGTACCATCAGGACCATTATGAGTGTTAAGGCAAAGATTGGTACACCTATAATTGTAAGATACTCTGTAGATCTCCCATGCAAATGGTCAACAACATGCTGAATTGTGATATATACTCCTAGCACAAAACTGAAAAAGATTGCACCGTTCCACGCAAGAGCGTAGGAACCAAGTGCTAATCCAGTTAGTATGATGTAGGGAAGAATAAATTTGATACTGTTGATGTTTGTTGATTTGAGGCTGTCGAAGGATATCATCCTTTCTTTTGATTTAATTAAAGTTATAATGAGGAACATGGCAACAATTGTTGTCAGCAAAGTTTCCGCAATATGGTGGTCATTGAATCCGATCATAGACCTTGATAGGAACTGACCAGGTGCAATTGAAATAAACAAGGCAGCAAGCAATCCAACTTTACGATTGAAAAGCCATTTTGCTGCAAAGTATGTAGGTATAACTACAAGGGCTCCAAGTATTGCGGGATAGTAAGCACATATAGTGGTGATGAGTTCTTGACTGGGATCTCCAAATCCAAATATCCATATAATTGTTGAAAGAACCATATCAAAAAGGGGTGCAAATATCTGGATTGTTCCATGTGGATAATTTGTGTAAGCATCAAACCATAACATTTGAGGATAATTATGGATAATTGATTCCACATTTCTGAAATGGTACCATGGGTCATTTCCTCCAAATCTAACAAATGCATTTGAGAGAAACACACTTGCACTAGGTCTTATTCTAATATGCAATGCTATTAAAGAAAATAGAAGCAATATCAGGCCATAAGGCAAACTATCTTTTACTTTATTAATGAAAGATTTTTTATTTTTATCAATACTCATTTTAACACCCACATTTCATAAAAATATATGTTAGCAAACTAGCTATATATCAATATTTATATTTTCACATCTATTTTACTTAAAACTCGTTTATATTAATATGGTTTTATGAATTTAGTCATATGCTTAAGTTATTCATAGTTTTCTCACTTTAGTGGATTTTATACTAATGATTCTAGAACTTTCTCATATTTGGTTTCGATGTTTTTCCAGTCAAAACTTTTGGCAATATCGATGTATTTTTGATTATCTTGCTGAGTTTCAAGTATGTTTTTTACACTTTTAACGAATGTCTTCACGTCGTCATAATAATACAAATCGTTACCAAGTAAATTTTCCACAGCAACCATTCTGCTTGAAAGGACTGGTACGCCACATGCAAGATAATTGAATATTTTTCCACCAACTGTTATCTGGTTTTTCATTTCATGTTTCAAGGGATTGAGCCCGATATCCATTGCAGAGATGTACTTGAATAGATCAGAGTACTCAACTCTTCCTGTGAATACAATTTTATCAAGCACTCCAAGTTCATCAGCAAGAGATTTTATTTTATCTCCATAATCTGTAAATAACCCTGGACCTACTACCAACAATTTAGCATCTAATTCAGGTAAGGCTTTCACTGCAGTTTCCAGATCGACCCAGTACTCAAGTGATCCTACATAACCAATTATGTTTTCCTCCAATCCCAAATTATTTTTAGCAATTTCTTTTGGAATGATGCCAAAGACGGATGTATCCACTCCATTTGGTATTACGTGTATATTCTTTACATCAATTGAATATAAAAAATCCTTGAATTCATTTGTCACTGTGATCAATGAGTCTGCCTTTTTTAGATTATAACGGATAATCCATCTTACTCCATGTTTCACAATATTTCCAAAAAAAGAATCTGGATAATATGTGGCTGCAGATTCTTCATAGTGGTCAAGGTAATCAAATACAATTGGTGTCTTTCCCTTTACAAGATTAATCAAAAAAGCAGGTAAAATGTTTGCAGAAACGACGATATCAATTTTTTCTTTTTTAAGAATACTTCTAAGTTTGAAAAAATGGAAGATGCTATTGAAGATATAGTATGAAGAGGGATCGTTCGCATCAATTACGGTAACTTCATGAAGTTTGCATTTTGTTGATCTGGGTTTTTGATCTTTGAATTTTTTTAGTTTAAAGTTTATGACATGGACATTATGTTTTTCTGCCATAATATCAAAGATAAAATTAAGCCTGTTTGGAACAGGGTGTTTTGTCCAGTCTGTTGTAGGTATAACTAGAACATTCATTGTAAAATCTCTTACTTTATGTAATCAGTTATAATTTGTGGTAGTAAGTTCTTAATTCTATATTTTAAGATTACCAGGCTACAGATTATAGCACCGAATATGTACTGGGGAATATTGTAATTGGATGAGATAATATTGAGATCCTCGATTTTTGTTTTAGTCATCATCTTACAGCTCATTCCGCCGTCCATATATTCTGCAAGTATCTCATCTAAGTACAAAAATCTATTAGGATACTTCTTTATGGCCTTGACTATGAACTCATGGTCTGCTGAAAGCCTGTATTTACTTGAAAAAACTCCAATATCATTGAAAAGTTTTTTACTTACAAACAATGTCTGATGGCAGATACGCCTGTATAGCAGACTATTCAATGTTACGCTGCATCCGCGGATATTTTTCCTCTTTCCCTTCTCATTTATTATTTGTACATTTCCATAGACAGCTAGAGCAGATTTGTCTGTGAATTGCTTAACCACATTCTCAACTGTCTTTTTGTTGAAGAGATGATCGCCGGAATTCAAAAAATATATTATGTCTCCAGTGGAGTTTTTGATTCCCTTGTTCATTGCATCATAAACCCCATCATCAGATTCTGATATTAGTTTTGATATATATTCTTCATATTTTTTGATTATGTCGAGGGTGCTATCCATGGACTTTCCGTCTATTATAATGTATTCTATATTTGTATAGGTCTGATTAATAACACTCAAAATTGTTTCTTCAATATATTCCTCACTGTTGAAACATGCGGTTATTATTGTTACAACAGGTTTATAGGCACTAATATTTTTCATATCTACGCAATATTATCGATTCAGGTTCTCTATATACCACTTGTAAGTTTGCTCAATACCTTGTTTTAAAGCTATCTTAGCTTTCCATCCAAGATCACCAAGTTTTGTGACATCCAGCAGCTTTTGGGGCGTTCCATCAGGTTTTGATCTGTCGTACACGATCCTACCTCCATATCCCACGATATCACTAATCATTTCGACCAGTTCCCTTATCGTAAGATCCTTCCCAACTCCGATGTTAACAAACTCCCCTATGCTAGTTGCATCATGTTTCTCCATAAGGTAAACACAAGCATCCGCCATATCATCCACATGAAGGAACTCACGCCTTGGTGATCCTGTGCCCCAGACCACAACTTCCGATTCATTGTTCATTTTTGCTTCATGGAATTTACGAATAAGAGCAGGCATCACGTGAGATGTCTCAAGATCGAAGTTGTCATTTTGGCCATAAAGGTTTGTAGGCATAACTGAAATGAAATTAGTATTATATTGCTGGTTGTAATGCTTGCACAACCTTATTCCCGCTATCTTTGCAATTGCGTATGCCTCATTGGTAACTTCCAGATCCCCGGTCAATAGATAATCTTCTTTCATGGGTTGGGGTGCAAGTTTTGGATAGATACATGATGATCCAAGGAAAAGCAGTTTTTCGACACCATATTTGTGGGCAGCATTGATGACATTTGTCTCGATCATGAGATTGTCGTAGATGAACTCAGCAGGATAAGTGCTGTTTGCTAGGATCCCTCCCACCTTTGCAGCGGCAAGAAACACATATTCAGGTCTTTCTGATTCAAAGAAATCATTGACTTCCTGCTGGTTTGTAAGATCAAGTTCACTGTGGGTACGGTATACAAGGTTGCTATAGCCTTTTGACTCAAGTTTTCTTTTTATGGCTGAGCCTACCAGGCCGCGGTGGCCTGCGATGTAGATTTTGGAGTTGGCGTTCATCAGTATCCCTTATTGGTTGTATCAAAAAATATTATATGAAAGAATATTCATTATAATTTATATTTATTTATAGCTTTTAAATGTTTTATTGAATATCAATTACATTGGAGACTAATTGGTGGATCTTTTATATTATTTAAGTATGTCTTTGTATAATTCAACATATTTTTCCGCAATGATTCTTATCGAAAATTCATTTTCAACTTTTTGCCTAGATCGTTGCGACAACTTGTCCCAACGTTTGTTGTCTTCTAGTACCCATTTAATACCTCTGGCAAGATCCTTCGAATCAAATGGTTCTGCTAGATAACCTGTCTGCTTATGCTCCACAATATCTTTGGGCCCCGTGGCATTAAAGGCAACCACTGGTGTATCACAAGCCATTGCTTCAATTATTGTTTTACCGAATGCTTCTTGAATAGATGGGGCAACAAATACATCAGCTGCAGAATAGGCTAGCCTTAATGAGATGCTATCCCCTAAAAAACCCAATGCCTTATAGTCAATGTGAAGCCTATCCAATTCCTCAGTATTTGCTCTACCAAAGAAAAGGAATAAGTATTTTTTATCAAGATATTTAATTGAATCCTTAAATTTTTTAAACCCCTTGTACTTATCATTAATATTCGTTGCACCAGCAAGAATGATTTTTTTATCTTCAGGCAACCCCATTATGTCCCTGGATATCTTCTTGTCAATTGGAAAAAAATCCTTTGTATCAACTGCATTAGGGATGATGTCAATATTATGACCATTTAACAAATAACTATTTTTAGCACACTCTGCCAACCAACTACTTATGGCAACAAGGTGCAAATTTTCTGGATAATATCGCTTTTTACGGTTCAATACATATCTTGAAAGGTCATAGTTACGCTGGCTTTTCAATCTGGGACAATGTCCACATTTATTTTCATAGCCTTTGCATTCCATAGCATAATGGCAACCACCGGTCATTGGCCACATGTCGCGCATTGTCCAGACTATTGGTTTGTCAATCTCTTTTAGTAGTTTCACGTTTATCATGCCATTGTTGATCCAGTGCAAATGGATTATATCGGCCCATTGGTATTCACTGTATTTTCTGATATCAAATCCACTTATGCCAGTGCTAAAAATTGATCTTTCCCGATTGCGATAAAATTCGGCTGGGAAGCGGTCCATAGCCATCCGCAACAAGACTGAAAGTTTCTGAAATTTGCTTTTACCAATTGATGCTACAGTTGGATCGTTCCCATCATTATTTTGAATGATCATTTTAGATTCTACGCCTTTCTCTAAAAGCCCACGATGCAGCCAGTATGCACCTCTGGCAGCTCCTCCATTAAACTCACCTGCAACTATATGAAGAATTTTAGTAGACATGACTGTTCTCCACAATTATTTAAAAATTATATGGTGCAATAATATAGTATATTAAGACTTTGTAGAGACCATCCAATAAATTGTTTCTAAAATTTAGAGACAATTTAATTTACCACAGATAGTCTCATCTTCTTTGGAGCTGGACGTCTGCTAATCTCTGATTAGCAGGTAACGCACATAAACACGGATGTAGCCATATCTACGTTCATCCGTGTTTATCTATAGTTTATAAATTATAGAGTATTTCTGCAACTCCTATTTTAAACATTTTCATATTCGTGCTTAGATATTATTCCCATTCTTGCTTTGAATTTTAAATAGGTTTCAATATTTAGTGACTGCATATTAATTCATTTGTATAAAAATATGGTTGTATCGGCTTAAAATGTTCCAAACAGTTGTGTTAATATCATATTGACCATATAATTGACACTTTTTATATAGCACAAGATTCGATAAAACATTATCTTTTCTTGCATAAAGTAATATACTGAAATATAAAAAAATGCTTAATCAGTGGCAAATTAAACAGTTTACCAATATAATTAATTTTAGATGGTGCTTCTATGATACGAAAGTTCATATGCATGTTTACTTCGATAAGACTGGTATGCTCTATAAGTTCTTTTATATTTTTTAATGTAAAAAACCTCAAATGTGTCTTGTCGTGAATTCCTCTTTCGCGATAAGGCCAGTATCCAACTAAAAGGTTTTTTATAACTGACCAGTGTCTAACGTTGGGTATGCTCAATATTATATATCCATCATCATTTAGAAACTTTCGAAAACAACGAAGTGTGTTCCAAGGATCTTTTACGTGTTCAAGCACATCCCCAAATGTTATAAGATCAAACTTCTCTGATTTCAAAATTGAGTAATCAAACCTATCCAAATCTGCAATGATTACTTTATCCAATTTAGAATTTGCAATTATAGCTGCTTCTTCGCTCACATCAATACCTGTAATTCTACAGTTATATTTTTGTTTCAGATATGCTCCCGTGCTCCCTGTACTACATCCAACTTCAAGTACATTTAAAGGTTTAAAATTTGTAGGAATAATATTGATTATATCCATCCTACATCCTGAATATGACTGGTGTATCATAGTTATACCTCACCCGAATAATAAATTATCATCAAAGCAAAGAACAGGATAATGAGTATTTTTGAATATTTCCTCTGATTCCCATCTACTACTTTCCCATACCATATCTGGCATTATTTCTATTATCAATTCAGTTTTTCGGATTGCATGTTGATTATTTCTCTGTTCCTTTGATTCCAAGTCCCACATGATAAGTTCTTTATATTTTACATCATGCATTTTTAACCATTCTTCAGTTTTCTGCCTGTACATTTCTAACCTATTTGTAACTATATAATCAATTTCAAAAGATGGAATTATATATGGTTTTGCTTCACGAATCCAGCTTATATACATATTTTCATTAGAATCGTATCCAGGAGGGCAGTTTTCACATATCACACCATCCAAATCAGATACAAGTACCCCTTTTTTGCTGTGTGCAATATTCCATTCAAATAATCTTGGTTGTTCTATCACTTTGTAATATAGATCAACTTTGGACTTTGATTCTTTAGTCACGATTAATCCGGCAGTTGTAATATTATCAGTATGTTGACTCAAAAGCTCTTTAGCTTCCTGCATAGATTTACCCGATGCTACACTATCATCTATTAAAAGTATTTTTTCATAGTGTTGCTTTTTTTCTATCAATGAGGAATGCCAAAATTTTCCATTTAAATATTGATCAGGTGTTGTCAATGGAAGACCGAGCTTTAAAGATACAATGTTCGCTACTGCAAGACCTGAGCGAGGAATTCCTATTACTAAGTCGTACTTTTCAGGAAATCTTTTTATAAATAGATTAGACCAATCAATTATATCTTCAATTGTTACATAAGTTATGTTGCCTTTGAATTCCCTATCAAAAACAGATACTATTCGATTGTTTTTATTAGCATCAACAATTTTTTTGCAAAACTTAGCTGCTTTTAGTATTTTCTTTTCAGCAAACGTTTTATTGGCTTTGTTGTTAATATCTATTAATTTAGAATATAATTTCATTCATCATCATTCCCCTTGTTGGTCGAAATATAATTTTGAAATCCAATTTTTTATATCTGATTTTATTGGTTTATTGTGCATTATCAGTATTATAGTTAATAACCAATTGTTTGAAACTTATGATATTAGAATTACTGTCAATAAAATATGGTTTCAAAACTCATAAGTTATAAACCAATGGTGTTTAACTATAAAAAACGTTGGCATTAACAGATGAATAAACTCCACGTATTAATCATCAAATAATAATCATATTGTATTGTATTGTGACATAGTTTTCATGTGAATAATTACACATCAATTTTTGCATATTCTTAACTGATTTGGAAGTCAAATTCCATATCCACTATTTTGTTTAAATTTAACAAATGGCATTTGAGTTTTCTTTTGGAATGGAAAACTGTTTTTTCTGTATTCTAATGTAATTTCATTAAAAGACTTCTCTTAAGAATACTGTTTTTTTGATTTAGAGTTGCATTTCCTCACACTTTATTTCAAAACGACTTGTAAAATCGTAGAAACAGTATTTGAAAAACTTGAAACATTTCATATAATCTAAAGTTCTAGTTTATGGATTCCTACTTGTTTTTTGGAAATATCTGATGTCTATTGGTTCATATTCCTGCAGTTTATTTGATAATATGTTTATTATTCAATTGCTGTGATAATACAATACTTTATTGTAATTTAGTATGCATTATACATGGGCTTCGTTTTCAACCTCTCATAAACTTTAATATTAAATATGTTTATCTTGAATAATTAATGACTTACATATATTATTTTCATTTGATTATTCTGTTAGCATCAAATTCAAAATGATTAATTGAAAATATTTTTAATTTTATTACTTAAAGCAAATAACAGGCTTTTAATAGTATATGATTTTTTAGATGTAAGAAATCGATCATAATCGTTATCAGCAACTAATATAGAATTTATTTTTAGTGGAAAACTCAAATCGAACCTTTTGAGATTCGAGCCAGTTGAATACTTATTTAGCGTGTGTGTGGCATTATTTCCAAATCCGATATTTGAGATCAAGTTCCTTGAAGGTACTATTGTTAAACCTGAATGAATTTGCCTGGCGAAAACCCATTGGTAATCCCATGTGTCAATAAGTCCTTCATAGGTTTGTTCATATATTCTTGTGTTCTTTTTAAATTCTTCTTTAGAACCGAACATGCTATTGTATATACTACTGTTTCTGACGTATTTCCATTGTTTCATATCCTCATCATATTCTTTCCATGCTCTTTTCCAAGTTGCCCACCCCCACATCGTTCCGAGACGAGAATAAAAATAATCGTTTTCTTTTGTTTTCCAGCTAGTAGCCAAGTTTGTACCGCTAATCATCATAATTCTGGAATCATCTTTGTATTCTTTCAGCAAATTATCGCAAAATAAAAAAAAACTAAAACTTGGTAAACAGTCGTCTTCTAAGATTATACCCATTTCTTCATTAGAAAATAACCATTCGATAGCACTACTAACTGCTATTTTACAACCAAGGTTTTCTTCATGGAATAGAGTTTTTACTTCGCAATTCCAATCAATATTATCTAATACGTAGTTTCTAACTGTATTTATTATCAAAGATTCATTAGATATATTTTTTCGCGATCCGTCTGATGCTATATACAATTTTAAAGGCTTAGTTTTTTTAATTTCTTCAAATGTTTTTTTTGTGGTGTCAAGTCGATTGAATACTAAAAAGAGAATTGGAGTATTGAGTTGATTGTGAGGATTAGTATTGCACATATTACAGTTCCTTCTATAATTATTTTCAGTAAATTGTTAGCATGATAACTTTGCTTATTCAATTATTAATTATTAAATTGTGGATATGAACTTCTGATAAATAACTTCATCAATTTTAGTTAATTTAAAGTGAACTAAATTTCTGCGGATTTCCTTCATTACATTATCAACTCCAATATTCTTTTAAGACTGATATAATATTTCGTAAATTTTCGGCTCTGTAAAAAACCTATCAAAATCAACATCCTTCGACTAAAATTGAGATCATAATCCAATATAGTGCAACATATTTATATAAAATTTTTAAATCAGATTGTTGCTCGAATATTGAGGATTTCTACAGAACCAAAATATCAATCGTTTAATGCTAGACTAGACTCTTACCATATTTTCAATATAAGATTTTTGGTCTGAGATCATATGAATAATAATTTTAGGAAGAAAATCTGGTTTTACACTTATAGGTATATATCTATACCTATAACTACTCATCCTGACATCCTTCTCTTGATACAATACATCTTGTGCAAAATTGCCCCACCTGTCCATAGGCATAAGATCAACAGTCATACCTGCGTGAGCTGAAGGTAGCAACATATTTGATCCATGAATTCCAACAATAACTCTGCTTTCAGAATAAATTTTGCATAGATTCTTTTCAATATCACTATTAAAAGAATGCACCACTTTGTTATCAATCCATTTTGGGAAATTATTGTGTTTTCCAAAACCTGTCACTGTATATCTTACGTCAGGGTATGCTTTTCTAAGTTTGCGAAATGTTTGTATTATTTTTCTTTTTTGATAAGTCAACAATAAGCTCTTAAATAGATTCAAATTAAACTTATTTGCTACTTTTTCCAAAATAGAATGATTCATCCAAAGCCTATCTTCTCTCCAAATAAACGTGACTCTGAAATCATCTCTTTGAAAACTATGTGTTTCTATTCCTGTAAAATTGGTGATATCAAAGTACTTTGGATGAGAATATGCCTTGCTGATGTATATTTCTGAAAATCTTTTCATTTCTTCATGGATTATGTCATTGAAATTTGTAAAAAACTTTTTTCCATCTTTTAAAGGAATATTAAATACCCATTTTTCAGCAATTCCCTCTGGTACCATCCATTCTAAAAATTCAGGTATAATCAATACAAGACCGTATCCTGGATTGTTTTTTAAATGTCTTTCAGCATTCAATAGCTTAAGTAGCGAGTGGCCGTATAGGTAATCTATGCAATTAAGAAGTACAACTTTATCACACGTTTTGTAGATCTCTTTTTTAAATTCTATATTTTGGCTTTTTGGATTTTCTAGGGATTTTAGGAGGGGGATGCCATACCATTCTTTTGAAGTTTCAGGTCCAAAAAGTTCAAAGTTGGTTAAATCCACACTATATTGAGTATGTAAAGAATGTCCAACTCTTAAATCTTGATAAAATTTTTTTTGGCATTTATTGCATTCTGATTCAACACCTACATGTATGCCTTGCCAAACTGTTTTAGTTGGATTAGTTTCCTGTTTACATATAGGGCATATCAATTTTTGGTCTATATGAGGGTAGATTTGTATCATATTCTAACTCAATCAATTTTCTTAGCAAAAAGATAGTAATTATCTGGTATGTATTTAGTTTCTTCATTATATACAACTCTATACTTATCAGAAAATTTAATCGATTCAGCATGTTCGAATTGTTTTGATATTTTCTGATGTGCTATTAAAATCGATTTTGAATCAAAAAAATCATTAGCATATATATAATCTTGTCCATATTTGTTTGCTTCGCTTAAACTCCATGTAGCAATAAACAAATCTGGTTTAACTGTTTTTATTTTATCAACAAGACGTTCATCTATTGGTATTAAGTTTATCTTGTTTGGTATTATCTCATCTTTATCAGATAAAATTATATTTACTTCCCCTTCTCCATAGATTTCTTTTAGATAATATAATTGAATAAATGAGAAAATTGGTAAGTCAATGATAATATAGGTGGAGTTTCTATTAAATCGTTTCATTAATCTACACATACTGCCATATCCGCCTCCAAACTCAACGACAGTATCTATAGCATTAAGATTAATATCAGTTTCAGATTGGAATTTCACTAAATGATATAAATGATGAATTAAGTTATGGGATGAATTGTACTTAAAAGAAGTTATTGTTGGATGTCCGACACAATCTTCGTGAAGTAATTCTCTCAATCTCTTCTCATCTATTATAGTTTTTAAATATTTGATTTGAGTATTTTGCCATCTACCACCAACAGATAAAAACATAGTTTTTTTAATAGTTTCATTTCGAAGAAATTTTACGTCATTGTTCATAAAATCATTTTCTATATCTGAATAGTTTTTTGACCATGTTTCTAATATAAATTTTTGATATTCTATGTTACTTATATTGGTAACTATTCAGCCTGACAATAACACAATCATCCGCCACCATCATAAATATCAGTTGAGTAAATTTCTTTCAAATTGTTTTTTGTGACTGTTGCTATTGCTTGCGTTTTTTGTTTTTAGAGTATCAGCAGACAAAGAGATCCTTTTCAGCAAAAACAAGATCAATATTGCTATTACAATTATGAAGTTTTGTAAGTATGTCATAGTAAAGATTACCTATATAAATTTTCAAATCAGTAAAGTATTCATTAACGTGTTCAGACATTTTTTATCATCAACTCCATAGTTTTTTTCATATCATTTATATTCACACTAAAGTCTCTCCATGATGGTGGTGAATTACCAGGCCGATCTTCACCTACTAGATACCAATATTCATTCTTCCCGTAATTAGCAAGAATCGAGAATCCTCCAAGGTAAGATGGTGAAAACATTTCAAGGATTTTTGCACCTCTACAGAATACAATGTTAGTTAAACCTGCTCCATGAGGGCTAATAACAACCTTTGCCTCTGCACAAATCTTAACCTGTTCCAAGAATGAGAGTTCAGACATCTGGAATATCTCAAATCCCATTTCTTTAAGATATTCCTCTACCTCCCCTTCATTCATTATTTTTCTATAAAGTGCGTCTTTTCGGGAAATGTAGATTAAACGATGTGGGTCTGCCACATCTTCGGGGATAAATGATTCTCTCAAAAAATCGCAGACCCATTTTGACATTAGTGCATTTCCAATTGGCAATGAGGGGACAAAGAGCTTTTCACATTGCAAATTCATGCCGTCTTTGATACGATATAGTTTTTCTTCAGGGAATCCCAGACGATCAAGTGTTTCTATGTGGAATTTCTTTAAGTTATCTGGAACGATTAGATAGTCAATTTCATCGATATAATCCTCAATCAATCTTATGCGGGGTAAACATTCCAGCATCCAGTGAAAATACCCTGAACTCTCAGAAGCGGTTATGGTGGCAAAGCAACCTTTTTTCAGTTCAGGTTTTTTTATATAGGATTTGAATACATCATTCTTTTCGATTGGTTTACCTATCTGATAGGTGAAATCAGAAAATACTTTGTCATCAGAAGATATGACCGTACCATTTTCATTAACAATATTTGCATTTCTAAGCAAGCATAGCTTAGCTTTTGGATATGAATGATATCCATGCCATTTATCAAGTGGTGAATGTAACTCTCCCCTTATGTTTTTAGCCTTTTCTCTGTAAGTTTTGTGTTCAGGAACTATCTCTTTGATCCAGCTTCCTTTCATTTCTGGCGGAATTTCACCTTCAAGCCATTGTTCCACATAATATATAATGCCATTTGGAAGGTAGGGAGATGGGCGATAGAAGTTAATGGTTTTCTTTACTTTTTTTGAAATAGCCGATGTTACTATTTTTCTATTTTTGCCACCGATTATAATCTGCTCGATTACGAAAAGTATCTTCCATATCGTTGGATTTTTCTCTCTATTGAGTAGGAATCTAACTTTCTTTTCAACATATGCTTTTGAAGTTGATTCGCTCATTTTTCTATAGCACCCACTTTTCCGAATCATAGTATAATCTTTTAAGATATAATATTATCTTGTTACAATTTACTGTTTTAATTTTGAATTAATTTTATGGTATTATATTTTATTGATTAAAGCCAATTTGGCCATGGCAAATGAGTCTTTGTTGCAATTTTCTTGAATTCCTTATTTATATTTTTATCAATTTTTAGTATGAGGACTGAATATATTATTGCACCTAAGAAAACAGGAATTATTGTAGTTAACATACTTGAAGTAGTTACCAGAATTCTATATATACCTACAAAGATTCCCATTGCTCCTGCTGCAATGAAGATATTAATTATATTTGAATATTCCAAGCTTATGTTCATGATTCTTGATAAGTATCGACCTGCCAAAACCGAATTTAAAGCTAAGGTAATTAATGTTGCTAATGCAGCTCCATCAATTCCTATTATGGGGATCAATGCAATATTCAGTACTATATTTCCGGTAGTTCCAATTGCAGTTGCCTTGAAAGATTCTTTTTGGAAGTCTAAAGCACCAAGATACATTGTGAATAAATATTGAAATACATTGACCACTTGAGCTATCAAAATTAATATAAGTGTGATATATCCGCCTGAAAACTCAGGCCCATACAGATTATAAAGCAACCTATCTCCTAAAATGATACCCCCCATCATTACAGGTATGGCTAATATCAATGAATAATTAATTGCTTTGGACAGTGATATTTCAATGAGTTCAATTTCTTCATTTTTTCCCCAGCGGCTTACCTTTGGCCAAAGGGTCGAACGAATTGCGAGAGTTGTGAAAGACGCAAGAGCGGCAAATTGAACTGATATCTGATAAATTCCTACATCTGTGTTTCCGAGATAATATCCAATTAGAATTCGGTCTGCATATGAATATATAAGTATTCCACTAGAAGTCAAAAATAACCAAAATGAAAATGTTGAAAGGTTTTTTACGTGTCTCCATTCAAAATGAGTGATACGCAAATGAAAAAATGGTAATGATATTATTATTGAAACAATTATTCCGGCAACAAATCCGCCAGCCAATCCAGCCAATCCATATCCCAAGAAAACCGCTACAATTTGAAAAACCGTTCTTGACATATCTCCTATATAGCTTCCGATTGCATGGATGCCCATTTTTCCGCAACCTGCTATTCCATTATAAAGTGGCCCCCTCATTATTGATAATATCAGTGCTATTAACAGCCATACCAAAATCCCTGCATTATTTAAATCAACAAAATAACTGCGGAATATTAATATTGCGATCAATATGGCAAATGTGAACAAGATCCTTAAAAAAAAAGCTGCACTGAAATAGGCATCTTGTTCCTCACCTTCACTAATTCTTTTTATGGCAGCGCCGCCAACCCCGCCATCGGTTATCATGCTAATAATGCTATAATAAGCCATAAAGAGGAAATATGCACCGAGAACACTTGCACCTACAGTGCGCGCAAAATATATCGTGCTTAAAAAGCCAATTACTGTAAGTGCAATTTGGCCGCTGAAAGATATTATACTCTGACGCTGTATTTCTCCAATTCCCATTATTTTGGAAACTAAGGCAGTGAATATTGGCATAATTATAATTGTTGTTATTTGAAGGATATGGCTTATTTAGTCCATTTGTTATTCTTTATCATGACATATATTCTAATTATTTCACAACTTTTTCATATCCTCCTCAACCATCATTTTCACCAGTTCTTTAAGACCCACTTTTGATTTCCATCCCAACTTATCCCTAGCTTTGGTTGGATCACCAATCAGTATATCTACTTCAGTAGGCCTGTAATAACGCGGATCAATCTCGATTAGAATATCACCGGTCGTAGCGTCAATTCCAACTTCATCCACGCCTTCACCCTGCCATTCAAGCTCAATCCCAACTTCTCCAAATGCAAGCTCAACAAACTCCCTTACAGAATGTGTTTTGCCTGTAGCAATCACAAAATCATCAGGCTCGTCCTGCTGGAGCATGAGCCACATAGCTTCCACATAATCCCCTGCAAATCCCCAGTCACGTTTTGCATCCAGATTTCCAAGGTAAAGTTTATCCTGCAAGCCTTTCTTGATCTTTGCCACAGCCATTGTGATCTTTCTTGTGACGAAAGTCTCACCACGTATGGGGGATTCGTGGTTGAATAATATGCCGTTACATGCAAACATGCCGTAAGCTTCACGATAGTTAATAGTAATCCAGTAAGCGTACAACTTTGCGGCAGCATAGGGACTTCTTGGATAGAATGGAGTTGTTTCTTTTTGAGGAATCTCCTGAACTTTTCCGTAGAGTTCACTTGTTGATGCCTGGTAGAACTTAGTTTTCTTTTCCATTCCAAGTATGTGTATAGCTTCCAGTAACCTAAGGGTTCCAAGTGCATCTGAGTTTGCTGTATATTCGGGAGTTTCGAATGAGACCTGTACATGGCTTTGAGCGGCTAGGTTATAGATCTCGTCAGGCTGGGTTTCCTGGATTATCCTTATAAGGTTCGTAGAATCAGTGAGATCACCATAGTGCATAAAAAAGTTTACGTTTCTCTCATGTGGATCTTTGTAGAGATGATCGATGCGTGAAGTATTGAAGGAAGAGGATCTTCTTTTGATTCCGTGTACAATATATCCTTTGTTAAGCAGGAACTCGGCCAAATATGCACCGTCTTGACCTGTTATTCCAGTTATTAACGCTGTTTTAGTCATTTAATTACCTCTGTCATCTGCAATAATATTATTTTTTAATGTAAGTTACTAAATTACAAATTTTAATTTAGCTCTTGAATTTTTCTAAAATAATCCACAGTTTTTTCCAAACCATCTTTTAATCCGACCTTTGGTTCCCAGCCAAGAATTTCTTTAGCCCTGCTGATGTCTGGCCTCCTGACTTTTGGATCATCAACTGGTAGATCATTGAATACTATTTTAGACTTCGTTTCTATTATTTCAAGAACCTCTTTTGCAAACTCAAGTACTGTCATTTCCACAGGATTACCCAGATTAACAGGTTCACAAAAGTCAGACATCATTAGTTTGTAGATCCCATCGATAAGATCTGATACATAGCAAAAGGAACGTGTCTGTGTTCCATCACCATAAACTGTGATATCTTTCCCTTTCAAAGCCTGATTGATGAAATTAGGTACAACACGTCCATCACCTGCTCGCATTCGTGGACCATACGTGTTGAATATACGGACAATTCTTGTCTCCATTTTATGATGACTGTGGTATGCCATGGTGATAGCTTCAGCATATCGCTTTGCTTCATCATATACTCCCCTTGGTCCAATAGGATTGACATTGCCCCAGTAACTCTCAGGTTGTGGGTTTACCAGAGGATCGCCATAGACTTCGGACGTAGAAGCCAGCAGGAACCTTGCATCCTGCTCTTTTGCAAGCCCGAGCATATTGTATGTGCCCAAAGCTCCTACTTTAAGGGTTTGAATTGGTAATTCAAGGTAATCAACAGGAGATGCAGGGCTTGCAAGATGGAATATGTAATCTATCTTGTCTCCAAAATATATTGGCTTAGTGATATCATGCTTTAAATATGTGAATCTATCTGATCTAATATGGTCTATATTTTTTGTATTTCCTGTTACAAGATTATCTATGCAAATGACTTCGTGACCTTTCTCAAGCAAAAAGTCACATAAATGCGACCCTAAAAAACCTGCACCACCGGTTACTATTGATCTCATATTATCACGCTCTAGAACTCTATTGAAGAAGAGTCTCCTATATTTAATGAATTGTGCTTGCCAATGACATTTGCATCATCTCCTACTATTGAGGACTGCAGGTTCACTTTTGATATATGTGTGCGTGAACCAATAACGCTGTCTGATATGATGGAACTCTCCACGGTGCTTTCCTCTGCAATAGATGCATAGGGTCCAACCACTGAATTGAGTATTTTCACATTCTTTCCGATTGCTACCGGGTGTATTATTACAGAATCAATACTTTTATGATCAAGGTCGATGTTCTCTTTTTCATTCAACAATACTTTATTTGTTTCAAGGAGTGATTTTGCATGACCACAGTCGTACCAGCTGGAAACTTCAAATGTTTTCAGTCTGCCGCCTTGTTGTATCATTTCCTGCAGTGCATCTGTCAACTGGTATTCTCCACGTGATCTTGTATCATTCTTTATCATCTGTTCAAGGACCCCAAACAGCATCTGTGTATCCTTTACAAAGTATACTCCTGCAATTCCCAGGTTTGATGCTGGTTTTTCTGGTTTTTCCTCAAGCTTTTTAATACAAGGCGAGGCCTGCTCGAGTTCAACGATTCCATATTTTCTGGGGTCCTCAACTTCTCTTACACCAATTGAACCTGCGCATTTTTCATTTTTAGTGTGCATTTTATAGAAATCCATATATCCTGATTTAAATATCATATCTCCAAGGGCTATCATAACATCCGAACCTCTTGTATATTCACGTGTTATATACACGGAATGCCCAAGGCCAAGCCTGTTGACCTGTTCTACATACCTGATGTTAAATATATCTCGATAGTGCTCATTGACATATGATATCAACTGTTCTTTATGATATCCGACAACAAGGATGATCTCTTCTGGTTCAAGATCTATCATTCTGTCGAGAATATGCCCGATAATAGGTTTACCTGCTATGTATACCATGGGTTTTGGCTTGGTATGGGTGTGTGGAAAAAGGCGTGTTCCGGTTCCTGCGGCAGGAATTATGACTTTCATTTTGAATCTCCATTTTTAAAGTTTAATCTATAATGTCCTGAGATGTGTGAAGTCTTTACAAATTGCCATTTATATCTATAATAATTACTGCACATGGTTCAATAAAATCAGTGCAGTTTAAAAGAGCAATTCGAACCTCATTATTTTCTCCCATACTCATCATCGAACCGAACAATATCATCCTCACCAACATACTCCCCAAGCTGCACCTCAATGATCTCAAGCGGTAACTTCCCTGGATTCGACAACCTGTGTCTGATACCAGCCTTGATGAACGTACTCTCACCCTGCCGCAGGAAATACTTCTCGCCATTATTCTCGACACAGGCCATTCCTTCAACAACGACCCAGTGTTCGCTTCTGTGATGGTGCATTTGAAGGCTCAGTTTCTTGTGAGGGAAGACAATTATGTTCTTGATCTTATGCCGCTCTGAGTTTTCCAGGATAGTGTATGAACCCCATGGTCTGTATACGGTCTGGTGGAGTTGTATCCGTTCATCCTCCTTATCCTTAAGTGCAGATACGACATCCTTGACCTTCTGGCTGCTGTCCTTTGGGCAAACAAGCAGTGCATCGGGAGTATCCACAATGATCATATCTTCTACATCAATAAGTGAGACGATTTTATCAGCTCTTGAGTAAATCAGATTGCCTGATGAATTGATAAGAACATCATCACAGTTGTGTATAATATTATTGTTTTTGTCTTTGTCAAACTCTTCATAGAGGGCGCTGAAGTTACCCATATCACTCCATCTTTCTTGAAGTTTAACAACTGCGACACGATCAGATCTTTCCATAATTCCGTAGTCAATGGAAACAGAGGGCATTTTCTCATAAATCTCTGTTATTTTTTCTGAACTTGTGAAGGCAGCAGAAATGTTCGGCTCATACTTTTCAAGCTCTTCGAAAAAAACATCTGTGTCAAAAAGGAACATTCCGCTATTCCAAACACATCCATTTTCAATATGCTTTTTTGCCATGGAGATATCTGGTTTTTCCTTGAATTCTGACACCTTGAATCCAATTCCAATTGAATTTGCCGGTTTAATGTATCCATAACCTGTATGTGGGGATGTGGGTGCAATCCCGAATGTCAGCAGGTGATCCGAAGTAAGTTCCTCAGCATTTCTGATGCTTTCCATTGCACTCTTATCAAGTATATGGTCTGATGAAAATATCCCTACAAGAGATCTTCCAAAACGTTTCTTAATCTCATCCATCCCAAAAGTGATTGCAGGGAGTGTATTTTTACCGATGGGTTCCAGCAGTATGTTATCAGCTGGAATCTCATAGCCCAGTTCTTCGATCTGTCCACTAACAAAGAACCTTTGAGTTTCATTTGTTACTACGAATATCTCTGAGATATCTGATAGCTCCAGGCATCTGAGCACAGTGTCCTGAAAAAGCGATCTTTCATTTAATTTCAGAAATTGTTTTGGATATTGTTCCCGGCTCAAGGGCCACAGGCGAGTTCCAGAGCCGCCAGCAAGTATGATGGATTTGATAAAAATGCCTCCGCTTAGCTACTTAGAGTTATTCCATTGTTTTGGTCAATAAATGAACATACAAATATATAAAAGGATTGTATTTTATTTATGGTGCAGGATAATAATGTGTCCCTAGTTTGCTTTCAATATTACCTTAATCTCAATTTTTAAGTACTATTAATTAGTACTGTTAATCCAATCATACCCCCAAAGTCAAAGTATCCCCATCTACTTCTACAAGTGATCGCATGTCATACAAAATTATCGAAAAAAAGGAACTAGCTCCTAATGTGCACCAGATGAAAATTCTGGCACTTGACGTTGCTAAAGCTGCAAAGGCAGGTCAGTTCATTATACTACGTATTGATGAGGCCAGTGAAAGAATACCACTAACAATTGCTGATTTTGATGCAACTGATGGTACAATCACATTAATCTTCCAGGAAATGGGCAAGACTACAAAAAAGCTTGCAAAGCTGACGGCTTCAGATGAAATTCTGGACTTTGTTGGTCCTCTTGGCACACCTGCTGATGTGAGGGAACTTGGCACAGTTATCCTTGTAGGTGGTGGTATCGGTATAGCTCCTATATATCCACAGGCAAAGGCATACCGCAAGGCAGGCAATAAAGTAATATCTGTGATCGGTGCCAGGAACGAAAGCTTCCTTATCTTTGAAGATGAGATGAGGGCTGCAAGCGATGAACTTCATGTTGCAACCGATGATGGTTCTAAAGGTCATCATGGCTTTGTAACAGATGTTGTAAAGAATATTCTTGACAGCGGTGAAAAGGTTGATAGGGTAGTTGTCATAGGCCCTCCAATTCTCATGCGTGTGGCAGCAGGTATGCTGGAACCTTATGGTGTTGAAACACTTGTAAGCCTTAATCCTATAATGATCGATGGCACTGGCATGTGCGGTGGATGCAGGGTTTCCATTGGCGGTGAGACCAAATTTGCCTGTGTGGACGGACCTGAATTCGATGCACATAAAGTAGATTTTAATCTTTTGATGAGTCGTCTTGCGCTCTACAAGAATGAGGAATCAGAATGTCTTGATATGCATGATCATAAATGCACCTGCAAGGGTGAGAAATAATGGTTGAAAGACAGGTAATGCCATTACAGGATCCTAAAGAGCGGGCACAAAACTTCAATGAGGTTGCACTGGGTTATACTGATGAGCAGGCACTTGCTGAAGCTTCACGATGCATTGAGTGCAAGAATCCTAAATGCGTGGAAGGATGCCCTGTAAATATTGATATACCTGGTTTCATTGTCAGTATAAAAGAAGGGGATTTTGACAGGGCTATTGACACTATTAAACTTACCAACACACTTCCTGCAGTATGTGGACGTGTCTGTCCTCAGGAAGCTCAGTGTGAGCTACACTGTATACTTGCAAAGAAGAGCGATCCTGTTGCTATTGGAAGACTCGAGCGCTTCTGTGCAGACCATGAAAGGAAAAGAGGTGTAACTCCTCCCGTACGTGCTGAGTCCACAGGTAAAAAAGTTGCAGTTATAGGTGCCGGACCTGCAGGTCTTACAGCAGCAGCAGACCTTGCAAAAGAAGGTCATGATGTAACAATATTCGAATCCCTGCATGATACTGGTGGTGTCCTTACATATGGAATTCCTGAATTCAGGCTTCCAAAGGCAATAGTACAGGAAGAAGTTGAATACATCAAGCAGCTTGGTGTTGAGGTTAAGGTTGATTACGTCATCGGGAAAATAAAGACCCTCGATGAACTGAGGAAGGAGTTCGATGCTGTTTTCCTTGGAACCGGTGCGGGCTTACCAAGGTTCATGGGCATTGAAGGCGAGAACCTCAATGGCGTTTACTCTGCAAACGAGTTCCTCACAAGGGTTAATCTGATGAAGGCATACCAGTTCCCTGCTTACGATACACCTATCAAAAGAGGAAAGAAGGTCATTGTAGTTGGTGGTGGTAATGTTGCAATGGATGCTGCACGCAGTGCACTTCGTCTTGGTGCTGATGAGGTAAGTATAGTCTATCGCCGAAGCGAGGCCGAACTCCCTGCAAGGAGGGAAGAGGTGGAGAATGCAAAGGAAGAAGGTATTGTGTTCAGGCTGCTCAGCAATCCTGTGCGTATTCTCGAAGGCGAGAACATGACGGTAAACGGAGTGGAATGCATCAGGATGGAACTTGGAGAGCCCGATGAGTCCGGACGCAGAAGCCCTGTTCCTGTGGAAGGTTCTGAACATGTGCTGGATGCTGATATTGTTATCATAGCCATAGGTACATCACCCAATCCTATGATATTCTCAGGTTCAACTGGTCTGGAAACCAATTCAAGAGGAACCATTATAGTTGATGATTCCGGCAAGACCTCACTTGATAATGTCTATGCAGGCGGGGATGTTGTGACAGGTGCTGCAACGGTTATCAGTGCCATGGGAGCAGCCAAGATTGCTGCACAGGCTATAAATGAGTATCTTACTGACTAACTTTCTTATCCGGCTTTGTCCGGAATCTTTTCATTTATTCTTTTTTCCTGAACATCTTTTTAACTTATAAGCCCAGAACTCTCCTTTCGTAAGATGGGCATGCTAAATTGAAGATTAAAATGCACATTAAATCTTTGATTTAGTGTGAGATGAATGGCGTACTATCCGAATGCAACATAAACTTAATAAACTATCTATAGTTATATGGTAATTAGCACCAACAAGACAAGTTACATTAGACGTTTTGAAAAAATATGTAGATAACTAAGGTAAGAATAATGCTTTTGACCAGGAAATACAAAATTCAAGTATCCGATGAACAAAAAGATATTCTTTGGAATATATCTGAACAATGTAGACTTGTTTATAATAATGCATTGTCTGAAAGAAAATCTGCATGGGAAAATGAGAATCGTTCTGTAAAATACATTGAACAACAAAACGATTTACCTGGACTTAAAAAGCAATATTCTAATATTAATATTGTTTATAGTAAAACCTTACAAAGTGTTCTTAAAAAATTAGATGCTAATTATAAATCGTTCTTTGGTTTATGGAAAAAAGGAAATAAAGATGCAAGGCCACCGAAATTCAAAGGTAAAAAATATTTCATCACAATTCCATATAATCAAAGTGGATTCAAAATAACGGATAATATTATTACATTTTCTCATAAATATAATAATATTAAATTATCATTTGAAATACCAGATGATTTGCAAGAAACAAAGATCAAACAATGGGAAATTTATAATACAATTCCATATAAAGCATCGGGTGATTTTTATTTATCATGTATAATTGAAATACCTGTTATAAAAAAATATGTTGATAATGATAAATATCAGGCGATTGATTTGGGTATTTCAAAAACTGTTACTGCAATAAATTCCAATGTCAAGTTCTTTGAATCGGTGAATCCACGGCCAGATAAATACTGGAATCCTAAAATAGATGCTATAAAATCAAGACGTGACCATTGTAAAAAAGGCAGTACCAGATGGAAACGATTACATGCTTCTTATAGAAAGATGCAAAGAAAAAGCAACAATCAAGTTAAAGATTATCAACATAAATTATCCAAAACAATGATTGAGAATACCAAAGCCAATACGATTATCGTAGGCGACCTTAATGTTAAAAATATGGGCAGATCTAAAATAAAAGCTCTCAATCGCTCCACTCAAAATAATGGATATTTATCTCGTTTCATCGAATTTTTGACCTATAAAGCCGAATTTGCAGGTAAAAGAATAATAAAAATTGATGAGAGTTATACGTCAAAGACATGCTGTTCCTGTGGAAAACAACACACAATGCCATTGAATCAGCGTGAAATGATATGTGATTGTGGTAATATGATAGATAGAGATAGAAACAGTGCTATCAATATCATGCTACGTTACCTATCACAGAATGCCATTTGGACAGGCTATCAAGATTTTCTTGATAATTTACAAACAGAGCTACAACTTGTAGTTACTTGTAAGAATCCTCATGCGTAAGCGTGGAGTAGTTCAAGCTGGTATATAGTAAATGATTTCAATGAAAAAAGGCAGTTCTTTTTCAAGCAGATCCAAAAGATCACATCTCAAAACTGTGAACAATTCTTCTGGCAAAAACAAAGTCTCTGGAAGGAAAAGACCAAAAACAAGCACTGCTCAAAAAAGCTCAGGCCAGAGATATGCAAGCAATGAAAAGGACTATATTTTCTGGTGCAGGGGCTGCAATGTTCCGCTTATAGAAAAAGGCTGCAATATTTGTGGAAAAGAAGGGGAAAAGATAAACCTTTCACAACCTGCAGATGTGAGGTTTTGTTCTCCTTATGAACGAAGCATCCTTAATGACCTGCTTTTATCATTATTTGCCTGTAATCCTCTCGGTGAGCGGGTCATTCTCCTGAACAAGATTCCCGGGGATGATAAGACCGATGAGATCATAGTTGACGGTCTGTTCTTTGGAATCCTTCGCTTTGATATGTACAAAATGGACTACGCTTTCGAAGTATCAGCTTTGGGTGCCAGCATCCTTCTGGAGTATAGCAGCCGAAAAAGCATAGTGCTGAAAAAAAGTTCCAGGCATCTTAATGGCAAAAAGGTAAATTATGATCTGGTAGAATCCATTTCCTCCGATGTCCGGAAAAATGATATTGTACTTGTAAGATCTGGAAACCTTACCGGGTTTGGGATAGCATACTGCGATGCAAAAGATGCAGCTTCTGTAGATGGTCCGGTACTGAGGGTCAGAAAGATCGATTCGCAACAGGTTTCGTTGAATGCAAAGCTTGCCACAATGGATGATGTAGTGAATGCAAACCTTGTTCATATACGCAAGCTTGGTAAGAACGCCATTAACACAATAAAAGGCATTGCAAACCAGAAAGATCACAAAGGTCTGCCTGTCAATGTATCATTTAGCGGTGGAAAGGACAGCCTTGTGATACTTGATCTGAGCATCAGCGCAGTTAAGAACGGGAAAGTTAAGGCATTTTTCCTCAATACCGGCATTGAATTCCCTGAAACAGTGGATTTTGCTCATAATTATTGCAGGGATAACAATATCGAACTGATCGAAAAAAAGGCAGTTTCTGATTTCTGGGACAATGTGGATGCATTTGGTCCTCCTGCAAAGGATTTTCGCTGGTGCTGCAAGATATGCAAACTTGCTCCTGCAAATGCTGCTATGGAGGATTGTCTTAAGAATGCTCCCACATGCATAACCGTAGACGGGAAAAGAAGGTATGAATCATTTTCCCGGGCCAATATTTCCACAAGTGAAAAGAATCCTTTTGTTCCTGGTCAGCTTAATATTTTCCCTATAAAGGATTGGAAAGCCATAGAGGTCTGGCTGTACATCTATTGGAGAAAAATCAAATACAACCCTCTTTATGATCTTGGTTTTGAAAGGGTGGGGTGTTACCTGTGCCCTGCAGCCCTTTCGGCGGAATATAATCGTCTAAAGGATCTGCATCCTCAGTTACATGAGCGTTGGGAATCGTTCCTTATGCAGTGGGCAGAAAAGAATGGCTTGTCTGAGCAATTCATTGAGCATGGTTTGTGGAGATGGAAAGAGCTTCCCCCCAAGATGCTAAAACTCTGTGAAAAATTGGGAATCTCTCCATCAGCAAGTGTTAGTAATTCATCGTTCGCTGTAAATATCACTTCAGGAATCTCCCCATGTAAAGCTGGGGGTTATAGTATTGAAGCCTCTATACATGGTTTTTCAATGAAACGGACCATGGATGTCATGAATATTATTGGAAAAATGGTTTTTTCTGAAGAGCTTGGTCTTTTGATGATAAAGATGGATTCCTCAACTGTAAAGATATTTTCATCCGGCAGTCTTGTGATAAATTCTGAAAATAAGGATCTTGCAGATTCTCTTTTCAGGGAGGTCTCAAGCCAGTTATTAAAGGCTCATAAATGTACAGGATGTGGTATATGCCTCAAAGTATGCCCCGTAAACGCTATTACTATCAAAGATGGCTCTGTGCAGATAGATGATACTTGCATCAGGTGTGGCAAATGCACGGATTCCTGCGTAGTGCTCAAATATGCAGGTAAATTATCCTGAACTACACATATTGTTTTTCACGGTGAATTATTAATAGGTTGAATATTATATTATTGGAAAAAAGAACGGTCAAATGGTGAAAATGCTTCGAACAGGAAATGATGGACTTTCAAGAATAATACTCACATTCCGCAGGTATAATTCCATTTTGAACAATTTTGCATGATAGCGTTTTTCAAACATAATTAATATCAATCTTATTTTTATATATTCAGGAAAAGCTTGTTTTGGTTGCATTCTTATTGAACAAGCAGAACATATTTTCCAGAGCATATAATCAAAATCATTACCAAGCAAAATGATGAACTTTTATTGTCGACCTGCGGAATGTGAGATAATA
>JAVEPM010000101.1:0-8782 GCA_034008115.1 Methanolobus sp.
TCTTTATGCCAATCAAGGGAATAGCAGAAGTCTTCGTGCGCATTAAAGTATAATTGTTTGGTTTTCATGTTATTTGTTTTTAAGTAAAATCAATTAAATCTCCATATTTTTCTTTAAATGCGCGATTGCTCGACATGAACAGCTTTACCTGTTTACATGCGTGCCAGGCGGTTGCATGCGATCGCAGTCCGCACGCGCGGGCAGTTTGCATGTACGATAGACTTGTGTTTTCTTTTATCAAATACATTGCAATCCACCGTGGATCTGTTACCCCTCGTTTGCGCGTTTTCTGTAGAATTTCGGTGCCGGTGTACGCTTCTACTATTGAGATGATATCCTCAGCGGTTCTGTGTTGCGCAATCATGTTTTGTAGTTTCTGTTCTTCTTCGCTCATTTGCTTTCAGTGTTTTCGTTCACCATTACTATTTCTACCTCCATGCCGGGATAGCGATCAGCGAGCGTTGCCTTGACTTCAGCAATTTCTGTTTCAAAATTTTCGCGTGCGAAACCGACCGATCCGCAGAGCTGCTCTTGCAGCTCACCAGTCACCGGATTGTTGATGTTGATATGTTTAATTCTGATCATTCTCTAAGTCTTTAATTTCGTTAATAAATTCATCATTTTTTTTTGTCCAATACTTTATCTCTTGGTCGAAGATAAGCACCCTCAACCTATAGTGCTCTTTCCAGAAAGGGTCTTGCTCCGACTTGTGGCGGGAGATGTAATGAGACTTTACTTTCCTAAAGTTCACAATGATCCTTATCCCCTCGCTGATCATGTTTTTGTAGAACATGATCTTCCCCTCGGTAGCCTTACCTTCCTTTATGAGTTTCATGTGGGTGGTTTCCAGTGAACTACCCACCCACGCCATAGGCGATGGGTTGGGATTCCTGCTTCTCAGACAAAGGCAACCCTTTATCTCCACAGGCTTGAAATTCTGGCGTTCCACCAGTATTGTTTTTTACAAATGCAAACCGCTTTATATTGTTGGCTGCTAACAAATCTCTATTATGTATCTCCCCACAGGATTGACAAACCCATTCTCTATCGGATAATTTTAACTCCTTGTTTACAACACCACAGGTACACATACGGCTTGACGGCTCAAATTGTCCAATCCTAAGAATATTTACTCCATTCCATTTTGCTTTGTATTCAAGTATTTCATTGAATTTACCAATAGAAATATCAGAAAGTGCCTGAGCAAGTTTATGGTTCTTAATCATATTGGAAGCTTTTAGTGTTTCCAAACACAACGTATCGTGTTCGGAAACTAATTTAGCAGTAACCTTATGTAAAAAATCACTCCTCTTATTGGCAACTTTTTCATGCAGAACGGCTAATTTCATAACTGCCTTCTTCCTATTATTAGAACCCTTTACCTTTTTACTTACCCTTCTTTGTTGTTTCTTTAACCTCTTTAATGCACTTCTTAGGTGTTTTGGGTTTTGTATTTCTTCTCCGTTTGATAATACAGCAAATGTCTTAATCCCTAAATCAATGCCTATTGCTTTGTTTTCGTCAATGGTTTTTAATTTAGGTAATTCTTCATTTACTTCTACCAAAACAGATACAAAATACTTTCCTGTTGGAGTTTTACTTATGGTAACCGTTTTAATGATATAGTGTTTGTTTCAAAATCTACAATCCCGTTCTGGGGTACTGAAAAAGACTGCCTATTATCATGCTTGCTTTTGAATTTAGGAAACCCTTTTTTATCCCTAAAGAACTTTGTAAAAGCCTTATCTAAATTTTCTAAACTTGCTTGAAGTGATTGACTATTCACCTCTTTCAACCAACTTGTTTTCTCGGATTTCTTTAGTACCGGTAAATCTTTTTGTATTGTAAATCTTGATAGGCTTTCTTTTGTTGTTTGGTATGCTTTGACTTTTTTATCAAGAGCATAATTGTATACCCACCTCGAACACCCGAAGTGCTTAGACAAAAGGACTTCTTGTTCTTTTGTTGGAAATAGTCGATATTTATACGCTCTCAAAATCATAATGCAAAGATACAAATAAATTTAGAACAAACAACTTTATTTACTAAAATTATTCGCAATTCAGCCAATCCACACTAAAGTGATGAATTGGATTTCTTGCTAAATCTTTTTAGAAAGGGATATTATCGTTTTTTATCCATGCCTTTACATCGTCAACGCCTACCTCTTCTCGTTTAAAATCCTTGGCGTCATAGTCAACAAAATGGGTTGTTGGCTTCTCAAACTTAGCCACGAAGTCAGTGATCCCTATGTTCCTTCCCTTTGCCACTATCAGGTGAGCAAGTTCCTGTGATGGAAATGGTGTACCGTCATTGAGAATAATATCCTCAATTCCATAATATTCTGGTCTCCAAACAAACCATACAATATCGGCAGCCTCTTCTATCTGTCCAGAGCTTCTTAGCCTTGACATTGTAGGTTTAGGGCTTCCACTTTGTGTCCTCCTTAGCTGCGACAACACGGCTATTGAGATGTTTAATTTCTTAGCAAGGTTCTTAAATATTCTTGTGATAGTCCCAACTTCTTCTTCTTTAGTCCCATACCTTGCCTTCGAGGTCACTAATTGAAGATAGTCCACGTAAACGACTTCTACTTTATGCTTAGCCACCGCTGTATGAATTATGGCGACCATGTCTTCCACATCAGATGAAAGTCCTGAATCAATGAAAAATGGGGCATCCTTCACTTTAAGAATATTATTTTGAAGTCGTTCAAATTCTTCGCTGTACAGAACTTCTGTTAGGATAGTTTTAGAAGATATTCCCGTCTGTTGAGCCATTACTCTTGCTGAAAGTTGAAGGTGTGACATCTCAAGAGAGAGAAACAGTACGGGGATTCTGTAGGTGAAGCTCTGGTTTTTGGCTGCTGTTACCGCCAAAGACGTCTTCCCCTGTGATGTCTCTCCCGCGATAATTACGAGGTCAGACTTCTGGAAACCGTTACTAAACCTATCAAAGTCTCTTAATCCGGTAGGGACCCCAGATAGTTGCCCATTGTTCTTAGCCCTAAATTCTATATTTTCGAGCACTAAAGCCATAGATTCACTAATCTTGATAAATTTAGTCCCCTGATGGGTATTTTCTATCTGAGAACTCATCCAAGCCATTACTGCGTGAATAGACTCGCCTGATATCATCCTCCTGTTGCCCTCTGCGGTGACGTTTAAGAACAGAACTCTCTCCCAACGTACATTGAGATAGTCGATGTAGTTTTCGACGTCCTGGTCGATGTATGGAGCTTCTGATATTTCTTTTATGAAACTATTAAGGCTCACCCCTTGAATTAACTTCTGATCACAGCCACCATAAACGGGCATTATCTCGATCTTTTCGCCAGCGTCAACCAGGCTTTTTAATGATCTAAAGATTTCTTTGTTTGCCTGCTGGCTGAAAAGCCCTGCGTGTAGCCTGTCAGCATAGAGGTTGTAAATCTCCGGCCTGCGAAGGATAGAGTAGATGATAGCTTTTTCGTTGTCACCTTGATTTTGAAGGTCTGTGAGTGTTTGCATAATTTATCGCCGAAAAGGTGCTTCTTGTTTTTTATAATTTTCGTTGTACCAGTTGATGAATCTTGAGCGTACCCACTTGAGGGTTCTGTTATGGTTTCCCTTCAACTGTATTTCATCGACGAAATATTTTCGCAATATTGGTTTTGCTGTATTAGAAGAAATTTTATTAGTGATGCAAAAGGTTTCAAACCAAACAGAGGAAGAGAAGAAGGCATCAAGCATGACATCAAACCTTTGTTTATTTTCATCTTCTGTTAAGACACCATCTGGAATTTCCTCATGGACGTTGAGAAAAGGTTTGTTAGTCCTTTCATATTTTTCAACTTTTACTTGCTGAATTGTTTTTTCATCGAAAAATTCTTTTTTTTCTTTTTCTTTTTTTTCTTTATTAGTATTAATATTCTTATTAGTATTACTATTCTTATTAGTATTAATAAGATCACCATTTTCACCCAATTGGGTATTATCCCCAATTAGGTTATTTTCTGTATTTTTTTCTTTACACCCATTCAACACTAAGGTTATCCCATCGCTATTGTACCTCCCACTATCTCTCCCCCTTTCTTTAACACACCATCCGGCTTCTGTCACCTCTTTCCAATATTTGGCTATGGTCTTATCATCATTGATACCTAATTTACTTTTAATGTCTGTATTGTTTATAGACCATTCATTAGGTAGGCTGTACAGGTATGCCAGAAGCCTAAAAGCCCCGCTTGATAATTCGGCATCTGTTATTGCTTCGTTTGGGACTTGCGCAAAAGCGATCTTTACGTTGTTTATTATCATAATTATAGTTTTTAAATACCGCAAAGCAGAAGCCGGGAGGCTAATGACACCACACCACTGTGCCAGCCCGGTTCTGCAATTACGGAAATATTAATTTTCTTATGAGTAGTGTGGTGTTTCATTCTGCAATAGTAGTTATGTTTTTGATGCAAAAAACGTTTTTAACAAATTATTTTAATTTTTAACTAAGAACCTTCTCGACCCTGGCTTTGTCATCAAATACGCATTGTAGGTCTCTGGAGCTTCTTCCTGGAGTTTTTTAACGTCAAGGACTTCCTTGTCTTTTGAGGTTTTGAAGGTAAAAAGAGGTATCTCATTAGCAATGATGGATTCGGCGTCACCCATGATCATCTTCACTTCGTCTTTCAGCTTATCTATCATCTCTATGGCTGGTTTTACCTTCTCCTGCAAGGAGATGATGTTGGTGTAGAGTTCTTCTATCCCGTTAATTGAGGATGCTTCCATGCGTTTTCCCTCTTTGTGTGATGGGTATTTGTCTAATAGGTCTTTGGTGTTCATTAGCGGGGGTTCGATGTCGTTGACGATGTAGGTATTATGAAACTCCACAAGTTTTTGAATAATACTGTCATACATTTCTTGGTCGAAGTCTATCTCTATCCATTTTAACTCGTAGGACTTGAACTCAAACCATGCTATGATACCTTTTTTGTACCCCGTCAACCCTAAGTAGGTCATTATCTGAATATCCCATGAGTCTGGGTAGTTGTCATGGTCGAACATGGCTCCTGTGGTTTTTATTTCAAGAACGCCTTTGTTGTTTTGTGTTCTCCTATAGTCAAGCCAAAACCTGACGTCAGGGCTTCCGCCTATGAAGTCATATTCGTCATGTATCCAGTATTCGATAGGTTCAGAGCCTATCCCTTTCTTTGTAGTAGATTCTATCAGGGTGAAGCCGGCGTCATCAGCCCATAGTCTGGCTACGCCGGCTTCTAAGTAGTTCCCGGCCTTCATCCTGAAAGACTTCTCTATTGGTTGGGATAGCCCCTTCTTGTCCATCCATACGTCTCTTGGAGACTTAAATGGGTTGAGGCCAAAGATAGCGGCGGCTTCCGATCCACCGTATCTTGTTGCTTTAGCGTTGAGCCATTCGGCTTCTGTTTTAAATATTTGTTTCATCGTTGATGTCAAAGTTAAGTTGTGTCATGTCGACTACCGCTTCTTGGGGTTCAACATCAGGATAGAAAATGTCCTGATCCAGAGAGACGGTATCTTCCGTAAGATTAACGATCCCTTCATCACTGGCTACTGCACTTTGCATTTCATCGGAAAGGGGCATAAAGGTGGAAAGCTGTTTGATAGCTTTAGCCATAGCCATTTTATCATAGTCCGTTTTCCATGCTTGTGAGGGGACAGCTCCCTGTGTTGGGTTTCTTGTCCGCAATTTTTCGATTTGATTTCTCGTAAGAACGATGAAGTTGTACCCACCGTCTTTGTAATGAGCTACCGCGTAAACGTGGGTAATCTCTCCGTCGGGGTTATCACCTGGGATGTGTTCGAGTTTCTCTTCAAGGCCAAACTCATATTTGAAATGATCCCCCTCCCTCACCACGTGAGCATAAAGCATCTTTATCTGTCCTGACCTACGGGCAAGGTCTATGTAACCTTTATAGCCTATCTGCATCTGGAGGTATTTCTTGCCCGTCTTTCTGTCGTTGTATGGGACAAAATAAACCTGCCCTAAGCTATCCACAGGCTTAAAGCCCAAGATAGAACCCTGCATGATGGCTCCTATCACAGACGACAACTCACATTCTTTGATGTCGGGTTTTCTGTCGATGGCGTTGATGATGATTTGCATCATCCTTTCTCCTGTCAAGTGTTTAGGCAGCACAGCGTCAAGTTGTTGTTGCATAGGGGCAAGGGCATCCCTCAACTGGGCTCTTGACAGTCCCATGAGTGTGTTTTTCCTTTGCGCTTTAGAAAGAGCCGCTGAAGCCCTATCTGTCACTTCTGTCCCCAGAAGTTTACTTTTTACATCTTTTCCCATGATATTTAGTGTTATTAATGAATGAGGCCACAAACATACTATCACATCGCGGATTAACCAAATAAATTTCGTTAAATTCCACCTTCTATTTGATAAACGACTATCATCCAGCGTGATATGTGTCTTACAAAACCTTACATAGGGTGTTTGAATACGAATTAAGTTAAAAACATTAAAAACATTTGGTGGTATGCATTATTATATTATTTTTGTCGAAAAATAACAACATGACGGCACTACAACAACTTCAACTTAATTCAGGTGTAGAACCTGACGGTGTTTTTGGGGCAAAGACATTCAACGCAGCCTCCAAGTACTTAAAGATAGCTACACGCCTAAGGGCTGTTCATTTCTTTGCGCAGGTCGCGCACGAGACAGGCGGCTTTAGGGTATTCGAGGAGAACCTGAACTACTCCAAAGAGGGGCTTTTGAGAGTGTTTCCAAAGTACTTTAAGAAGGACGTGGAGAGGTTTGTAAGGAACCCGGAGGGAGTAGCTAATAGGGTCTATGCAGGCAGGATGGGAAATAAAGATTCTGGCGACGGTTGGAAGTATAGGGGGAGAGGTGCTCTACAACTCACCGGAAGGAGTAACTACTCTTTGTTTTCCGACTACATGGGGGACGAAAACATTGTGCTTAACCCAGACGTCGTCAGTGGAGTTTACGCTTTTAAAAGTGCCATTTTCTTCTTCTTAAAAAATGGGTTGTGGGAGCTATGCGATCAAGGGCTTGATCTTGACGTAATAAAAAAGATTACAAAAAGGATAAATGGAGGCTACAACGGCCTCGAAGATAGAATATTATTAACGGAAAAGTATGCTAAATTTTTATAAAATGAAAGACAGAAGAAGTGTAACAATAGACAGGGACATCGCTAAAGAAATTAGCCTGGCGGCTAAAGACCAAAGGCGCAATTTTAGTGGAATGATAGAGTACGCTTGTAGCCAGTATCTTGCCATCTACAAGAAAAAGCAGCGCGCGATAAAAGACTTGAAAATGCTTGATTAATTATTCAAAACTTAACAAAATGGAAGAAAGAATTTTAGTCGGCGGTGGCCGAATTATCAAAACAAAGTATGGCGACCTGCCAAAGATCACGTTTCATCGTGACAACTTAAAAAGGATGTTGGAATACATTGACGCCAACAAAACAGACTTCGTGACACTGGCGATGAAGGAGAAGAGGAACCAGCAAGAGGGGAAAGCATCACATTATCTTGAAATAGACACATGGGTAAAAGAAGAACAACGTCAACCGGTACAAAACAAGCAGATACCACAAGCCCCACCTGTTCCAGATGATGGCACTAACGACCTCCCGTTTTGATTGCGTTAGAAGCGGCATTTGTGGTTGCTGCGGAAATAACCGCAATTCTTGGGATGGCTATCATTGGCTTGACGGTAGTTCACTATTTGGTGAAGAACATTTTTCATAGGAAGTAGCGGATTAAAAAAAAACACAAATGACAGCAAAAGATTTTTTAGCCGATGTTATGCTCTCGCGCCCTTTTTGCGGCGGAGTTCCGCAGCTATGCACACGTAATTTTAACGACTTAAAAACGAAAAAAATGGATATTAGAGAATACTTTCAAAAAGAGCAAAAAGGATTTTACAGAATAATTGCAACAACGCTAACTCCCGAAAGGGGTAAACAACTTTATGCTGCAATAAATGACTGGCACGAAAGCGAGTTAAAATTATTGGGTATAGCCGATGTTGTAGGTAGGGTTCCTGCCCATATACACTATGACCTTTCTTTAAAAGCGATGCAACTTATGGATGATAAAAAAGAACTGACAGTTGAGGAGTTTAGAGAACTTCCAGAAGTAAAAAAACTTTGGCTTGCTATGGATGTAATAAAAGAACATTACCTGTGAACTACCCACCCCATCGCCTTTGGCGTGGGTGGGTAGTTCACGAGCAGTAAATTTTACGAAAATGTGGATAGAAACATCAAATGAAGTGTACGCAGTTATTTTTGCAAAACACAGGAAACAATTAAAACCCCACTCATCTTTTACGGATAGCACTGGGAACGGTTATCATTTTTCAAGCGGTAAACCAGAAATTATGACGGAATGGGGTTTTGAGAAAGCAGAAACTCCGTTGTTGAAAATAGTTCAAACAAAGGAAAATGAAGAGCAAAAAGATTGGGACGTGGAGTTCTTTATTTATTGCTCATAACGGTTGGTTGTATGTGTTCGGTTTTGCCACGCACATACTCCGATTTTAAGCACAAATGCCAATTGGCAAAACTAAAAATAATCCTGAACGATGAACATAGAAGAAATGTACAATGAAATGAGGCCAAGCGAATTTGTTTATTCTGGGAAACTCCCTGATAATCTTGAATGTTTACATTGTTCTAATGAGATTGTTGAGATTTCAGAGGAACAAAAACTAGAGCTTGCAATATTACTTGCAAAACACGATGCCATTGCACTCAAGTTAGATAAACTATCTAAGGATTGGCGTA
>JAVEPM010000013.1:0-49495 GCA_034008115.1 Methanolobus sp.
AGTACCCTGACTATCTCTACCATGATCCTGAGTTTGACCTGCAGAGCCAGTATAAATGGACGGATCAATCCGGAAAGGAAGTATATCCCTTGGCTGTGCGCAATGTCTGTGTATTCTCCACAGGAATAGGTGATGATATTGCAGCAATGCTTGCTGATGCTTCTGCACCCCTGAAAGATGTAGTTTCCCAGTCCATGAGCCAGAGTCTTGCAGATGCAAATGCCGAGATCGATTCCCTGATTGAAGATCTGGAAAGCAATAGTGCAGAGCTTAGCATGAGCGGAGTGTCAACTGACACAAGCCTCATCGAAAAGAACCGTACGAAAATGATGGATACATATAGCGATGCCATCAGAGAGCAGTTGCCCTCGGCAATTGCCAGTGAGGTTGCAAAAGACCCGGTACTGAGCACATGGATCAGCAGTACAGATGTAAAACAGATAACTGTGGCTTACATGAATACTTTATCTGATGTTGAACTTGTAAACATGAGCTCAAACAACACCCTTCAGAATGAGATATTTGCTCAGGTCAGCCAACAGATCATAACTGACAATCCCACAATACCAGCCAGCGAGATCGATGTGGCACTATACCGCCTTGAAGCAGACATGCAGATAGGTGTGAGCGAAGGGGTATGCTTAGCCATAGAAAGCAGTCAGGCGGTCATTGACCAATGCTTCGCAAACATCAATAGCGAGTTACAAAATAAACTGGAAGAATCAACGGATAAACTCACAGGGCAGTTTGCCGAAAAGATGGAAAAGAGGTTGGAGAAGTCTATGAAAATGGTTCCATGTGGTTTGCCTGTGTTGCCACCGAATTGGGTGTGTACGGTGAATGTATGGGAGTATGAGGTAAAGGGTGCTTATAAGGAATTCGAGGTTATTGACAACGATAATGAGTGCATGTTCAATCCGTATTTCGGGCATGATGCACAATCTTATATTCGTAAAAATGAGAGGGTTGTTCATCTTACGAAAAGAGGAAACGATGGGGGTTTGATTGTTATTGGAAGTAATCAGCGAATTGTATTTAGTTTTTCAGGTTATGCAGCAACTATTGTAGGTCCCGGTCCAAAAGGTGTGGGCGATAAAGTAGGAGAGAGGGACGAAAAGTCTATTGCCTATGATTATTTTGAATCACAATTTTGAGGAAAGAATATGGATTGTAAATTAGGTATTGCATGTATTGTATGTTTTTTAGTACTGTTTTCGACGCCAGCATCATCAGAAAGTTCCAACCTTAAGATTGATGTTTATTACAATGAGCAATTGTATCCGGGAGCATCAACCCCTAAACCGCTTTTGAAAATTGGTGAACCATTTAAACTGAGATTTGAAGTCACCTGTTACAAAAGGAACTTTCTATCGGTGATGTTAACTTCTATTGGTGAAAATGATTTTGACATAATTGGAGGACCAACATCACATTTAGGAGACTTTATAGATGAAACAATAGAAGCAAATGAAACAAGAGTTTTTGAATGGACGGTTGCTCCAAATGAAGAGTGGGCTGGAGGTAGTGCACCAATTGACTTTTACTACCAAATGACTGATTTGGATACTGCAAAAACGATTACAAGTGGCGAATTCACCGCCGCCTATGTCACCATCTCCGAAGAGTACTACGATGGTCCTGCTACACCTGAGGAATCCACAGGTGAATCGTCCGGTGAAGGCAGTTCAGCTACAATTCCAGCATTCACGGCTTTGTATGCTGTGTTCGCGTTGGTTGTGCTGAGTGTGTACAGGAGAAAGTAAGGTTAGAAATGAGAAGCTGTGGGGATGATAATCCCAGCAGGGAGATATCCCTGCTTGGAGAAAATCTCGGCAAGAATACCACAACGCTGAAATCGGTGATGATATTGCAGCAATGCTTGCTGATGCTTCTGCACCCCTGAAAGATGTAGTTTCCCAGTCCATGAGCCAGAGTCTTGCAGATGCAAATGCCGAGATCGATTCCCTGATTGAAGATCTGGAAAGCAATAGTGCAGAGCTTAGCATGAGCGGAGTGTCAACTGACACAAGCCTCATCGAAAAGAACCGTACGAAAATGATGGATACATATAGCGATGCCATCAGAGAGCAGTTGCCCTCGGCAATTGCCAGTGAGGTTGCAAAAGACCCGGTACTGAGCACATGGATCAGCAGTACAGATGTAAAACAGATAACTGTGGCTTACATGAATACTTTATCTGATGTTGAACTTGTAAACATGAGCTCAAACAACACCCTTCAGAATGAGATATTTGCTCAGGTCAGCCAACAGATCATAACTGACAATCCCACAATACCAGCCAGCGAGATCGATGTGGCACTATACCGCCTTGAAGCAGACATGCAGATAGGTGTGAGCGAAGGGGTATGCTTAGCCATAGAAAGCAGTCAGGCGGTCATTGACCAATGCTTCGCAAACATCAATAGCGAGTTACAAAATAAACTGGATGAATCAACGGATAAACTCACAGGTCTATTTGCTGAAAAGATGGAAAAAAGGTTACAGAAATCTATGAAAATGGTTCCTTGTGGACTGCCTGTACTGCCACCAAACTGGGTGTGTACTGTGAATGTGTGGGAGTATGAGGTTATTGGGAAATACAAGTCGTTCAAAGTTATTGATAATGATAATGAGTGCATGTTCAATCCGTATTTCGGACATGATGCGCAGGTGTATGTGAGAGAAGAAACTCCAATATATCACCCCACAAAAACGAATGAGTTAGGCTATCAGCTAAAAATAGGTGAGAATAATCCAATTAATTTCAAATTTAATGGTTATGCAGCTACTATTGTTGGCCCTGGACCAAAAGGTGTTGGTGATAAAACTGGAGAACGGGATGAAAAATCAGTAGCTTACGATAATTTAATAACAGAATTTGGTGAATAAGATGAATAAAAAAATAGTTTTAGTGGGATTAATATTTTATTTTGCATTTATTCCATTAGTATCTTCAGCCGCAAGTCAATACATTTCTGTAGATGTTTACTACAATAATCAGTTATATCCAGGTAATTCAACTCCAAAACCTATTGTAAAAATAGGTGAACCTTTTACTCTTCGATTTGATGTAACAGTTAATCAAGAATGCATGGTTTATGCGAAATTATCTGATTTAGGCACTTACCAGGGAATTAATAGTTTTAGTCTGATTGAAGGAACATATGAATTTGGAGAATATCATGAAAAAGTCTATCAAGCAAATGAAACTTTTTCCTATGAATGGACATTAAAGCCAACCGAGGAATGGGCAGGTGGTTCCATGCCCATCGATTTTCATTATGGTATTTTATTGAAGGGAGAGTATGAACCTACATTGAATAGTGAATTCACCGCCGCCTACGTCACAATCTCCGAAGAGTACTATGATGGCCCTGAAATACAATTAAATTATTCTGAGGACGGTCAGAGCAACTCACCAACAACTCCGGCATTCACAGCTTTGGTTACTGTGTTCGCACTAGCTGTAGCAAGTGTTTACAGGAGAATGTGATTTGCAGAACAAACTTGATGAATCATTTCATCTGCAATCAATTCTGCCTGTTTAAGCACTGTTTCTGTAGCAAGTGCCTGCATGTCAGGAGGATATCCATATTGTCTCAGTGTTCTTTTTACAATTACTTTTAACTTGGCCCGGACACTTTCTTTGATTGTCCAGTCGATAGAGGCATTTTGTTTTACCTTTTCAAATAAAACAACAGCTAGTTCTCTCAACTGCTCTTTTTGCATTACTTCCCTGGCACTTTCATTATCTGCAATTGCTGTGTAAAAAGCATATTCAAATTCAGACAAACCCATTTCATGGGGCTCTTTGTCCATTCGTTTGATCTCTTTACTGAGTTTAATCAATTCCTCAATGACTTCAGCTGCAGTTAATACCTTGTTATGATATCTTAAGATAGAATTTTCCAGCATTTCCATTAATGATCTGTTCTGAATTAGGTTTTTCTTTGTGCGAGCCCTTATTTCATCATTGAGTAACTTTTTCAGAACTTCCAGAGCCAGGTTTTTATGTTCCATATTCTGGACTTCTAAAAGGAAATCCTCAGATAATATGGAAATATCCGGTTTTTTAAAAAAACCAGCCAGACCAGATCGCCCCTGCTAATTCCATCTTTCTGGTAGCTTACATTTACACCTTCCGTAAGCATCCTGTGAAACGTTTCGTTATTGGCGATAAGTTCAGGAGAATTCAAACGCTGAAGCTGGCGGATGGCATCTTCTCTGGCGTCGCCGGTATGTCAGGATTGATCCCGGGGCCACAGCTGTGCGTAGATGCTCCAATAATAGCACATCCTCAAACTGTTCCGTTCTGGTGTATCGCTATCCGGGGCAATATCAGGAGCATAGATGTACTGGTAGCCCTGACGTTCGAGGAGTTCGATGGCAAAGTTTTCAATTTCGGATTCGGTGATCTTATTCATTTGCATTCCGGTCCTCTTTAATGCTCTGTACTTCCCTGTCTAAATCGGCTACCATCTGCCTGAACTACCGAGAAATCCTCGGTAGTTGCAATCTCATCGAAATGTGCAAAGTGCATTTTTTGCACGTTGCTCTCTTCACCAGCCCCCACTGCTGAAAATGTTCCCGATATGTTTGGTAATAACACTCCTGTCTTTACCGAAAAGTTCCCCCATAGCCTTCTGTGTCAGCCAGATGTTCTCATCTCTCAGTACAACGTCTGCCTTTATGTCATCTTTGTCTAATGTGTAGAAGATGAAATCTGACTGATTGCCGGAAAGGTTGTTTTCGTTCATGACTCTTTAGCTCCGCATTACTGACTGGTGGTTTTGGATGTATAGCAATAATATGTTTGTTAATTAGTCACTGCTTACTGCCAAAGTAGAGTTTGCCAGCCTTTTTTCATTGCCTAGTGGTGTTGTATAATATCTCTGTTCGATACCGTATAATATCTTTTTTAAATGATTCTCTGTGCTGATAAGAAAAGATTGCCATTAACCGGAACATCTTCACAATAAGAACGTATGTATTGGAAAATCTGTCTTTCGTCATCTTCTGTGAATTGGTTTAATGTATCAATTGCTATTGCTATACGTTTTCTATTAGCTGTTTTTACATTGTAACTAGTGTGCCGGCAGTTGATTTTAGCTGCACTGAATAGTTGTATCCGCAATCATGACATTTATAGCGCTGGCGGCCAGCAGCCATACCATTCATTTTATGGCTGGAACTCCTACATCTTGCAGTTCATGCATAAAGTTAGGCTCTTATGGCATAAAACAATGTTTAATTAACAATGTCAAAAAAAGATGTGAAGGGATTTTTATTTCCCTTCATTATTTTCTAGATTCTCGTCTTGTATACAAGGCTACAGCGAGAAGTCCTGATATTCCCAGTATCGCTTCAAATCCTGGAATGCCATTATTGTCTTCTCCTTCATCACTTTCTCCCGAACTCTCTGGATCGGAAATTGGAGTTTTATCACCGGTGCCTATTTTATCATCCATTTCCGTCTTTTTATCGGTAATATCTGTTTCATTAGGTGATGTTGCATCCTCATCTCCAAGTCCAACAATTCTCAAAGCGCCACCGGTTCCGCCGCCACTGCTTGAGCTTCTGGTTGGAGGGGGTGTAGTTACAGGGGCTGTACCTGTTACTGCAAAAGTACTGAAGTGCTCAATGCTTGCAATAATATAGTTGCCGGTTTTGTTATGTTCAATAGTTGTTTGTAGGTCCCATTGACTGGTGATCTGGTTGTAGAATTTGACTGCGAGAGTATTTTCGTCAATTCCTGAGATGTCATCATCGGTGTAGTTAAACCTGACTTGTATGTGGGGGTCGAAAGTTGCACCTGCAGGCCCGAGTTTCACACTTTTTCCAACGACATTTTCAGAGCTGCCAAGTGCGGCAGTTAATGTTGAATTCGGAGTTGTTGTGCCCATTGTTATACTGGTGTTCAATGCGCTTCCATTAGAATACAGCATTTTGGTACCAGGAGGCACTATTAGTGTGGTATTACCTGAGGCTGCGGCGAGTCTGAACTCATTGCTTACATTTCCATCTGCACCTACATAACCGGATATATCAAAGACCTTATCCTTGACAGTGAATTCGGTTGTGGGTGACTCAAAAGCTGGCTTGTCGGCGTTGCCTGTATTGAGGAATACCTGTGCCAAATATTCTCCGGTGTCAAAAGTAGTGGTATTTACTGTAACTTCATATTCGTAAGTTGTTGTAGCTCCACCTGCTCCATATCCGTATCCATATCCGTACCCGTATCCAAATGAATGTTCCGTTCCATACCCGTATCCATATCCATAATAGTCATCTACAGCTTCACCATAACCATATCCATAATCTGATGAACTGGCTGGATTAATTGGATCAATGCTTATCCCTGTGTTGTCTGAAAGGAGTGTTCCTTCCGGAGTGAATAGGACATTCTCAACTTCAGATCCGTCTTCTTTTGTCAGGACCAAAGAAAGATTTGTCATGGGAACGAATTTGTCATTTTCTGCCAGCTTTGTCTTGACCGTGAATGTAATTTCTTCACCTTGCGTCGGGGCGTTATTGTTAATGTCTACTTTCATAGTTATAGCGCTCGCAGGTCCCGCTATTATTAACATTAATATAACGCCGAGTGTAATTGCAATACTCGCGTATTTGCTTTGAAACTTTCGCTTTTTAATCATGTTAGTCTCCTTCGTTTAATAGTACCTTGTAAGTAATACATTAAGTAATGCATTATATTTTAATATTTGTATATTTCTATTTATGTTATTTATGTATTTCTCTAACTAATGACTCACTAATACATTTAGTTGTTCTTGTATAAATTAATTCCTGTTTGAAGGTATTTTTGCAGGAACTATACTATATTTATGTCAGTATTATACGATCAACGACCAAGCTATGTTGAACAGAAAGCGTGTTTTCTATTTCCTACTTCTAATAATCAGTATTTATGTCATTATTTTATTGTGATTATCTTATTTAGTTCTGCCATGATCCTGCCAGAACTTATGTGATTTTGAGATGTAATATATTTGAATTTCGATGTTGTCTGAGCTTGTGTAAACTAAGATTTACCACAACAAGTTTTTTGAGGTCACATTTGAGGTCACATATATCATTGGAACAAAGAAATGATTGAATCGAATCAGTGGGGGTATGGTTGTATATATAGGTAAAGTTATATAAATCAGAAGATTAATTATCATCTTATCAAGATCATTGAGATTTATACTAATATAGACATATAGACATATTATGCAATAAGACAATGCGCAGTATTTAGTACGTTTATGGGTTGGAATGATGAGATATTTTAAATTAGGAAGATTGAAAAATTATTTGGCCATAATTGTTTTGTTGCTAATAGGGTTTCTTATAAGATTTAATGACCTTGGAGCTCAGTCTTTCTGGTTTGATGAAACAATCAGCTCAATCGCAGCAATTGCTATTTTGGAGAAGGGAAGCCCTGTTTTTTCATCAGGTCACTTGTACAGCAGAGGAATACTGAATACAGTTTCAATCGCAGCTTCTTTTAAAATATTTGGAATAAACGAGTTTGCAGGTCGCCTTCCAAGTGTGCTTTTTGGGACGCTGATGATACCACTTGTTTATTTGATCGGATCAAAATGGGGCAATAAACGAATAGGCATTATAGCAGCGATCTTGGTCACCTTTTCGATATGGGAAATTGCCTGGTCCAGACAAGCAAGGATGTACCAGCAATTGCAGTTTTTTTATATTTTATCATTGTATCTGTTTTATGAGTTTGTAACAAATAAGAATTTGAAAAATGGACTTTTAGTCTTTTTTTCTGTTCTTTGCGCAATAATGAGCCATATATTTGGCTATGCATTGATAGTGGTGTTTCTGATCTACATGCTTGTTTCAATTCTCAAGGAGCGAAGGTCTTTGGATACTATTTGGAATAGGACCTCTGCCCTGCTTGTGCTTATTCTCATATCTTCACTGGCTTTTTCTTATTATAAGGGTGTGATCCATACTGTGTTGAATACAGATATTAATTATTATAATACCTATATTCATTTACTGAAAAATGATCTGGGGCTCTTTTTATTTATTGCTGTGCCTGGTGGAACAGTGCTGGTAAACAGGGACTGGAAAAAAGGATTGCTTCTGATATCTGCGCTTCTGATCCCTCTGTATTTCATATTTTTCCATGTGCTACTGCTTGGGACAAGATATCTCTATTTTATTATACCCATACTGTTTATTTTGATCGGTTTTTTCCTTGACTTTATCGCAGATTACATGGGGCATTCCCTTTCCGAGCTCCGGGCTCGTTTGCTGCAAAAGAAAGTATTCCAGACGAATACCAGGAAAAATGCCGGTGCTAATATGATCCGGATCTTTCGTAATCTATTAAATATCAAAAACCCGTATCGAAGGATCCTGAATGCTGATACGATCGTCATTTTGTTCCTGCTCATTGCAATGTATCTATCTCCTGCTTTTACGTTCACACCGAATGAAGAATATTATCTTGGCGTCAATGCTCCACAATCGAATTTCAAGGATGCCTACATATATGTGAATGAGAATATGCAAGCGGATGATGTGATCGTGTCCGCATGGACTGCGCCCTCCCAGTTCTATCTTGGAAAAAGTGATTATTGGCTGGCAGTGAATGTGGATGGTAGGGGTCCTGAGCCATACCTTATGGGAAATTCCACACGTGACGTATATACAAATGCCACTGCAATATTCGATGTTGATGGATTAAAGGAAGTAGTTGAGCAAAACGAAAGAGGCTGGATAGTAGTGGATAAACTTGGGTGGTACAAATTGAGGCCAAGCATGAAGGAGTTCATTGCTGAGAACCTGACAACCCATGTGAACTCAGGCGAAAGGAATGCAGTTAACGTCTATGGATGGAAAAATGAGACAAAAAATTAAAGAAATACTATCTCAAGTATTTGTATTTTTAACAATTTTCCTGTTTGCTGTTCTCATCTACAGGATAAACAATCCGTATTCATATCTGGGGCTTGAAAACAGGATCCTATTTGTTCTCATATCATTGGCAGTCGTTCTTTTGTATCTGTATCTTGAGGAGAGTAAAAACCGTAATCGTTTATTGTCCTTCATAAGAGTTACAATTAGCAGATCACGTGAGAGCAAATTAGTGAGATCTATTGAAAGTCTCTGGGAGAGGAGTCCTTCATTGATCCGTGCACGTGTTTCAAAAGTAATGCCCGTGCTTTATACATATCTGCACAAGATGTCGGCATATATGCTAAAACAGGATCCAAAGCAAGTTGTTTCTCATGCTTTCCTGGGAATGCTGCTTATTGTAACATTGGAGTCTGTCATTCCCCAGTTGTCTCTTGGATGGGCAAGGACACCTGTGATGATTACTACTGTTGCGCTGGGTACGGTCACTTTTTACCTGAACAGGGATAAGCTCTACGAAATTGAAAATGAAGCAGTTCAGGAAGAGCTGGAAGAGAATAAGCGGAAGATAGAGTTTGCTGAGAAGTATCCACGGATCTATCGGCTGTGGGGAGTGCGGTGGATCGGGAAGTGGGTGTATAAGGAGGGCAGATTTTACATATTGATACTTGTAGGAATACTAGTTCTTTTCACCCTAATAAAAGCCCCTTATTTTGATGTTTCCTTTACAGGGGAGCATACTATGAAATATAATGCATATGTTGAGCCTGCAAAATATATGTATGAGAACAATAACCCGTTCATAAATCAGAAAATGTATACTGCAGACCCAGTAAATAGGCCAGAAGGTATTTACCATACTTTTGGAAAAATTCCTTTGCTGGAATGGGGACTCTTAGCAACTTATACTCTAATGCCTTTCAATTCACTTGAAGTAAATACAAGATTATTTACTCATTTCATTGGAATTCTGATCCTTATTTTCGCCTATACCTTTTTTAAAGACAGGTTTTCTAAAGGACAGTCATTGATAATTCTATTCTTGATGGCAATAAATCCCATAATCAGTTTCACTACGTTTGTTACTGTTGAAGATAGTTTGTTATTATTATTTACGTTTATTTCATTAAATTATATATCAAAGTATCTTAAAGAGAATCAAATATCACATCTATTTTTTTCAGGATTATTTTTTGGAATTGGGGTAGCTTCCAAATATTCGATTATTTTATGGTTAGTACCCATTGTTACATTATTATTGTTTTTCAATAAAAAGAAGGATGTTCATTATTTAGTAAAAAGCTTAGGGATATTTGTCACTCTTGGAATGTTGCCAACGTTTGCATTCAGGACTTCACTGAGGTATTTGCCAACAGATATTTTAGTTTCTATATTTCATTTTGCAATATGGGTATTAATTTTCATTCTTTTATATGTTTTTATAACAAAAAAAGAATCCATCATGGATAAAATAGTTGATGGCATTATCAAAAACAAAGTGTTTTTTGTTGGGATTATTATTTCAGTATTTTTTTTAGGGATTGTATTTTTGTATACTACAAAAGCTTATTTACTATTTAATGAGTTTTTGACTGATTCAACATTGATCTTTAATTGGGATATGTACAATCATATCCTCAATAAACAGCTCAAGCCATATATGACTGAAAATGTTTATTATTTGGGTTTGATAGGATTTGTTTTCTCTTTATTTATGCCACAAAAACAAAGAATTCTATTATTGTCTTTTTTTACAGGTGCTTCTTTTTATTGGATAATGGCATCAAAAGTGATTTTCTTTCATAATTATTACACAAATATAATTATGATTACTTTCTGTTTAAGCGTTGGGATCATGATATATCAAATAGCTATATCATATAATAATAAAAATATATTTGTTATAATAATGCTATTATTTAGTTTATTGATAGTGCCTGTATCATATGATGCAAACATTGAAAGGTTAAGTAAAGAAAGGGCAGATCAAGAGTCATTTATGCAGGTCGCACAGTATTTGATTGAAAATACTGGTAAAAATGAAATATATATCGATGATAGTTCTTTATTAACATTAACTATTCTAACAGGTAGATCAAGGATTGATGAATCGAAATTAATCCACGATGAAATAAAAGAATCTATTAATAAAATAGGTTTTTCTGAAACAATGAATGAATATAATATTTCATACGTTATAACATCACATAAGACCCCGAGATATGAGAGGTATGTAAATTTATTTACTGATGAACAATTAGACTCAGTGTCATCTAGAAGAAGAGATATTATTCTATCGAAATTAGACTCTGATTATCATTATTTTTCAGATACTGATAGGAGAAATAAGTTAATTGAAGAGCATAAAATTAAAGATAAATTCATATTGGAAAAAGAAATAGGGCCATACAAAATATTTGCATTTGCAAATTAATTGAACAAAATTTTCCTTATAACATTAATAAGCCGTTCTCCAGTAAAAGATAGTGAATAATAAATTACTATTTTGTTTAAAAATCCGTGATTTCTAAAGTATTTTTTACAAATAACTCTAGCTTCTCTTAAATCATTCAATTTGAACTTTGATTCAATTTCAGCTCTTAATATTATCTTATCAGTTGAGTTTTCAATGTCTATCGACAAAATCTCATTTATAACAAATTTATCATAATCATCGTTGCCACATTTTAATCTCTGATGATAATATTCATTTGCTTTCAATGCAAAATTATTTTGTTGTGATTTTTTAGACCAGGAAATTGCATCTGGATTGATTCTATATTTAATGAGAGGTTCAAATATGTTTGATATTTTTTTGTTGTTAGATAATAAACTCAAATAGAAATCGTAATCTTGTGCAAAGACAAATTTTTCCCTATACATAAACCCTTCATTCCTAAACATTATTGTAGGGTGAAATAGGCAATTTTGAACTGAAAGTTCCTTTTTAATATCTTCAATCTCAGTCAAAGGCCTCATCCTTGTTCTTATTGATCCACTTTCGTTGATACTATATGCACCGGAACCTACTAAAAAAACATCTCTAGTTTTTTCTAGAAAATCATATTGAATTCTCAATCTTTCTGGTAAAGCAATATCATCCGCATCGATTCTGGCAATATATTTTCCTCTGGCTTTTTTTAGTCCCAAGTTCAATGACTTGGTCAAGCCTAAATTTGTTTTATTATCAATCAGAATAATTCTGTCATCCTGTTTGACATATTCATCGATAATATTTAATGAATTATCAGTAGAACAATCATTAATAATAAGAAATTCAAACTCTCCAAACGTTTGGGTTAAAATACTCTGAATAGATTCACTCAAATACTTCTCGGTATTATACGCGGCCATTATTACTGATATTTTTGGATTTTTCATTTTTTATAATACCCCAAACCACATTTTATTCTTAGATTCCAGTCAAAGGATTGTTCGTGTATATCAGGAAATGTTGTTTCTACAAAAGCAATACTTGTAAGCCTAAACCATGTTGAAAACAGATCACTTTCATTTCTTTTTAGTTTCATATTTTCCAGACCCGAATACTTCCAATAAACATCTTTTTGAGCTAAATCATATACAATTTTTTTTCCTTTTGATGTCGCATTAGCTATGAAATCTTTTTTGTTATTAATCAAGTTAAAATTTATTATATTAAGGCAGTCATGTAGGTTATGATTGCTTTTTTTAGCCCAGCAGAACCCTCCATCTGCATTTTGATTTGCCAACAATGAATAATGTGCAATTTGCAAAGATTTCGTTATTTCAATAGATTTGTAATTTGAATAAAAGGTAGATCTACAAAGTAAATCAATGGCATCCAAGTCGTCACAGCTTCCCCCTCCTCCTTCATAATTAAACAATCCATCATAATTCTGTATCTTCAGCGTTGAATCAATTATTTTTTCAATATGATTAGGTTCAATGTCTAAATATGTGTAAAAGAAAATGAAATGATACGCTCCAGCCATTTGATTATGAAGTGTCACTTTATTTCCAAGATTCCAGTATCCATTTTTAGGATCTTGAGTCGCATTTAATAAATCAATTATTATATTTATATATTCACAATTTTCATTTTCATCTTCATAAATTAAACAATTTAAAATAAACATTATTGTATTACTAACAAGCCAGGGATTTTTCCAATTTAAGCTATAATACCATTCTTCTAAATATTTTATATTTTTATATTTATCAAGAAAAATATATTCATATTGAGCTTTTCTATCTAATGCTGAAAGAGCAAGTTGTGCAAAATCTGTTAATTGTAATAAGATATATTCTTGATTATGAGTGGCATTATCTTTGGGAATCGCACTTTGATCTATAAAGTAACCATTTTCTTTATCCTGATAACTCTGAATATATTTTGCAACTTTATCTTTATCTTGGAAATTATCCAATTCATTAATTAAATCCAAACACATAATTCCAAAACAAGTAGAATAAAGATTACTTATTTGATTGGTAGGAGAATAACTGAATGAACCGTTATTATTGTATAAATTAAGAATAAATTCACTCACACGTTTCATTATATCTGCCCTATTTTATATTTGTAGTAAATTGTCTGAAAAATTATGTTCAGTGAATGTATTATTAATGTAACCCAAAATACCCCTGTAAAACCAATTAAGTTAATAGATACGATATCGAGGATTATATTTAATACTCCACCCAACAATGTTGTTATTGCTATTATCTTGGCAAATCCGGTTGCAACAATAAAACTTTGAGTTTGAAATACACCCCAGATTTTGGTTGGAATTAAAAAGCTTAATATGAATATTGCCATTAGCATTTCTTCCACATAATATTCTGCTAAAAATAATTTTATTATTTGGGGAAATATAAAATAGAATATTATTGCAATTAGAATTGCTGCAGGAATTATTAATTTCATGAAAAAATTCAATTTAACTCTAACTTTTGAATATTCTTTTTTTGAGAAATAAGCAGTTATGTTTGGTGCAACTACTTGTGCTAATAGAGCAAAAGGCAAAAACATCAATTCAAAGCCTTTGTTAATCAACTCATAATACCCAATTTCCTCAATATATCCATACTGACCCAGAACTATAATATCAACTCTAGAATACATAAAATAACCAATGCTGGAAATCCCAATAAGCAATGAATAATTAAAAATTGATCTTATCAGCTGCTTATCAAATTGAATATGTATTTTCCCATACGTTAGAAACAATGCCATTACCAATACCAGATAAAACAAACTCTGGGAAATCAAAGCCCCTGTTAAGCCATAACTTCTGACCAAAAGGTAAACAAAGGTAATGGATGCCAACCCGATAAACAAAGATATCATTGCTAATTCTTTGAATCTTTTTAATCCTCTGAAGATTCCATCATACAGAGAACTGATTGGTGCTAAAAATAGCATGGGTAAAACATACAGGACATAAACATATTTTTCATTTAGAAAGTAACTTCCAAATAATATAGTCAATAAAGTCACAATGCTGGCAAGTCCAATTATAAGTATCAAAGAATTAAATATGATTAATTTTAACTTTTCTTTATCTGTCGCATTATATTCGGCAACATATTTTGATGTTGCTGTTGAAATCCCGAAATCACCAAATATGATTAAGAGATAAATAATCGCCAAGATATAATTATATATTCCAAAATCATGAGGTGTAAGAAGTTTTGCACACAAGATGAATATGAAAAATGTAATTCCCTGCTTTCCGAATATCTGCAAAGCTCTCCATGTAAAATTGTGGATTGTTTCTTTGTGGTTAATGTAATTGTTTTTTATGGAAGTCTTCATTTAATCAGTACCCCTTAAAACTTCCTGATAAGTCAATATTAAATCATTTATATGATTATTAAAGGAATATTTATTCGCTGCAATTAAAGAATTCTTGGAGAAATTCAGTAAATCTATTTTATTATTTGATAATGCAATTAATTTATTCTTAAGATCTTGGGAATCTTTTGGGTTAACTAATATGCCAACTTTGTTTTCAGCTATTAATTCAGGAATGCCTCCAATATTACTTCCAACAACAGGTAATCCATAAGAAAATGCTTCATAAATCACTAACGGAGAATTATCATAATCTTTAGTTGGTACTACTATAACATCTACATTTTTCATTAACGAATCTTTCATTTTAGCATCAAGATAACCATGATAGTAGATATTTCTATTTTCATTAGCAACTTTTTCCACATAGGCTTCTAATACACCTTTTCCTCCTATATGCAATTCAAAAAAATCATCTTTGATATCGTTAAATGCTTTTATTAAAATATCTACACCTTTATTATTATCCAAAGTACCCATGAAAAAAATTATAAACGGTTTCCCAAAGCTTTTTATATTTTCCTGTGGTTTATTTTTGGAATATAAGGGTATTACTTTCAAAGAGGAATATTTGCAAAAACCTTCTTCACGAAACTCTTTTAATAAAGCTTTTGATGGGGAAATAACCATCGATATATTTTTAAACATACCTCGTTGAAAATAATTATAGGCTTTGTTCATAAAGCTAGAAAAATTTTTATTTTTAAAATTTCTTCCATGAATTGTGTAAATCATTGGTTTTTTTCTAATAACTAATGGCAAAAATAGCGAATAGAAAGAAAATGCATTGAGATGGATAAGATCTGGATTTTCCTTCTTAATTATTTTTGTTACTTTGAATAATGTAATAAAATCTATTATTGTAATGAATTTCCACAAAAACTCAGCTAAAAATGTTTCTTTATATCCATTATATTTGTTGAATAAATTAATAGGCTTTAAACGATAAACTTTTACACCATTGACAATATCAGGAGCTAAATAATGTTCTTCTTTTGGTGATATTGAAATATTAAAAAAATCATGTTTTCCATGATTATTTATTTTTTCGGCAATGTCCTTAACATATGTTTCTCCCCCGCCTCTTATATATGGAGGATAGCCATTTGAAATAGAACATATTTTCATAGGAATTCCTCATAAATTTTAAATGTGCCGCATGCACATTTTTTCCAAGAAAAACGTTTGCAATTTTCAAGCCCTTTTTGAATAAAAGCATCCCTTATATTTTGATCAGACAGTCTATATATTGCATTCGCAATTTCTTCCACGCTATAAGGATCAACCAATATTGCACCTTCACCTGCAACTTCAGGCATACTGCTTACATTCGAGGTTATAACAGGACAACCACAAGCTTGTGCTTCCAATATAGGAAGGCCAAATCCTTCATAAAGGGATGGATAAACGAAAGCTTTGGCAACATTATAAAAGCTAATTAGAACATCTTCCTCAACATAATCCATGAAAAATATTCGGTTTGTGTTTTTTGTCTTTCTATATGTGTCAAAAATCTGATCATAACCCCATCCTTTTTTGCCGACTATAAATAGAAGTAATTTTGAATCGGTTTCAGCACATATATCAAAGGCTTCAATGGTTCTGGCAATGTTCTTCCTAGGGCTTAGTACATTTACACTCAATAAAATATTCTTATCTTCAATGTCAGCAATTTTTATATTAGTTTTTTCAAAAAAATGATAAATATTTTCATATGAGTCCTTTTTAGATTCAATTTTGAAATTATTTGAAACCCCCTGATAAACCAATCTTATTTTATCTTCCTCAACATTAAATTTACTTAGTAAATCGTTTTGTGTACTTTTAGAAATACAAATAATTCTATCTGCTTTTTTAAGATAAATAGGAAATATAAAATTCCAATACATATAGTCTTTAAATTTCATAGATTCTGGGTGTATTATTGGAACTAAATCATGAACAGTCATAATTTTTATAAACTTTCCAAAATAAGGTACAACTCCCTTTAAACCATGAAACAACTTTATATTATTTTTTTTAACTAAATATGGGATTGTGATATTTTCATAAGCTAATCTTAGGATGCTATTTGGCTTTATTTTAGATGGAATACAATTGTAAAGGCCATATTTTTCGAGTCCGAATAAAATGGTCTTATTTTTATCAAAATGAGTTATCAAATTTGATCCATAAGTTTTTGAGCCACCAGGTAAATTAAAAGTCCTTGCGTCATAACCTACTTTCATATTAAACTTTATTTTTTTCTCTTTTTCAGTGTCCATAATTATCATACACCTATTTATTTTAAGTTCAAAACCAAATCTTGCATACCTTCATTTGCTTTTTCTTGAGTGCCAATTTTTTCTTGAAGGATATAAAATTCTAATGATTTGCGAAACTCTTCTTCATTCACCATTTTTTCAATCCCTTTGGACATAGCATCTACATTTGGCTCTACTAATAAGCCACTCTTATAATTTTCAATTAATTTAGAGTTACAACTTAAATTTGTGGCTAAAATAGGCTTTCCTTGGGAAAAATAGTGCAGTGCTTTCATTCCAGGAGGGCCATCTATAACTCTTGGCAATATGCAAAATAGACTGTTTTTTATAAAATAATTTGTTTCAATTAAACTCAAATTCTCTGTAAAAATAACGAACTCGGATATCTTTAATTTGTGTGCATATTTTTCAACTTCTTTATAGTTCCCACCTGCAAGGATCAAATAAACAAATCCTCCAGCGTCCATATATTTTTTAAATGATTCTAAAAAGAATGGTATGCCTTGATAGTCTTTGAAATTACCCGCATAAAATATATATTTTCCTCTATTAAATATTTGCAATGCTTTTGTTTCCTTTGGAAAAGCATCATAGACCAAGGATACGTTTTTATTAGAATATTTTTTTAATATCCTGTCTTTTTCATATTCCCACTCTACTGTTATATTTTTAGCATTTTTTTCTAAAAAAGAATCCAATATCTTTGAGATATTTAATACAATGGTGTTATTCGTATAAGGCCTAAGTGTTTCGCATAAAGGATTATACATTTCATAAATAAAATCTTTCTTAAAAAGTCTTGACAACACTAATCCAATAAACCCACCTTCAAAATCTTCTCCAATGATGATATCATACTTTTTTCTGATTATTAAAAAAGAAGCTTTGAAAAAAAGAAGAATATCTGCATACATTTTAGATAATGAAGGTCCAGCACTAATTTTTTTGTAGAAAGGAATCTTACATCTAATATGATTTACATTATTTATATTATAATCATTTCCTACGGGATAGGTTAATAAATCAATCTCTAAACCTGCGTTTGCTAGGGCAATTATGTTTGATCTTGCCCTAACTGAAGAACCTTTATCCAGATAAAAAGGAGTTGCTAAGATAACTAATGCATTTTTATTCATTTTCATATTTTTCACTTATAAATCATAGTTCAGCATCAAAACTCTCAATCGATCAGCCTCTCGACCAGATAGTTTTTCCGTCCTTCTCCTCCATAGTAGATCTTGAGCAAGATGTCAGCCAGGATCCCGGAAACGACCAACTGTACGCCGACCATGATCATCAATATCGCCACCAGGAAAAGAGGACGATCAGAAAGACCCATCCCAAAGAATAACCTCTGGATACCAAGCCAGCCTCCGATAAGGACGCCGACAAAACCAGAGATCAGTCCTGCACCTCCGAATACATGGATCGGTCTGACAGAGTACTTTTGCCAGAAACTTATCACTATAAGATCCAGAAATCCCTTTATAACTCTTTTCCAGTTGTACTTGGTGACACCGTAAGACCTCTGATGATGTTTTACCTTTGTCTCACATATCAGGTAACCTTTCCAGAGCAGCATTGCAGGGATGTATCTGTGGGTCTCACCATAAAGTTCCAGATCTTTTACGCATTCGTTACGGTATGCTCTAAGGGTACAACCTGAATCATGGATGAACTCACTGGTTATACTTCGTCTGAGCAGGTTGGCAAACTTAGATGTGATCGTCTTGGAAAGGGGGTCTTTTCGGTCGGCTCTCCAGCCGCAGACCACATCACAGTCTTTGCTTTCGAGCGTTTCTATCAGTCGGGGGATGTCTGTGGGGTCGTTCTGCAGGTCGCCATCCATGCTGATTACGATATCTCCTTTTGCATGGTCAAAACCTGCCTTCATGGATGCACTCTGACCAAAGTTCTTCCTGAACTTAATGATCTTTATGTGTGGATTTTTTTCATGAGCATATTTTAATGCTGCGAAAGTACCGTCTGTACTCCCATCATCTACGAATATGATTTCGTAGGTTCTGCCGTAAGTATCCAGAGCATTCTCAAGTGCTTTCACCAGGTGCGCTATGTTCTCTTCTTCATCAAGTAAGGGGATTACGATTGACAGCTCCACAAAGTTCCCAACTGCATCATCATTGTTGAGTTTGATCTCCGGTAAACAATTATTTTTTTGCATTCAAGCACCTTCACTTATCCCTGATACGTGGACTCAATATACCACTCTACGTATCGCCTCAATCCCTCATCCAGCCCGATGCTAGGGCTGTATCCAAGATCCTTACGGGCCTTGCTCACATCAGACCATGTGTGTTGTGCATCCCCTTTCACAGATGCACTGTAGATGATCTCGGATTTGCTGTCCGTTATGGCAATGATCTTCTCTGCCAGTTCAAGGATGCTGACCCGCTCTCCGCCACCGATATTATAGGGTCCGCTGCCATGATCCATTGCGTGCATATTTGCATCAACGATATTATCGATATATGTGAAATCCCTTGTTTTATTTCCGTCTCCAAATATCTCGATGGTTTCGTTTTTAAGGGCCTTTTTGGTGAAAATGTTGATAGCCAGATCCGGTCTCATCCTGGGGCCGAAAACGGTGAAGTATCTGAGGGATATAGTATCAAGGTCATGGAGCTCATTGAAGATACGGCAGTAATGCTCAGCAATAAGTTTTGATGCGCCATATGGGGATACTGGTACATTCGGATGTTTTTCATCGAAAGGCAGGTATGACACCTCTCCATAGACCGAAGATGAAGATGCATTTATAACTTTATGCACTCCCGAATTCACTGCAGCCTCAAGTACGTTCAATGTGCCTGTAGCATTTACAGAATGCGATTTGGAAGGGTCATCTACCGATATCCTCACCCCTGCCTGTGCTGCATCATGAAATACATAATCTACATCTTCAAATAGATCGAATAGCAACTGTTTATCGAGGATATTGCCTTCTACAAGTTCAAAATCAGGATTATCCATGAATGACTCGATATTCTTTCGCTTGACCTGAGGATCATAGTATGGATCAAAACTGTCCAGACACACGACCTCTCCTTTCTTCATCAACTGCTCGCATAGATGTGAGCCGATAAACCCTGCGCCGCCTGTGACCAGATATTTCATATCTATACCCCTTCTGTAGGATGTATAATTAAAGTTTCAGCAATTTCAATGCCACTGATAAATTTCTTGTAGATCAGATTAAATCTAATATAGCACTTTTTGAACACTTTGCTTGCTTTATATATCGTCAGATCAAATAGTTTCTTCCGCTGTGCCCCACAGGGCACGTTGCAGGAATACCGCTCAAGATAATGAGGCTCTAACTTCTCATCACACCGCAGTTTCTTCCTGATATGAACTCGTTCATACAGAAAGACCTTCAGACCCTTGAGATTTGCTCCATCAATTGTAATTTTCATATCTTCACCTCTTGTTCCCCAAACCACTGCACTGTTTCCCTAATTCTCCTAATGGCCCATTTCTCCGTAATATCAGCAATAATATGTTTAATTCATCTCATTATGAACAATATTATCTTAAAGTTCCCATGGAGTGGGTAAATATAGTCCTCTATTTCTTCTATGGGATTAACTAATATTTTGATCTGCAAAGTCACTACCAAATCTCAACTCTTCACTAATATGGATTGACAATGTCGTAATCATCTCAAATGTTACTATGCAAAGTATTGCTATTATTTGCAATATATTATTTATATATATCTATTTATGTGGGTACTTAATAAAGAGATTATCAAATCAGATTATTTATTTCTTCATTATAATTTGATAAGTATTGTCTTCAAATGTAATAAGTAATTCTACAAATTCAAATTATTGATAAGAATGCCACTACCTTGTGTTTGCAAGAAACAATAAAAAATCTTGATTTTTCTAAGGCTATTTTTCTAAGGCTAATATTAAATCAAAAATATAATAAAATTGTGAATCTACGACTTGCGGCACTCTCCAAATATAGGCACACACTACAAGCCCCAGGTAATTATAGAAAAGAATAAAATCTAGAACTGGATCAAATGTTTGATATTAATATAAATAATGATGTAGCCAAGTACAAGCATCAGTAAAGAAATAAGCCATGCCCATCTGAGGATTCTTGCAAGATTTTCAGGCCTGGCAAGTCTGAGAAAAAAACGATCGACCAAATTTGGTCGTTCTGGAACGTCGTTCATAAAAAGGATATCAAAGGATCAACCTTTGATCCTCTTCAATCTGAAGGTGTTTTCCCTTTCCATCTCTTCAAGACGGAGCCTGATGAAATTCATTGCTTCCTGATATTCTGGTATTACCTTAAATTCAAGAGCATTGACACGCCTTTTGGTCTTCTCGATATCATCAAGAAGCTTTTTCATGGTTGTCTCAATTTCTGCAGCAAGGATTATCTTTTCAACAAGATTCTCATAAGCATCTGCTGCCTCATCAGTGTATGAACTGGTACCAAGAATACCATAACCACGTTCGTTTATGGATTTCCTGACACTGGATGATTCGATCTTTGGAACGACTACACCCATAATGTTACGGCTTTCCAGTTCGATCTCCGGCTTGCTCTTAAGTGCAAAAGCTGTGGATTTGATGGTGATAGTACCGTCAACAGCATTTGCAATACCTATTCTTCGGGAAGCATCTTCATAGGCGGCATCCAGCTCAGTTCTGACATCCTTTGCTTTGTTGAGAATCTCAAAGAACTCAAGGATAAGACCGTCCCTTTTCATCTTGAGTAGTTTATGACCACTCTGGGAGAGCTTTATCTTTCTCTTGAATTCAATAAGTTCTGAACGAGTTGGTTTTACATCTTTCACGCCCATGTTGAATCACCTTTAAAGTTATTTGCTCTTGTGAGCAGGGTGGTACTTGTCGATATACTTGTTATCGATCCTGGTAAGCAGAGATTCCGGAAGCTCAGAGAGAATATCCCAGCCAACTTCAAGAGTGTCTTCAATTGACCTGTCTTCATCTCTTCCCTGACGTACGAACTTGTCTTCGAACAGATCAGCAAACTCAAGGATCCTCTGGTCTCTCTCGGACAATGCCTCTTTACCCACAATAGCCACAAGACCTCTAAGGTCACGACCTTCTGCATAACCGGCATACATCTGATCAGATACTGCCTTGTGGTCTTCCCTGGTCTTTCCTTCACCAATACCTGAGTTCATCAGACGTGATAGTGATGGAAGCACATTGATAGGTGGATAAATACCCTTCATGTGAAGTTCCCTGGAAACCACGATCTGACCTTCTGTGATATATCCTGAAAGATCAGGTATCGGGTGAGTGATATCGTCACCAGGCATAGTGAGAATTGAGAACTGAGTAACTGAACCCTTAAGTCCTTTAATGACACCTGCACGCTCATAGAGTGATGCAAGATCAGTGTACATGTAACCTGGGTAACCACGTCTTCCCGGAACTTCTTCACGAGCTGCACCCATCTGACGGAGAGCTTCACAGTAGTTTGTGATATCAGTAAGGATTACAAGTACGTGCATATCGTGCTCGTATGCAAGGTACTCCGCAGCTGTAAGAGCCATCCTTGGTGTGATGATACGTTCCACAGCTGGGTCGTCTGCAAGATTAAGGAAAACCACAGCCCTCTCAAGAGCACCGGTCTTTTCAAAGTCCTGCATGAAATACTGGGCTTCTTCGTTTGTGATACCCATTGCAGCAAATACTACCGCAAAAGGTTCGTCTGAACCTGGAACCTTTGCCTGACGTGCTATCTGAAGTGCGATCTCGTTATGTGGAAGACCTGATCCGGAGAAGATAGGGAGTTTCTGACCACGTACAAGAGTATTTGTTCCATCAATGGTTGAGATACCTGTCTGGATGAAATCCTCTGGTGGCATCCTTGAATAAGGGTTCATTGATGAACCGTTAACATCAAGCCGGTCTTCAGGAATAATACGTGGTCCTCCATCCAATGGTTCTCCAGAACCGGAAAGGATACGGCCAAGCATATCTTTTGATACTGGCAGTTTGATTGTCTCACCGGAGAATACTACACCGGACTCTTCATTTAGTCCAACAGTTCCTTCAAACACTTGAACTGCTACAACATCAGCTGAGCTGTCAAGAACCTGACCCCTCTTTGTTGTACCGTCTGGAAGATTGATGTGAACAAGTTCATTATAACCTACCGGCTCGGTCTTCTCGAGGAAAATCAATGGTCCGGAAATTTCTGTGATCGTCTTATATTCCTTGGTCATTTTAATTACCTCCAAGTGCTGCAAATTCCTTGTCCATCTTTTCCAGGACATCATTCAGTGCACTTTCGAAGTCCTCTTCGAATTTGACCTTGGCAAGTTCATCCTTTGATTCAAGGGATAGAATATCTGCCATTGCTATTCCCCTTTGAAGTGATGCCTGTGCCATGTCACTGTACTTGGAGATTGCTTTCAATAACTTGTACTGCTTATCGAATGAACAGTATGTGTCAACAGGGTGGAACGCGTTCTGCTGAAGGAAGTATTCCCTGAGCATACGGCAGATCTCAAGAACCAGCTGCTGGTCTTCCGGAAGTGCATCAGAACCGACTAGCTGAACAATCTCCTGAAGTTCGGATTCCTGTTGGAGAAGCCCCATTGCATGATCTCTGAGTGATACCCAGTCAGGTGCAACATTCTCTCCAAACCAGTCTGAAAGACCCTGAGTGTAGAGACTGTAACTTGTAAGCCAGTCTATAGATGGGAAGTGTCTCCTCTGTGCAAGTTTTGCATCCAGTGCCCAGAATACTTTTACAATACGAAGTGTGTTCTGTGTGACTGGTTCTGAGAAGTCACCACCAGGTGGTGATACTGCGCCAATAACTGTAATAGAACCTTCTTCTGATGCGTATGATCTTACTACACCTGCACGCTCATAGAACTCAGAGAGCCTTGCAGAAAGGTATGCCGGATAACCTTCTTCACCAGGCATTTCCTCCAACCTTGAGGAGATTTCCCTCATTGCTTCTGCCCATCTGGATGTAGAATCAGCCATAAGTGATACATCGTATCCCATGTCACGATAATATTCTGCAATTGTGATACCTGTGTAAACAGATGCTTCACGAGCAGCTACAGGCATATTCGATGTGTTCGCAATAAGAACTGTACGTTCCATAAGTGGACGACCGGTCTTTGGATCCTGGAGTTCAGGGAACTCGTTCAGTACATCAGCCATTTCGTTTCCACGCTCTCCACATCCTATATAAACTACAATGTCAGTGTCACTCCACTTTGCAAGCTGCTGCTGGGTAACTGTCTTTCCTGAACCAAATGGACCAGGGATTGCTGCAGTACCGCCTTTTGCAACAGGGAAGAGACCATCAAGGATCCTCTGACCTGTAATAAGAGGTTTTGTTGGAACTAATTTCTTTTCAACTGGACGTGGCATTCTTACAGGCCACTTCTGCATCATGGAAATTTCAGTGCCATCTGTAAGGACACACACGGTTTCATCAACCTTGAACTTTCCTGATTTTATTTCTTCAACTGTACCGGAAACTGTTGGTAGCACCATGATCTTGTGCTCAATGTTCTCAGTTTCCTGCACAACACCAATAACTGAACCGCCTTTTACGAAATCGCCACTTGATACGGTAGCTTTGAATGACCATACTTTTTCACGGTCAAGACCAGGAGCTGTAACACCTCTGTCAATGAAGTTTCCCATCTTTTCCTGGAGTACTTTCAGAGGTCTCTGAATACCATCATAGATACTTTCCAATAAACCAGGACCAAGTTCTACAGAGAGAGACATTCCAGTGTTCACCACAGGTTCACCTGGTTTGAGACCAGATGTATCCTCATATACCTGAACAATGGACTTATCATGATCTATTTTGATAACTTCACCCATTAAACCTTCATGACCAACATGCACCACATCGTACATTTTTGGCTTGATACCTCTGATAGTGACAACTGGTCCGGCCACACGATAAATTTCACCTTTCATTTCCACAAATCTACACCTACCGATTGCTTTATTTTTTCCCTTAAGTTCGAACTTTCACCACTACCTCCAAGAGTCACAACAGTTGGCTCAACAGAGTCATTGATAGTGTTTCTCAACATCTCCGGTAGTTTAACAAGATCATCACCGTGCATTACCAGAATGCCGACTTCTCGATCCTTAAGTATGTCCCCTACTGTAGTTTCAAGTTCGTCATCATTAACTTCAAAAATTTTCTTGATACCGGCCAGTCTGAAACCAGTTACAAACTCGCCATTTCCGACCACTGCTAATTCCATCAGATCACCAATTGTTCCTTGATAATATTATCATCGAGGTTGGCGGATTTACCACGTATTATGATCCGCACGTTATTTACCTCATTCCTTTTGGTTAGCATATAGTCCATAATTGGTACAATTGAAAGCGGATAAATATTTGAAAAGCTTCCTGCAGATTTTATCCTGTATTTTTTAAGTCGGCTTTCAACATCTATCAACGAAACCATATCCGGACTTACAACATCTGAGATCACATCCCAATAAGGATATTTTTTAAGTTCGGAAATAAAATCTTCAAATGAAAGAGGGACCCATTTTTCTATATCCTTAAGCTTCAACCTGAGTCCGCCATCCATCATAAGATCCATTATTTCAATATCATTATCACCGGATTTCTTCAAACGGAAAAGCGTCATAAGGTTCTTAATATCAATATTCACCCTGATAAACTCCGCAAATAATTTGCGGTCCTTGGACTTTGAACCACTGATAACCTCGAAAAGTCCTGCATAATAAAGTTTATCAAGCTGGTTTTCAATCTTTGAAAGATTGGTACCATCATAGTTCTTCAATATTGGATAATATTCCGTATTTGCAAGTTCGGAGATCACTTCCTCATAGCTACCCTTTGCCGCAAGCTCTGAAAGGAAAGTATAACTTAGCCTTCCTGCTGCAATAATAGCCTCGAGTATCTCCTCTTTAGGAGCATCATAATATTTCCCACGAAGAACGGTCTTTATGTTCCATACATCATATTCTTGAAGCTGCTTGCCCACTAGGAAATTCAAGTCACCTTCAGTAATATTAAGTAATTTTGTGAAGGTTACAGCAAGATTTCTGTTAAGAGCATGTTCGATGAGATCTACACCCTCATATTGCCTGGCCAATTCATCGACATCCTCTTTATATTCGGATTCTCCAATGAATCTGGCAATTCCATCAATACTCATATTCATAAGTCTGGGATAGGTCTCTTTTGGCAGGAGCTTACTTTTCATTGCACGTATACGTGTAACAGCATATGGGTAGTTTGAACGACCCTTTGGAGTGGGGGTTTTGGATTTACCAAGCTTAAATTTCTGCAACAACCGCATTTAGATATCACCCGAATAAGGTATCAGATGTCTTTTTCAACAACTGCTCATTCACGCCTTTAAGGATAACATCGTAAGTATAATCCAATTTTACAGTACCATCTTCATTCTCAATGACAACACCGCCAATGCAATCAATATTACCAGCATACTCAAGTGAAGATAACTTTTTAACAAGCTTCTCAGATCCAGTATTGGAATATATCTTAATACCATTAGCTTCATGTTTGTTTATGAGCGCTTTGAGAAATGCTTCATTCTTTTTTGGAGATAAATTTGATATGGCATCTATAGATTGGACATACACTTTATCGAGTAATTCCTTGCGTGCATTGAGCAATGTGCGTTTCACTTCAAGATTTGCACTGGATAATTCTTGCTGCCTGATCTTTTTAATGTCATCTTCTGCTTTTGCAAGACGTTCACCCATGATCTTTTTAGCATTTTGTCTCGCCTCTTCCAGAATCTGAGAGACTTCTGCATCTGCCTTGGAATCCATTTGGGAAACCTCTGCCTGTGCAGCATCCATGACATCATTTACAACAGTTTCAAGTCCCATGCTCAACACCTTTAAAAAATTTAAGAGCAAAAAATGCTCTTAAATCAATTTAGATGATCAAAATTGCAACTACCAGACCAAAGATAACAATCGTTTCTGGAATTACAGTAAGGATCAAACCTTTACCAAAAAGACTCTCATTTTCTGTCATTGCACCAATAGCTGCGGAACCAATATCCTTCTCTGCTATAGCAGATCCCAGACCAGTGAGACCTATTGCGATTCCTGCGCCAATTGCTTTTAATCCTGCCGGGTCCATATATAATGTTTCTGTTACCATTTTCTTATTCCTCCGTGTGTTTTCTAATAAATCCAAATGGATCGTACTTTCGTCCCCCTCCTTCGTAGAATTTTCCGAAGAATTCTACATACTGCAACCTGAGCGCATGTAATCCGGGGGCAATAATGCTCAGTACAGAGTTTAAACCGTGTCCTAATAAGAACACTAAAATTGCAAAGATGGTCATTACACCAATTGGCGTACCTGGCTTCCACATCATATCAAAAGCGATCAGGTTGACAGTTGATGCAATGGAAATTGATGATAATCCCACAGCTATGATACGAGTGTAGGACAGTGGGTTACTTACAAGTGAAGGCAATTCGATGGGGCCTTTAATACCTTCTCCTTTAACAAGCATAATGAAACCTATCAAAAATACAGCAATTCCTACTATGGTAGGGAGCATGCCCAGGTAACCAAGTACTGCAAGAATGATACCAAGTTCCACGACAATCCAGCTGCCCTTTTCAAACATAGCTTCTGAAAAACCATGTTTTTTATTCACGTTAATAAAACCTACTATGTAACCCAAGTTGACGTGAAGAAGACCAACAAGAACAGTTACAACTATCATGGTCATAACAATATGTGTCCTATGAACAGGATAAGTGATCATTTCCCCTGCTATGGGAGATGCAAACAGAGTTATGGTTTCAAATCCTTTGATCAATCCTTCAGTTACTCCATGCTCTGTATGCACACTTGCAATGGAGAATCCAAAAGCTTCACCATATATTATACCAAATAAAAAAGCAGATATCTGGCAGTATATAAGAATATTCATAAGTGATTTGACAGTATCTGAGGAAATTGCCTTTTTAATGATAAATGCAACGGTCATAAGAAACAATGCATAGCCCATATCACCCAAAATCATTCCGTAAAAGAGCGGAAATGAAATAAATATCAATGCAGTGGGGTCTATTTCCTTATATGAAGGGCGTGAATATAAGTCCATGACCTCCTGGAAAGGAGCAGTGGTTTTTGAATTATTATATTCAATAGGAATGTCCTTTTCATCTTCCTCTTTTACTTCCTCTTTGGAAACAAATGCACGTCCATTTGTAGCTGATTCTACAATACGTTCCAGCTCAGCATAATTCTCCTGAGGAACCCAGCCATCAATAACAAATGTGCTATCCGAAGTAGCTATCCTAAGAGGAGCTTCTGACTTTTGAACTTCGATGGAAAGGAGCTCGTTGCTGGCCAGAATGAAATCAGCATATTTCTGTTTGACAGATTCGATATCTGTATCGATCTTTTCTAACTGCTTCAACAAAGTTGATTCTTTTGATGCAATACTTGAAAGGGAATCAGATGGCATTCCACTTACATTTGGAACCCTGAGTTCCCGGAAAGCATATTCTGCAAGCAGCTCTGAGACATCTGCTGATCGGTCACTTGTCACAAAGAGTACCACAGTACCTTTTACTGCATCGTAGAATATCTCATAGGAAGAGATGATCTTGGAAACTGCAGACTCAATATCCTCCTTTACAGATCCAGAGAATACAGACAGATGCTCATAGCCACGATAAAGATCCAGATCAAGAGGAATATTAACAAAAGGAATTAGCTCTTTCTTAAGAGATTCGATCTCTTTAAGCTCATTCTCAAGTTTTGATCTCTGATCGATCATTTGATCGATCTCAGCATCCAGCTTAGTAAGATTATCATCAAGTGAAGAAAGAACAGCTTGCTCGTCCTGTTTCTTTGAACTTGCCTCGTCTATATCCAGCAAGTTAGCAATTGATCTTATCTGGATCAGTTTCTTGGAAACCTCATCTATATTATCAAATGGTCTGCCAATATGAAGACCAGATTCATCTTCATTGAAATCTTCTATCTGGAACAGTTTTGCTTTGTGCAGAGCATCGACCGTTTCTCTAAAAATGCTTTTATGACCAACAATTACGGCACGATTCATCTGCTTTACTTCAAGCATGTATTGCCCTCTCAAACTCGTTAACAATTAATTTGACGGCTTCATCGACCTTGGAAGAGGCGGATTTGGCAATAGATTCGGCTTCATGCACCCCATCCTCGATTATCTTTTTCCTATCTGAAGTGATAGACTGTTCTGCAGAACTCATTGCACTCTGCACAGAAATTTGTGCATCAACTTCGGCCTGTTTGATTATCTCTCTGGCCTCGGCACGTGCACTGGCGATACGGTCGTTCTTTCTTTTCTTACCGTCGTCAATCATTTTTCGTGCATTGTCTTCTGCTTCTTTGATTTCCGACAAGATTTTTTCTTTGGCCATGCTATTCCTCATGTGATGAATTGTTTATTATCCCAATAAATCATCATCTCCTACTGCTAGCTCCCATATAAAGTATTCGGTTTTTGGAACATTAACAAGCAGAAAATAATAATAGATCATCATTTGAATTATAATAATTATCTATTATATGACGTTATTAATAATGTCCCTTGACATCGTATCCCAATTAATCATAGCTAATAAAAGATATCAAAACTCAATGCATAGACTTATCCATTCGAAGGGGTAGCTGAGTTCCCGGAGATATACTATGAATATATTTGCTCCTAAATTCAGGGTTGCGCATCATGCAATACTCAGCAGAACACTTGTATGCTTCATGCTGACCCATTCTATTCCATATTGTAGAAAGCTTTTCCTCACGAATATTCCCAAAAGAGAGAGGGGTATATGCGCATGGAAGAACATCTCCACCGGCTGTTGCATGCATCCATCTTCGGCCTGCAAAACAACCGAACTGATCAGGACCCATGAAATTGGGGAATGAAGTGACTCTTGGACCCTCTTCTTTTTTGTTCATTGAATTCTGGAACTTGCCAAGACGATCAACGTCTTTAGTGCTAATGACCTCATCCTCATGATCCATCCACCTCCCAACGGCTATGATCTCATAAATAGACATTTCCTGCATACCCATATCTGCCGCAAAATTATAGAAGCCATTAAGGTCATCGATGTTATGAGGAGAAACGACCACAAAGAGATCGGCAAGAATGCCAGCATTTACTACGTGCTCTATTCCATTAACAGTGTTCTTGAAAGCACCTTCTCGCCCCCTCACACGATCATGTTCAGCTTCATCAGGACTATCCAGACTCAAGTGTGCAGCATAAAGACCTGCTGCCTTCAGATCCCTGGCCCTTTGCTCGGTCAAGCTAAAACCTGATGTGAAACAAGCAGCCACCGCACGGGCCTTATCCACCTTTTCGACCATGTGTTCAAGATCCTTTCGAAGCAAGGTCTCTCCACCATCAAAGGCGATGTAGTAAGAACCAAGGTCAATTGCCTGCTGTATGGTACTATTGATCTCATCGTATGCCAGGATCGGGTCTGCTACAGTACCAGCCGCACCACAATGGATACAATCATAAGGACAATGTGTGGTAATACCTATAGAGAACTGGTCCGGAACCCTTTTCTTCAGAATAGAAGCCACCTGTGCACTGATCATCCTATTGAAGATCTCACCTGGCATAGGGGGAGCCCATGTTGAGAATATAATGTTTTCCTCATCTGCATGGATCGGCTTTTCTTCCTGGAAGATCTTATTGATCCTCTTTAAAATTGGCTTTGCAACAGGAGCTAATGGACCTTCGGCATCAAGAACCACTTTTTTGTTTTCAGTACTTGCATTAACTTTAATTACTGATTTATCATAAACTCTCATGAAGTCACCTGATAATTAAATAAAATTAAAGAATATCCCCGGGAAGCATATCAACTGTAATAAGATCAGTTATAAGCTCCAGTTTTTCCCTTGCATCTGAGGTAGGGAAAAAAGCAAGGACGTCTTTTGCATTCTGCACACAATAGCGCACTTGCTGCAGTGTTTTCTCCACAGCCAAGTCATGATCCATTGTCCTCCTGTAAATAAGAGGCAATGTTACAGACTCATAAGTGGAACTTTTATCTTCAAGTCTGTTTAGGTACTCAAGAAGATCATCAACTATCTGATATGCATTACCCACATTCTCACCAAATGATTGTAACTTTAATGCAATGGCTTCATCCACACCTGCAACATACGCACCTATTACAGCACTTGCAGCAAAAAGAGAAGCGGTTTTCTTACTGATACACTCATAGTAGTTCTGTTCCCTGAATCCCTCATCCACACTGGAAATATCAATGGTCTCACCTTCAGCCATATGCATACCAGCCCTGCCAAATTCATTTACAGCATTGCTGCCATAACCGGAGATCAGTGATATAGCCTTGGATATCAAAAAATCCCCGCAAAGAATGGCAGCAGGAACACCATATTTTTTATGTGCTGATTCAACACCTCTGCGCACAAGACCACCGTCAAGAACATCATCATGTATAAGAGAAGCAGAATGAATAAACTCAATAGCAAGCGCTGCATTGATACTATCCCGGGGATTGCCACCGCACAACTCAGTACACAACACCAGCATTATGGGCCTGATGTTTTTACCACCGGAACTACATATATGAAGAAGCATCTTCTTCATCTGGGACTTATCATCCATGGAGCGAACCATTCTATCCTTGGCCTCTTTGATAAGCTGATATTCCTCCAGATCTTCTATTTGTATCATATATATCATCCAGTCATTCTGAGTATTTAGAAGGACAACTCACAACGATCCGATTCGCCTCAATAAATCCATTAGACAGCATTTTTCCGTTTATACTAATGCTTTGCCCTTCTACTAAATTGGCTGGAAGCGAACCTGTGTATTCAACATACAGCTCAAAAGAAGGGTCTTCAAGATCCTGAAGCATAAAAGAAGTACCCCCAGTGGATATCTCCAGAGTTTCATTCTTGACCGTACCCATAGTGTTAATGTCACGTCCCACATATTTATCGGAATTTTCCGATAGCTCAGAGATCATAGGATAACCCTCGGAAAGGTTCACATTCCAGAGACCCACAAAACCAACAATAACAATAAAAGCAACAGCAAGAACACTTTTCTGTTTTTTATCCATAAAAGCACCTCATTATGATATTATTTTGCCATTTTGCGACATTGGGACAGTATCCTCATACGAGAACGTAATATGTATGCAACATATGCTGACAATATAATCCATGTGATTGCGAATGCAATTTCTAACGCATCTATAAAGAATCACCTCTATATCAGATTAACCTTTACTGTTCATCTGCATTAAGAAGAAAACCTGCAGCAATAAACAAACAGTTATGAATCAATGCGTACATTGAAAGACCATACCTGATAATCAAGTATTAATATAGGTGTGCAGTAGTATAGTTCCATCCTATATATATGTAAACATACGAACAAAAAACTTTATGATCAACTATGGTAAAACCTCCAAGACTTATAGCATGGGAAACGACAGCAGGATGTAACCTTTCGTGCAAACATTGCAGAGGGTCATCTACAGAAAAAAAACCAGAAGGGGAGCTCACAACTAAAGAAGCGTTCCATTTCGTAGATGAAATAAAGGAAATCGGAGATCCGATCCTTATACTCAGTGGTGGTGAGCCGCTTGTAAGAGAGGATATATTTGATATCGCAAGATATGCCACCGAAAAAGGTCTTCGCGTTGCCATGGCCACCAACGGGACACTGGTAACAGCTGAAATAGCAGAGAAGATAAAAAGTGCTGGCATACAGAGGGTTAGTATCAGTCTTGATGGCTCAAGTTCAAAGACCCATGATGATTTCCGTTGCATGCCAGGAGCATTCGAAGGTGCATTGTCTGGAATAGAAAATCTGAAAGGAGCAGGAGTAAGCTTTCAGATAAACCCCACAATCACAAAGCGCACCATTGATGAGATCCCCGAAATACTCGAAATGGCAAAGGATCTGGGTGCTGATGCTCTTCACATATTCCTCCTGGTCCCCACAGGCAGAGGCAAGGAACTTGAAAATGATGAAATCCCCCCTGTAGAATACGAAAGAATACTAAACTGGTTCTATGACAGGCAAAAGGATGCAGGTATCCAGCTCAAGGCCACATGTGCACCACATTATTTCAGAATAATGCGCCAGAGAGCTGAGAAAGAAGGTATTGAGATCAGCGTGAAGACACACGGCTATGAAGCAATGACAAAAGGTTGCCTTGGTGGAACTGGATTTTGTTTTGTATCAAGCACAGGAGATGTTTTCCCATGTGGATACCTTCCTGTACTGGCAGGAAACATAAAAGAAAAGAGTTTCAAAGATGTCTGGGAGAACGCTAAAGTATTCAACGACCTGCGTGATGTTTCCAAACTTAAAGGAAAATGTGGAAGATGTGAATATAATACAGTATGTGGGGGTTGCCGTGCACGTGCCTATGCTGCCACCGGAGACTACCTGGAAGAAGAGCCCTATTGTATATATGTACCTAAAAAACAGTGATTTTAATGATATTACTTGATGATACTGATAAAAAGATACTCAATACAATACAATTTGATTTTCCACTGGAAACCGAGCCATTTCAAAAGCTGGGAGAGCAACTGGGTATCAGTGAAAATGAAGTGATTAAAAGGCTTGAACGACTGCAAAATGAAAGAGCAGTCAGAAAAATAGGACCTATTATCAACCGCAAAGGAATTGGCGGCACAAGCACCCTTGTAGCGGCTACTGTTCCTGAAGATAAAGTGGATGAGGTTGCAGCTTACATCAATGAGTATCATGAAGTATCCCACAACTACCACCGCCCTGGTAAATTCAATATCTGGTTCACAATATCCGCACCTAGCAGAAGAAGGATAGATAATATACTGGAAGAACTTCGGGAAAGAACAGGACTTGAATTCATCGACCTGCCTACGAAAAAACTGTTCAAGATCGGAGTGAAATTTAACATCTGGTGATAGAATGGATGAGATTGATGAGAGGATAATAAAACTGACACAGAACGGCATCCCAATTAAAAGATCACCTTTTGCAGATATCTCCATTGAACTTGGAATTAGTGAAAAGGAGATCATCAAACGCCTCGAAAAGATGAAGCAAGAAGAGATCATCCGCAGGTTTGGTGCATCCATTGGTCACAGAGATATCGGAATTCTTGCAAACGCCATGTGTGTCTGGAACGTAGCTGATGAGATGACAGATGAAGTCGGAACGATCATGGCAAGCTTTTCAGAGGTCACACACTGTTATGAGAGACCAAGGGTCCCGGGTTGGGATTATAATCTTTTCACAATGGTGCATTCATATACCAAAGAAGAATGTTATGAGATTGCAGCAAAGATATCCAAAGCCACAGACATCAAAGATTACAAACTTCTTTTTAGTGACAGGGAATTCAAAAAAACCGGAGTTAGATTATAATCGCAATCTTTAACTAATTTACAAAAAAAAGCAGAAGGCAAGCATTCCCGGAGATGGAGATATGAAAGACAAGAACCACTTCCTGCCACTGCTGATAGATATGAACGATAAGAAGGTCGTTATTTTTGGAAGTGGATCGGTCGGAGAAAGAAAAGTTAAGCTCTTCTCAGCATATACAGCTGTGACAGTTGTAAGCCGCAGTTATTCCGATACTTTTTTTGAGCTGGAACGCAAGAACAATGTCACACTTATCAAGGCAGATGCCGGGAAGCTCACTGATGCAGACATCAATGAGATCATAAAAGATGCTTTTCTTGTAGTACCTGCAACCAATGACAGGAGCATAAACGAAAGAATAGTGAATCTTTCAAAAATATATGGAATTCTAACTAATGAAGTAGATGCCATTGGAGATGTAACAATTCCTGCTGTAATTAAGCGTGGAGGACTGACCATCAGTATTTCCACAGCAGGATCAAGCCCTGCATTTTCCAGATTCACAAGACAGCAGGTAGAGAAGATCATCACTCCTGAATTTGCAGATATGATCAAGATACAGGATGAGATGAGGACATACCTTAAGAATGAAGTTCCTGATCAGAGAGATAGAAAAAATATACTGTGGGACATACTCGAGAGTGAAGAGCTATGGGCTGCACTGAAAGAATCCTATGAAAAAGGGTTTAAAATAGCACAGGATATAGTAAGGAAGAAAATAAGCGAGAAAGCCAGATGAACATGTACCATATCCACTGCCATTTGAATCATTATAAAAACATGAGGTGCCCATGACTGAAATAACCAGTATGGTGATCACCCATTCCAAAGCAACTGTAGAAGAAATCGAGGAAGCATGGAACGGGGACATCGAGAAAATGCTAAAGAATCTGCATTCCAATGATCTGGTCCATGAATGTGTAGTACTTAAGACCTGTAATCGTGTGGAAATATACATTGTATCCCAAAAGGGAAGCAGTGTTTTGTTCCAATTTGCAAAGAAAATGGGGCTTTCTTCGAACATTGTTGACTTTTTTGATCATGAAGAATCCATAATGCATCTGTTAAACCTGGCATCTGGACTTAAGTCCATGATAATAGGAGAAGACCAGATACTTGGACAGATAAAGGACCTCTATCTGGTTGCAAAGAAACTTGGAACCACCGGAAAGATGTTGGATACCGCATTCAGCAAAGCCATCCAGGTAGGTAAGCGTGTAAGAACTGAAACCGAGATAAACCACGGGGCACTTTCAATTGCGTCTGCCTCTGTAGACCTTGCTGAGGAAACCGTAGGAGATCTCAAGGACAAGATGGTACTTGTTATCGGCACAGGAGAGATGGGGGCGCTTGTCACACGTGCACTTTCCCACAGGGAAATTAAATTGATGTATATTGCTAACCGTACGTATGAAGCAGCAAAACAACTTGCAGATGAGATGGGAGGGCATGCAGTGAACTTTGACCAGATTAATGAGAATCTGAGGAAAGCAGATGTAGTTATAAGTGCAACCGGTGCACCTCACTTTGTCCTGAAATACGAACAGGTTGAAAAGGCCATGAGTTACAGGGAAAAAGAAATTCTTTTTATAGATATCGCAAATCCAAGGGATATAGACCCTTCTATAAAAGACATACCCTATGTCACCCTATATAATATAGATAACTTGAGGGTCATCAATGAGAAGAACCTTGAACTAAGAATGGGAGAGGCTAAAAAAGCCCAGAAAATCATTGAAGAAGAATTCTGTCTGCTCAATAAACAGTACAAACAACAAAAAGCAGATCATCTTGTATCCAAGCTCTATGCGCAATCATACAAGCTCCGCATACATGAAAAAGAGAAGGCTATAACTAAACTGAGTGCATATCACACGATTGGTGAGATAGAGAGTAAAATTATAGAAAATCTTACCCACTCAATAATAAATAAAATCCTTGCAGAACCCACAAAGGTCCTCAGATATGCAGCAGAAACAGGCGATGATGAACTGCTGGATACAGTGAGTAAATTATTCAACATTGAAAAATCCAGCTTATATACAAAGAATAAAGATGAGATGATAAAATGTTTCCCCAGCACAGAATGAGAAGACTAAGAACTGGCAAGATCAAAGATCTGGTACGCGAAACTTCCTTAACGGTCAATGATCTGATATATCCCGTGTTTGTCAATGAGACGATCAACTCCCCAAAAGAAGTGTCGTCCATGCCTGGTGTTTTCAATCTACCGGTGGAAAAGATAGCTGACGATGCAAAGGAAGTTGCTGAACTTGGCATACCAGCAATGATGCTTTTTGGTATACCAAAAACAAAAGATGAGCAGGGAAGCAGTGCATGGGGCGATGATGATGTTGTGCAGCGTGCTGTGCGTGAGATCAAAAATGAACTTGGCAAGGATATGCTTGTTATTACTGATGTATGCCTCTGTGAATACACCAGCCATGGACATTGTGGAATGGTGAACTACGATACAGAAGAGATAATGAACGACCCTACATTGCCTCTGCTGGGAAAGACAGCAGTCAGCCATGCAAAAGCCGGCGCTGATATGGTGGCACCATCAGGAATGATGGATGGTATGATAAGCGCAATTCGCAGTGCACTCGACGACAACTCATTCCATAACACCCCGATCATGTCCTATGCTGCAAAGTATTCTTCATCATTCTACGGACCTTTCAGAGATGCAGCTGGGTCAGGATGCTGTTTTGGGGACAGATCTACTCACCAGATGGACCCTGCAAATTCAGATGAGGCAATCATGGAAGCTGCTCTTGATATCGAAGAGGGTGCCGACATAATTATGGTTAAACCGGCGCTTCCATACTTAGATATAATATACCGCCTCAAGAACGAATTCGAGATCCCAACAGCAGCATATAATGTCAGCGGGGAGTATGCAATGCTCAAGGCAGCAGCCCGGAACGGATGGCTCGATGAGAAGGCGGCCATCTACGAATCCCTCCTGTCAATAAAGCGTGCAGGTGCGGATATGATAATTAGCTATTTTGCCAAGGATATGGCTCAAATATTAAAATAATTGTAAGGTGTTTATATGTCATTAGATAAGTCCAGAGATCTATATAATAAAGCAAGGACCCTCATTCCAGGAGGGGTCAGCAGTCCGGTACGAGCTATCAAACCATACCCATTCTACACTGACTCGGCAAGCGGTTCAAAGATCAGGGATATAGATGGAAATGAGTACATTGATTACTGTCTTGCATATGGCCCGAACATACTCGGACACTCAAACCCAACTATCAAACAGGCAATAATATCACAGCTTGAAAAAGGCTGGTTATACGGCACCCCTACTGAACTGGAAGTAGATCTTGCAGAAAAGATAGCAGGACTATACCCCAGTATCGACATGCTCAGATTTGTTTCCACAGGAACTGAAGCAACCATGAGTGCACTTCGTGCAGCGAGAGGGTTCACAGGCAAGAACAAATTCATTAAGATAGAAGGTGGATTCCACGGAGCACATGATGCAGTACTGGTAAAAGCCGGCTCAGGTGCCACAACACTTGGAAAACCAGACTCTCTGGGAATACCTGAGGATTTTACAAAAAATACACTTCAGGTACCATTCAATGACATAGAAGCACTTACAACAGTCATTGAGAAAAATCAGGATGAACTTGCCGCACTCATCATAGAACCGGTAATGGGTAACATAGGCCCCATACTCCCAGATGCTGGCTACCTAAAGGATGTACGCAAACTAACTGAAGAGAACGATGTAGTGCTTATCTTTGATGAAGTGATAACCGGTTTCAGACTTGCAATGGGAGGAGCACAGGAATATTTTGGAGTAACACCTGATATGACAACCCTTGGTAAGATTATCGGTGGCGGACTGCCAATTGGTGTTTTCGGAGGGAAGAAAGAGATCATGGAGATGATAGCACCTTCCGGAAGTGTATACCAGGCAGGAACCTTCAGCGGAAGCCCGGCCTCAGTTGCAGCGGGACTTACAGTTCTTGACGTGCTTGAGAAAGAAGAGGTTCATAAGAAGCTCAATGCCACCGGTGAGATGATGAGAAGCAGCTTATATGAAATTGTGGCAGACCTTGGACTTGATTACAATGTAGTTGGTATTGCATCCATGTTCAAAATATTCTTTGGCGACAAGCCACTGAACTATCAGGATGTGCTCAAATGCGATAAGGAAGGATACCTTAAATTCTTCTTCAAGATGCTTGATAGCGGAGTTTTCATTCCCCCATCACAGTTCGAGACGAATTTCATTTCAACTGCACATACTGAAGATGATATTGAGAAAACATTACTTGCTTATGAAGCAAACCTCAAATGAGCGGTGAAGCAAGATGATAATAGGAACCCGTGGAAGTGCCCTGGCCCTTGCACAGACAGAGACCATTGAAAGCCTCCTTTCAGAAATAAGAGTTAGCACGACCAGAAAAATAATCACAACAACAGGAGATGCTTTTACAGACAGGCCACTGCATGAGGTGCCAGGTGTTGGTGCATTTGTCAGGGAACTCGATAACAGGATGTTCAATGGTGAAATTGACATAGCAGTCCACTCCATGAAAGACCTCCCTACAATTCGTCCTGAAGGATTATCCATCTCTGCAGTGTTAAAGCGTGATTCTCCTTATGATGTATTGCTCACAACAGACGGCTCCAGAATGGATGAACTTCCTGAAGGGGCTGTACTTGGTACCTCATCCATGCGCAGAAGGGCACAGATACTCAGGTATCGCCCGGACCTTAACGTCCAGGACCTTAGAGGTAACATCAACACCAGAATAAGAAAACTTGAAGAAGGTCTTTATGATGGTATCCTGCTTGCAGAAGCAGGTCTTCAGAGAATGGGCTGGGAAATGGACGTCGAGCAGCTTGGTTCCCAATTCTTCTGCCCTTCTGCAAACCAGGGAACCATTGCCGTGGTAACTCCGACCGGAACTGAAGCAGAGGAAGCAACATCCAGGCTTGATCACCAGAGAACAAGGATAGAGACAGAAGTAGAGCGCATAGTCATCACGGATATTGAAGGGGGATGCATAGCCCCTATAGGCTCCTTTGCACATTTCATCAACGAAGATGAGATCAGTATATGTTGTGAAGTACTGGCACTGGATGGCTCGGAGCATATACGTATTGATGAGGTAATCCCTGTAGACAGGTATCAGGAATTTGCAAAAATAATCGGAAGAGAACTGGTGCAGATGGGCGGCAAGGAACTTGTACAGAGAGCAATATGCCAGCTAGAATCTGGAAATGCTTATGAAATGCAAGATTAATATGATAGATATTACCGGAATAAGGCTCAAAAATCCTACAATACTGGCTGCCGGCATAATGGGCACCACCGGTGCATCTCTTATACGTGTTGCAAATAAGGGAGCTGGCGCGGTTGTAACAAAATCCGTTGGTCCTGAGCCTAAAGAAGGACATAAGAACCCAAGTATGATAGACCTTGGATATGGATTTTTAAATGCCATGGGATTACCAAATCCTTCCTATCCTGATTTTAAGAGTGAGCTTGCAATAGCAAAGAACCAGACAGATACTCCGGTTATTGCAAGCATATTTGGCAGCACTGAAGAAGAGTTTGTAGATGTTGCCATGGGACTTGCAGATTCAAAGCCCGATGCATTTGAGCTGAATGTAAGTTGCCCTCATGCATTGGGATATGGAGCTTCTGTGGGAACTAATCCAGATGCTGTGGAAAGCATCACCAAAACAGTTAGGGATGCTGTGGATGTCCCTGTTTGGGTGAAACTAACACCCAATGTCACGGATATTGTAACAATTGGAGAAGCAGCACAAAGGGGTGGAGCTGATGCAGTTGTTGCCATCAATACTGTAAAAGGAATGGCAATTGACATCAACAGTGGATACCCTATACTTGGCAACAGGTTCGGTGGACTTTCCGGACGTGCTGTGAAGCCAGTTGCATTGAAATGTGTCTATGACCTGTATACTGCTCTTGACATATCCATTATTGGTGTTGGAGGCGTTTACACCTGGGAAGATGCCATTGAAATGATGATGGCAGGTGCCAGTGCGGTACAAATAGGCTCTGCAGTCTACGAAGGACTGGAAGTATTCAGCTCCATTTCCACGGGAATCGAAAAATTCATTTCTGAAAAAGAGTACAGCGATATAACAGATATCATCGGGATTGCACATGAGAGGATATAATGTACCCCATTAACGTCAAAATAATTAAGATCATCAAAGAAACCCTATCAACAAGGACCTTTGTCTTTGACAGATCGTTCGATGAAGCAATTGCCGGCCAGTTCGTTATGGTGTGGATACATGGTGTGGATGAGATTCCCATGACACTTTCGAGTAAAAACTCCATTACTGTGCAAAAAATTGGTGATGCCACTGAAAAACTATTTGCCCTTGAAGAAGGATCTGAACTTGGTATAAGGGGTCCTTTTGGAACAGGTTTTACTTTGCCAGAAAAGGATGAAAAGATACTTGTGATAGCTGGTGGGGTAGGTGCAGCACCACTTGCACCACTTGCAGAATATGCAGCATCAAAAGGAATTTGCATGAGCATTATACTTGGAGCAAGAAATGCTGATGAACTACTCTTTGCAGACAGGTTTGCATCCTGCGGGGAACTACACCTGACAACTGATGATGGCTCTGCACACAGGTGCGGATTTGTAACCGATATTCTTACTGAGACTGACGTAGCGGCCTATAACAAGATATACACCTGTGGTCCTGAAATGATGATGAAATGCATTTTCGATATGCTGGAAAAAGAGGAAGCTCTCGAAAAGACAGAATTCAGCCTTCATAGATATTTCAAGTGTGGAATTGGAGTTTGTGGTGCATGCTGCATGGACAAGGCAGGGCTTCGAGTCTGCAAAGACGGACCCGTTTTCAATGGAATTCAACTTGTAGATTCAGAATTTGGCAATTACATGAGAGGACCAAGCGGGAACAAAAAACAATTTTGAACCCTTTTTTCATTTGATTTTTGGCAAGATTTCTTTCTTTCTTTCTTTCTTTCTTTTTTTACATACAAGAACTGCACTGCAGTTACTTTGTAAGAATAACTAAATGATTATGAGCATCATCATAACATCCACAAATTATACAAAGTGTTTATATACATCGTGTATGATATTGAAAATACCGATTAAGATTGGTGGTATGATATGAAAAATACGAACTTAAAAAAGATCACTTTGATGTTGATAGCAGCATTGATGATAATTGGAACAGCTTCAGCAGTTGCACAAGCTACAGCATCTGCTGAATTGATCGATGAAGAATGTGACCTTGCTGTATGGACATACGGCAATCATAACAGCATAACAAGCGGCTTTGAATCCTATTTCAGCAGTAGTGTCATAGGCAACACATGGACAGATGCAGACGGAAGACTTGCTATAATAGGTGAAAATGGTTATATGACCATTAATACAGAAAATCCTACTGACTGTTTCTGCATAGTTTTTGCAAGCGACGAAAATGATGGATACGCAGAAGTTTATGTCGATGATGAAAAAGTATGGGGAGGCGACACCTGGGCAAACGTTGCAACGGAACAGCCCATAGATGCACAGAAAATAAGATCATTGAAGATCACTGGTCTGCAAAGCACTACCCACAAGATCGAGATAAAGAACCCAAATGTAAACGCTGTTAACGATGTTCATAACGGTCATGTAACAGTTTACAAATACGGATATAACTGTCCTAACACAGAAATTCCTGAATTCCCAACAATTGCGCTCCCTGTAGCTGCAATACTCGGACTTGCATTCGTATTCCAGAGAAGGGAAGAATAAGTTAATCAAAATGAAGCTCACAAAGCTTCATCTTTTTTTATTTCAATGCATAAAGATCAAAAAAGAATGAGAAGAACTTTTATGCAGAATATTCCTGCACCATGATCTTTGAAGCCATTCCAAATCCAAGGGCGTAATCGCATCCGTTAACGGATACAATTAGACAACCATTTGTACCTCTTTTCACTTTAAGAACAGTGTTCTCTATAAATCCCATAGATCTGAGACGATTAAGCAGACATTTACCTGCATTGATAGAAATGATCTTGCTATCCTTGCCTTCCGGCATCATTACAAGTGGTATGATCGGAGCCATTTTTTACCTCTATCGTTTTCTAAAAGTTATGTTTAATGAATAACAGCAATTTCAGATTCATTCATGATATTAGGCATCCCTAATATTAGTTGATACCACGATATAGTGTTCAATGGTATATATAATTTGCTATTTTAAAATAATTGTTGTCCACTGAACAATTGAACTTGCTCTCCCAACACAAGTAATTTAAATCTTAATTTAAATCCCTATCATAATGTCTTCTGATAAAAACGAAAGCAAAATACCGGAACTTGTGATGGGTGTAAAGAATCTGGCAGCTTTAAAAGCATGTAAAAAACATGCAGATGCGGTTTATTTCTCACTTGACAGGTTGAGCCTCAGGTCCAGAGCACAGGAGATAACAACTGAAAAGCTTGCTTCTTTTATTGAAGAGATACACAAAAACAAAATGAAAGGATACCTTGCAGTAAATTCCGTAATATACCCCGAAGAACTCAAAGAACTGGATGAAGTACTTGAATGTGCTGCTTCTGCAAATGTGGATGCTGTTATCGCATGGGACCCTGCAACGATAAGCAAAGCTGCTGATAAAGACCTGAAAATACATATATCAACCCAGGCAAATGTCTCGAACCAGATCACTGCAGAGTTCTACAGATCCCTTGGGGCCAGCAGAGTAGTGCTTGCACGGGAACTTAGTTTAGAGCAAATAAAACAGATTAAAGAAGATACCAAGATCGAACTTGAAGTATTCGTTCACGGAGCCATGTGCCAGTCCATTTCCGGCAGGTGTTATCTTTCGGCATATCTGCTTGGAAAGTCAGGTAACTGTGGAGAATGTAGCCAGCCATGTCGCTGGGAATGGTCCCTGCATTCGGATAACGGAGCAATCGTTGATATTGAAGGTAAATATCTAATGAGCGCAAAGGACCTCTGTATGATAGAACACATACCTGAACTTGTCAAAACAGGTGTCGATGCCTTCAAGGTTGAAGGAAGACTCCGAAACCCAGGATATACATCAACCGTTTCAAGATCTTATCGCCAGGCACTTGATTTCTTCATAGATGGCACCTATAATAAAAGCAAAATTGTTCCCCTGAAAGAGAAACTGGCACTTGAGTATAACAGGGGCTTTTCAACTGGCTTCTATTTTGGATATCCAGGACCTGACAGTCTGGCATATGATTCTAACATGAATGCTTCACCAATAAAGAGAGAAGCCGTAGGAGTAGTTACAAACTACTACCCAAAGATGTCTGCAGCAGCCGTGAAGCTACTGGAAAAAGGATTAAGTGTTGGAGATCAGATCATATTTGAGGGTAGTACCACTTATCTGGAACAGGAAGTTAGATCCATTGTTTATGAGGGAGGAAGTGTTAATTCAATTGAAAACGGGAACGAAATTGGTTTAAAAGTAGAAGATATTGTTCGCAAGAATGATCGTGTGTTCAGAATAAATAAAGATATAATTCAATAATATGTTCAATTTCGAATGATATTTTTATTAGCGTTTTGCTTTGTGATAGTTTATACATCTGTCCTCAACAGCTTTCATGAAAACGTAAAATATAGATTTCATAAATAAATAAATACATAAATACATAAATAAATAAATAAATAAATAAATAAATAAGTAAATAAAATGAATTTCAAGCTGACACTGTTTTAATAAAAACGGTAGGTTTACTCATGTGCAATAACAAATTATATATCTAAATAAAAATATATTATAATTTCCTATATTAAAACTCAGGAGAATAATTATGGACGAATTAATGCAAGTTGCTATAGAAGAGGCAAAAAGCGGACTAAAAGAAGGAGGAATTCCCATTGGCTCTGTTCTTGTCAGAAATGGAGAGATCATCGGCAAAGGACACAACAGAAGAGTGCAACATAATGATCCGATGGCTCATGCTGAGATAGACTGCATCCGCAGTGCTGGAAGAATTGGAAAATATGATGATACAATTATTTATTCAACACTAATGCCATGTTATCTTTGTGCAGGAGCAATAGTGCAATTTGGAATTAAGAAGGTCATTGCAGGTGAATCAGATACTTTTGAAGGAGCCTCCGACTTTATGAAAGAGCACGGTGTCGAAGTTATCGATCTTGACATAGCAGAATGCAAGGAAATTATGAGAGAATTCATTCGTGAAAAGCCGGACATCTGGTACGAGGATATTGGAAAATAAGACCGTATGCTCTCTTGACTATTGCCCAAATACACTACTTTTGCCCGAAGGCTTATCATAATACCTATTTTTCCATCGTGCAATTCAACAATCTTTTAAGGAATTGCAAGAACAAGACCTGAAACCTTGACTATTTTTTCTTTTCAGCAAAGAGTTTGAAACGATCAAAAATCAACTGCTTACCCGTATCAGCTACATCTTCACCAAACCACATACCAACATTTTCCACTCATAAGCAATATCCTGTACTTCAACTGAGATAATCTAACAGATAAGGCATAATTTAATTAGACGACCTCACATTGCATTGAAACATTGAATCAAAGAAACTATATCCTTTCAAAGAGTATGAAGATGCAGAATCATATCACTTTTCTGAACTGAGAACAAATCATGGCAAGTCAAAGAATGATAGTGAAGGATGTCATCAAGAAATCAGACATACTTCTGGAAGTAGTTGATGCCCGTTTTCCCGATGATACCAGGAATAGTGAGATAGAACGTGAACTTGGACGTCTCAATAAACCGTTTATCATAGTACTCAATAAATGCGACCTTGTATCAAAGGATAAACTTGAAAAGGCAAAATCCCGCATGACAAAAATAGCACCTACTGTTTTTGTATCCTCAAAAGAGAAATATGGGACCACAATGTTGAGATTTAAAATACTGGAAGTTGCAGATATACAGGACCGGAACATAAAAGTTGGTTGTATAGGATACCCAAATACCGGAAAATCCTCGGTTATCAACAGCGTTGTCGGAAGGGGTAAAGCTCCGACATCATCAATATCCGGGCATACAAAAGGAGTACAGATAATCAATGCAGGTTCACGTATTGTATTCCTGGATACCCCAGGCGTTTTTCCTCTGGACGAACATGATGAATACATACAGGGACTGCTGGGAATTAAGGATTCAACTCACCTGAAAGATCCCATAGGAGTAGCACTGATGATTATCGAAAAACTCTTAGCGCAAAGCAAGGGAACACTTGAATCATTCTACAAGATAAGCATCGTAGATGAGAATTCCTATGACATACTTGAAATGATAGGATTACAAAGTAATTTCCTGAAGAAAAAGGGCAAAATTGATGAGAATAGAGCTGCTGACAAAATAATCAATGACTGGCAAAAAGGATTACTCCATTTAGATGATATATAAGTTATATTGGATTATCAATAAGAGGCTTTGAAATGGTAGAATGGAAAAAAGATATCGGACTGGAAGGAAGAATGATACTGACAATGTTCCTGTTAGCAGCAGTTTATCTTGCTTTCCTGGTTTTCCTTGCGTCCATGGGTGCACCCCAGATATTCATACTCCTGTTCATCGCATTGTTCATGGGAGCACAGTACTATTACTCGGATAAGCTGGTTCTTATGACAATGAACGCAAGAGTTGTTTCAGAATCAGAGGAACCAAAGTTCCATGAAACAATCACCAGACTATGTGTTATCGCAGGTTTGCCAAAACCTAAACTCGCAATTGTAGACAGCTCGGTACCCAACGCCTTTGCAACCGGAAGAGGTCCAAAGAATGCTGTTGTTGCTGTTACCACAGGACTTATGCGCAAGCTTGACCAGAGAGAACTGGAAGCAGTGCTTGCACATGAACTGAGCCATGTGAAAAACAGGGACATGGCAATATTGACGATTGCCAGTTTCATCTCCACCCTGGCATTCTATATTGTTAGATACAGTTTTTACTTTGGAGGTTTTGGAGGAAATCGCAAGAATTCAAATAATGGTTTAGTAGTGGTATGGATTGTTTCAATATTGGTATGGATCATCAGTTTCCTTCTTATTCGTGCTCTTTCGAGGTACAGGGAATTTGCAGCAGACAGAGGATCTGCAGCCATAACCGGAAATCCTGTGAACCTTATCTCTGCACTAAGAAAGATAAGTGGAACAATGGAAAATGTACCTACTGAAGACCTTCGTAAGGTCGAAGGCATGAATGCCTTTTTCATAATACCTGCTGCAGTATCCGGTTCTGTAATGAATCTGATATCAACTCACCCATCCATGGATAAAAGGATTGCTGCGCTTGAGAAGATACAAAGGGAGATTGAGCTCTGATGGGTTTTCGTGATATGCTTAATTCTGTGCTTGGAAGAAGCAAAGTGCCTGAAGCAAAAACGGACAGGCTTTTTGCTATGTCAACTGCAGTCATTACTCTTGAAATGAACCTGAATCTGAAACCTTCTGCAGTAGCAGGGATATGTTTCAAATCTATGGATATGTCAAAATACCAGAACACAAAAGAAGAAATAGAGCAGCTTCTCAGGTTCAGTAGCAAAGAAACTGGAACAGAATATGAGATTCAAAAGGATGAATACAATTTCTTATGGGCGATATTGAAAGATAAGGACTTTGAAGACCTTGTGACTAACATACATATGATATCCCAGACCCTTATAGAACAGAATTTTGGGGAACAGATACTGTGTGCAGTTTACAGGTTTGAAAGTAACGGACCGGTTTACTGGATATATAACTTCAAACAAGGAAATTACTATCCTTTCGTTCCCACAGGAAAGAGCAAAAGGGATAATTCAATGGAACTCAGGCTCAAATCGTTAATGGAAAAGGAACTCCCAATTGAAAAAGAAGTGGGGAAATGGTATCCCCTCTGGGGTATGCCTTTTTAAGCCATAAACCAATGTGTTCGATCAATACTAATTAAGGCATATTTCAGTCTTCAAAAACCCCGACACCTGTAAAAATATCCTTTGCTTCCTCGAATGTCAGGTCACTGGGTGGTACAATAACATTGGATTCCACAATATCAGAATCATCAAGCTGCTTTCCATTGGTTTTTATCATATCAATGAGCTTTGAGAGTTCTTTTCTATAATCATTTTCATTTTCTTGAGATACGAGTTCCACTATTGAATTATCAATCGCATTCAGTTCATCGAAAAAACTGCTAGGTACTTCATACTGGCCTTCACTAACTATCCTTATGATCATTTACCTGCCTCCTTTTTAAGTTTCTCAAGTTCAAGCTCAACACTTGAATTGGCATTTATTTTTGCAAGTTCTCTGTCAATATCATCGCCACTGCTTGTAAGATCATCAAGCGTACCCACTTCTATGAGCTCATCAAGTGCAGATGCACGAGCTTTCATCTGGTCTGTTTTGTCCTCAGCTCTTTCTATTGCCATACCCACATCAGCCATCTCCTCACTTATACCGGATACGGATTCATTTATCTTGACTTGAGCTTCAGCTGCAGAATACTGGGCTTTAATAGTTTCCTTCTTTGTCCTAAACACTTCTACTTTAGTCGAAAGGCGCTTCTCAGCTGCAACGAGTTTTTCTTGTTCCTTTTCAAGGTCGGCGATCTGCTGATCAAGACCCTGTATCTGTGTTGCAAGAGCACTCTTCCTTTCAAGAGCCATACGTGCCAGATCTTCTCTGTCAGCCTGTATAGCTTCCTTTGCCTGCCCATCAAGTTTCTCAATGCTCTGTGATAATTTCGATCGCTGCAATTGAAGTCTCTTTTTTGATGTTGTAACCTCTGCAACGCCTCTTTTTACATCCTGTAGCAGTTCCAGTTGTTTCTCATAAGAATAATCTAGTGTTTCCCGGGGATCTTCCATTCGATTCACTAATTTATTCATTTTTGATTTAATTACTGTTCCCATCCTGTTGAATAAGCCCATGTTATTCCTCCTAAAAGGTAAAGAAGATAAAGATATAAAGTTCAAATGCCATAATGCTTTCCAAGCTTAAATGTTCACTGCAAGGTATAAGAGCAACTATACTTTTAGATAGGATTAGATATATAGGTAAGATACAGAATTTCTGATGGAGAAGCAAACTATGGTCAATACAGATTACAATGAAAAAGATATATTCAGAAGCCAGAGACTTGCCGTGTTTGCCGATGTACAGAACATGTTCTATTCTGCAAGAAATAATTATTCTGACAGCCGCCTGGACTATGAAAAATTGCTTGCCACGGTGCTTAAAGGCAGACAACTTGTAAGGGCAATTGCCTATCTTGTAGAAACAGAGGACATTGACCAGTCTGGATTCAAATACCATTTAAGAAACTTTGGATGGGAACTAAGATCCAAACAACTTAAAATAAGACCAGATGGATCAACTAAAGGTGATTGGGATATGGGAATAGCCATTGATGCAATAGCCATATCCGAAAAAGTAGATACTGTTGTGATTGTCAGTGGTGACGGGGATTTTACAGCTCTGGTAAATCATCTTAAAGCCTGTGGAGTACGTGTTGAAGTCCATTCTTTTGAAAGGAATACAGCAGCGGAACTTATTAGCTCAGCCACAGAATACTATCCAATCGATGAAAGTATACTCCTAAGAAAATAAGAAAAATATATTTTACTCCTTTAAAGTTAAGAATGATTAATACAAAAGATGACTCTTAATTATGAATATAGATTTTCAATTATTTTTTTATATTTCATTAAATTTAGTCCTGCTCCAATCCCAACTCCCAAGGCAATTGCAAGACCCATATTTTCAAATGCTACCCCAAAGCACAACACCTAATTTAGGATTACAATTGAATTTATGATTATCACCATATACATGCATATTCAAAAAAATGTTAACAGATACCAGAAACCAATAATATCAGAATAAGAAATATATTAGTTCACGTTAAGATCAATTTAGAAAAAGAAAATAGTAGTTAGTGTTGAGTGAGTTGGCAGCGATCCAGAGTTCCCGAAGACTCTCATACTTCAGTACAGTAAGGAACGCTGACGGGCTTATCTTCTGTGTTCGGGATGG